>JANQLC010000013.1 GCA_028280815.1 Flavobacteriales bacterium | reverse complement strand
GTTCGTTCTGGTAACACCACAGCTGTTTCAACTCGGTATTTTGGCTCAAATCCAATTGAGTTAAGTGATTAATCTGACAATCCAGTACCTGCAAAGCGGTGTTTTTGCTGACATCGAGATATCCCAATTGATTGTCGTAACAATTCAATTCCTTCAATTGGGGATTTCCGCTCATATCTAAAGTCTTCAAATAGTTTTGATGGCAATCCAAGCTTTGCAATGCTTTAAAATATTCGATTCCTTTTAAAGACTTTATTTGACGCTTACTCACGTCCAACTCCGTAGCCGCTTTTACACGCGGATCGTCGGAGTCTATTTGATCCTTTACTCGTCCCCGTATTGAAAAAGCCCTTTTAAAATGCGCTTGTAAGTACTTCCTAAAGTTGGAGTCTTCGATGTATTTCAGCTGACCTCTGCACTTGCCAACAGCGTCTGGGTCGGTATCGTAATCAGCAGAGAAATCGTAGTCGCTGCATTTCTCATTACCCCGATCGTCGTAAGTCTTTACGACTGCGCCAGGACTGCTCGTCTTTACTTGATTGATCTCGTAATCGTCTTGTAAGGCCTCGTTTACCTTTAGGGTTTGCAAATGCTGCTCTCCCTCGTAATTACCGTAGTAGATTTGAAATTCATTCTTGGTAGAATGGCTGGGTTTGATCCGAAATCCGGTTATGTCCAAATCAATCAGCTTATTCCGCTGGCACCAGAGTTGTTTTAACCGTGCACTTTGACTTAAGTTCAGTTTTTCTAATTGATTGCCATTGCATCCCAATACTTCCAAGGCGGTGTTTTGTCTCAGATCCAATTGGGTTAATCGGTTGTCTGTGCACCACAAGGTGCGTAAATGCTTATTCGCGATTAGGTCTAATCTATCTAACTGGTTTGTAGAACACGATAAATAGGTCAGTGCTGTATTTTTAATCAGGTCCAGATTTTTCAATGCGTTATCGTGACAATCCAAGTGTTGCAATGCGGTGAAATATTCGATGCCGTCCAACCTCTCTATATTCATTCCGTGCACGTCCATCCACCTAGCTTTTTTTACGCTTTTGTCATTGGGATTTACATTTTCACCCATAAAAGCAGCAGGGAATTTTCCTTTTAAGTAATTCCTGAATTTTGGATCAGGGATATATTTATATCTAACCCCCGGTTTTTCCGTCTCTGGCTTTTCCGTCTCTGGCTTTTCCGTCTCTGGCTTTTCCGTCTCTGGTTTTTCCGTCTCTGGTTTTTCCGTCTCTGGTTTTTCCGTCTCTGGTTTTTCCGTCTCTGGTTTTTCCGTCTCTGGTTTTTCCGTCTCTGGCTTTTCCGTCTCTGGCTTTTCCGTCTCTGGCTTTTCCGTCTCTGGCTTTTCCGTCTGGACTATGGCTTTCAATATAGTATTCAGTTCTGTCTCCAATTCTACTATTTCAGGTAGGTCCCGTTGTGTAGACGCTTTAATGGTTAAGTATTTATAATTGGCTTCTTGCGCAACTGTTCTAATAGTAGAGATTTTATTAAATTCGTATTCCAGTTTGCTTGGATTTTCCACATCCGATAGGGGCTGTGCTAACTGTTCCAGCGCTTTTTGTATATCCGATAAGACTGTTGATCCCGCCATCGCGGATTTTTGCACACTTGATAAGACTGTTGATGTCTTTTCCAGCACCTTTTTCAAATCCGATAAGGGTTGTATTGCACTTTCCTGTATCTCTTGCACAACTGATAGGGACTGCGCTAAATCTTTCAGCGCCTTTTGCACAACCGGTAAGGCTTGTATTGCGCTTTCCTGTATCTCTTGCACAACTGATAGGGACTGTGCTAAATCTTTCAGCGCCTTTTGCACAACCTGTAAGGCTTGTACTGCACTTTCCTCTATCTCTTGCACATCCGATAAGCCTTGGCTTATCTCCTCTTCCACCTTCTGTTTGTCTTCCTTCAGTGCTTTTTTATAGATTGCGTAGACTTTGGGTATGATCTCTCGGCTAGTTTGAATTTTAGTCTGAATCATCGTCCCTTGTTGTATTTCGTGTTGAAGGCTTTTAAAGCCTTCTATCGTCTGAAATAAACTTACCTTTGCTTTAGCTTTTTCCGTTTCTAATTTAAGCCTGGCCTGTTTTATCGATAAAGAATCAATGCTTCGATGGTCTCCACAGCAAGCTGGGATGATACTGAGAATTAGTAAGGCCAAAGCGATGCCTGATAAGTGGCGAGCGGATTTCAAATTTTTATTTTCACTTTTGTGTCTTTTCATTTGCTTAAAATGTACTCGATATCAACCTTATATTAAAACCGTGTGTGGTTTTGAGTTCGGTCAAATATACGCAAAGACAGGCTTACATATCAAGGGGATACTCGTTTTTAATTCTTTGCATTTACATAGACTTAATTTCATTTACGTGATGGGATAAATGGTGAAATCAACCGCCATAACCTTTACCGCCTTAGCTTGTAAGCGCACCGGGGTTGCAATGGTGCCACTTCTAAGGTTTAATATGGGTTTCCCCTGTGGTGTCCCCTTCACGAATGCAAGGCATTCGGCCACTATTTCAAAAGGGATGCTTTCGGTACATGGGTTTCGCTGGGGCGTCATTCATTGTAAGCTGATATTTCGTAGCTTTGTGCTCTTATTTTTATATACATGTTTTAATACGTATAAACCGTTTATACAATGAGGGTAAGCGTAGTGGGAGCGGGCCATGTAGGCGCTACTTGTGCCCAGGTGTTGGCTCAGAAGGATATCGCCAATGAGGTCGTATTGGTAGACATCAAAGCGGGCTTGGCAAAAGGCAAGGCCCTGGATTTGTGGGAAACGGCTCCCATCGGTCTCTTTGATGCCCGACTGGTGGGCGTGGCCGACGATTACGCCGAGACGAAAAATTCGGAAGTCGTGGTGATCACTTCAGGCGTTCCGCGCAAGCCCGGCATGAGCCGTGATGATTTGATCAGCGCCAACGCCAAAATCGTAAAATCGGTCACAGAATCGGTGATCACCTACAGCCCCAATGCCAAAATTATCGTGGTTTCCAATCCTTTGGATGTGATGACCTACGTTGCCTATCTCACGGCAAAAGTGGATTCCGCCAGGGTGTTCGGTATGGCGGGCGTCTTGGACACCGCGCGTTATCGCTCATTTTTGGCCTCGGTGCTCGATTGCTCGCCCAAAGACATCCAGGCGGTATTGATGGGCGGGCATGGCGATGCCATGGTACCCTTACCGCGTTACACCACGGTGGGGGGAATCCCGGTGACGGAATTGTTATCGCAGCCGCGCATAGACGAGATCGTAGCGCGTACCCAAGGGGGTGGGGGCGAAATCGTCCAACTCTTGGGGACTTCAGCCTGGTATGCGCCCGGTGCAGCAGCAGCCCAGATGGTAGAAGCCGTGGTGCGCGATCAAAAACGAATCCTTCCTTGCTGCACCTGGTTGCAAGGTGAATACGGTTTGCGCGATATTTACCTAGGGGTACCCGTGAAATTGGGTGTGGGTGGAATTGAGGAGATAATTGAGTTAAAGCTGCGCGATGATGAAATGCGTTTGCTGAACGAATCGGCCAAACACGTGAGTGAAGTAATGCGGGTTTTGGATGGGATGCATTTGTTTTAAAAACGATTTACCGCGGGTGTTGCGCGATGCGCGGAAACCCATGGGCAAGGCTTCATCGGATTAAAGCGGTCTTCATTTCTCAGGGCCGGGATGTGGGGTCCAAATTGTGGGTTGTCAGCTTCATCGCCTCGAGACGAGGTTGGATTAAGGAAAGGGCTACGAGCCGAGATTCGGTGGCTGAGGTGGAATTTTTCAGTTGCTGTTTTCCCTCTGCAGTGCTGCTTTTACTTTGTTCATCAGATGAGAACCATATACAAAATCGTTGATGGCCTTGTCTTTGGCAAATAAGATATCCCTTTGGTAGCCCTCCCATTCTTTGACGCCGTCTTTGAGGTATAGAATTTTTTGACCGATTTCCAAAACGGAGTTCATATCGTGTGTGTTGATTACAGTGGTGGTATTGTACTCCTCGGTGATTTCTCGTATTAGATTGTCGATGATGCCAGCGGTTTTCGGGTCGAGTCCCGAGTTGGGTTCGTCACAAAACAGGTATTTGGGGTAGGCGGCCACAGCACGCGCTATGCCCACGCGTTTTCGCATGCCTCCGGAGAGCTCTGAAGGCAATTTCTCATTCTGCCCATTCAGGTTTACGCGTTCCAACACTTGGTCGACGCGGTCCGACATTTCAGCTTTAGATGTGCGCTTGAACATTTTCAGCGGAAAGCATACATTCTCAGCCACAGTCATGGAGTCGAAAAGCGCGCTTCCTTGAAAAACCGTGCCGATCTCGCTGCGCAGCTTGGCACGCCCTGCCTGGGACATGGATTGGTAATCCGTGCCGTCAAATCGTATTTGGCCAGCGGTCGGCCGCATCAACCCCAGCAAGCATTTCATGAGGACCGTTTTCCCAGCGCCGCTCTGCCCGATGATCAAATTGGTTTTACCCCGCTCAAAACAGGTGGATATCTCTTTGAGCACCTCTTGTCGACCCAATGTTTTGCAAAGCGATTCAACCTTTATCATGTGAGCATGATTTGTGTGATGAGCAAGTCCAATATGATGATTAAAATGCAAGTCCAAGCCACGGAAACCGTACTCGCTCGGCCCACTTCCAAAGAACCACCCCTTACATGGTAGCCGAAGTAAGCGGGAACCGTTGTGATGACAAAAGCGAAGACCACGGTTTTCACCAAGGAGTAAAAGATGGAATAGGCGTTGAAGTCTTTTTGAATCCCCGAAATGTAATCTAAGGAACTCCAGTCTGCTGTAACCATCCCCGCGAGCCAGCCACCCGACAAACCGAGGAAAAAACTCAATATGATGAGTAGGGGATTAAAGATCACGGCAGCGATGACCTTTGGCAATACCAAGTAATTTTGTGGATTGATCCCCATTACTTCTAAGGCATCGATTTGTTCGGTGACTCGCATGGTACCGATACTCGAGGCGATGTAGGAACCCACCTTGCCCGCGAGGATGATCGAGATCATAGTGGGCGCAAACTCTAAGATTAAAACCTCTCGGGTCACGTAGCCGATGTAAGAGTTGGGGATGGGAAGTGTGCTGTCTTTCAAGTTGTTGTACATCTGTATGGCGATGACAGCACCCATAAAAATGGAGACAAAAGCGTTTATACCAAAGGAATTAACGCCCAAGTCGTAAATTTCGCGTGAGGTTGAGATTTTAAAAGTACGCCAGCGATCGGGTTTTTTGAAAACCCGGCCCAGCATAATGAAATAGGCGCCGATATGATCTAATAACCCCATGGCTTAAATTCTTTGCTAAAATAAAAAACTTTTGCCCGGTGTGGCGCAGCTGCATCGCTGTCTCTACTGGGTTTTGAAGGAGCCTCGTCCTTTCGCTGTGCCCGGGTTGAGCTGTATTTATAATGTCTGGATGGGCACAAGTCCTTCGCATGAATCTTTTCTACGCTTGGTTTAGCCGGGTCCTGGGTTGCGTTTTTTTGTCTCTTGCTCTTCGTCGGTTTTTTCTCATCGGTCTTTCTAACGATGGGTTCAAGCGGGTTTTGGATTGGGTTGATTTGGATTGGCTTGAGCTGCGTTCTTCAGTGGGCTGGCGCCACGGATTCTCTGAGTCGATTGAGTTGGCTGGGTTTTGGACTTCTCGTTTCTCTTCCTCGTCCTTCATTGGGTTTTTGAGTCGTTTTGTCCCTGTTTGTGTGGATTTTGCATTTGTCCTTTCTACAGCTGGCGTGCGTGGGCTTTGAGTTGGTGTTTTACCCTTGCATGGGCTGGTTGGATTGGGTTGATCGGGGCGATTGGTTCAGTGGGCTGGTGTTTGAGTATGTTGGTTGGGTCGTTTGGTCGGGCTACTTCCTGTGGGTTTTTGCCTTTGTTTTTCTACGCTTGGCGTAGGCGGGTTTTGGATTGCGCGGGTGGGTTGCACGGGTTCGTGAGTCTGTCGGTTGGATTGAGTGGCTTGGGTTGAGGGGTTGGGTTGTTTATAATCGTTTGGTTGGTTTGGTTCGTCGGGTTCGTTTATACAAAGAAGTATTCAAGTTATGGTGGTTATAGCAGGTATGCAAGTTGTATTTTTGCACTGAACGCCGATGTGAATGGAACGCGACGATGCGTGATTTTGGAATGATCCTAGCCGGCGGCACGGGTAGCCGCTTTTGGCCGCTGAGCACAGCGGATTCACCCAAGCAGTTTCACGATGTTTTGGGTACGGGTGAGAGCTTGTTGCAGAGCACTTTTTCTCGGATCAAACGCTTTTTAGATGCGGATCAAATCGTCGTCCTCACGCAGGAGCGCTATCGGGATTCGGTGCTGAGTCAACTTTCAATAAGAGCAGACCGGGTGCTCACCGAGCCCGAGCGAAAAAATACCGCAGCTGCCATCACCTATGGCATGCGTTGCATTTCGCAATGGGAACCCCATGCCAAGGTCTTTATCACACCGTCGGATTCCCTGGTTTGCGATGTGGAAATTTTTGCACAAAGAGCGAGACAAGCCTTGGCCTATGCCGATGGGCAAAAGCTGATTGCCTTGGGGGTCGCCCCGAACCGACCCCAGACTGGCTACGGGTACATCCGGTTTGCGGATTTTGACGGCGATCTCAAAAAGGCTATAGACTTTACTGAAAAGCCCAGCTCGGCAAAGGCACAGGCGTTTTTGGTGGGCGGGGATTACTTGTGGAATACCGGCATTTTTGCGTGGTCCACACAGGCCTTTTCAACGGAGATGAAAAAGTGTGCCCCCGCGCTGTACCAAGCCTTTCAAGTCGAAGGTTTCGCCGAGCACATCCACGAGATTTTTGACGCGGTAGCAGAGGATTCCATCGATTACGCCCTGTTGGAAAAGTCTCAAGCCGTCTTTGTGTTGCCCGTTGAATTCGGTTGGAGCGATTTGGGTACTTGGGGTTCACTCTATGAAAAGGCTGAGAAAGACGCTTGTGGAAACGCCCTTTTCGGTTCGAATCCGGTACGGATTCAGGCGCGGGATAACATCATTCACACCGAAAAAAAGAAGGTCGTCATCAGTGGCTTGGAAAACTTTATCGTGGTAGAGAGGGCCGATGCCTTACTCATCTGTCCAAAGGGGGATGAACAGCGGATTAAGTCTTGGATAAAGGCTTTGAGATGAGCCCTATGGCACGCTGTGCTGTAAGGATTGGCCTACATAAGCCTTCTAAAAAGCGCTTTGCAGCACCTGAGCTGCTGCAGCGCGTATGTCATCCGAGTTGTAATGCATCACAGGGTCTTTCTCAGTCCGCTCGATAAAAGCGTCGATCACCTGAGCGGTAGGGATTTGATTCGTGATGTAAAAAGTGGTTTTCCCCGTTTCCTCAATCGCTTTATCGCGCTGGCATGTGTTGTGCAATCGGTTTAATTGCATGTTGGCCGCACCTGCTGCGACGACTCGAAGCGCGGCGATTTGTTCACCGCTGAGATGGGCTTTTTTGCGGTATGCATCCACTACCTTATTCAAGAGGTAATCGATCTGTGAAGAGATTTTACCCTTGGTTTCCAAGCTGGCTTTGCGGTATGCATGGGCGCTGTCTAAGCTCTCTCCCATGCCGGTTCCGAAGAGAAAATTTTCATCGGATTGATAGGACTCACTAAAGCAGGGCAAGTGAGCCGCTATGGCTTTGTGTGGCACAGCATTTACGATCTTTTTCTGCGTTCGACAGGCCGATAGGGCAAGGGCTGATGAGATGATTATCCCCCAAGCGATTTCTGTTTTCTTCATGATGTCGATTTTCGATATTAGCGGATAGGCGTCAAATTTACAATATATCGACGTAATGAGCCAAATTTATGATATGTTATCGAACCGGTGGTTGTTTGTCGCATGCGCTCTCCAGCGCTCGATGACTTGCGAGAAATCGGATGGAAGTGGGGAATCAAAGCGCATTTCCGCGCCGGTGGTGGGGTGTATAAAGCCCAAGGTCTTGGCGTGTAGGGCCTGTCTCGGCATGACGGCAAAGCTGTTTTGTACAAATTGCTCGTATTTCTTAGATCGCATACCCTTTATCATTTTGTCTCCACCGTATCGGGCGTCGTTGAATAAAGGATGCCCCATATGGGTAAGGTGCGCTCGAATCTGGTGCGTTCGGCCGGTTTCCAGTTGGCAAGCGATCAGGGTGACGTAGTCAAAGCGCTCCACCACCTCGTAATGGGTTACGGCGGGCCTCCCTCGGTTGGGGTCGTCATAGACGCGCATCTGCATGCGATCCCTGGGGCTCCTGCCTATGTTGCCCCTAAGCGTTCCCCGGTCTTCTTTCGGACTGCCCCAAACCAATGCCAAGTATTGCCTTTGGGTGCGCTTGTCAAAGAATTGTCTGGCCAATTTATCGAGTGCCACTTGGGTCTTAGCTGCGACGAGCAGGCCGCTGGTTCCTTTGTCAATGCGGTGTACCAAACCGGGTCGATGTAATGAGTCGGGCTGGCTCGGGAGCTTTTCAAAGTGGTAGGCCAATGCGTGGACCAGCGTACCCGTCCAGTTGCCGTATCCCGGATGGACTACCATGCCTGGCTCTTTGTCGATGACGATGAGTTGATCGTCTTCATAGAGGATGTCTAAGGGGATGTTCTCAGGCGATATGACATCCGTACGGGGGGGGTAGGGGAGGACTACCGTCACTTCGTCGCCGGCCCTTACCCTGCAATTGGGTTTTATCGGTTTTGCATTGACCAAAATGTTGCCGGCCCGGGCAGCTTGCTGAATTTTATTGCGGGAAGCATTTTCGATAAAATTGACTAAAAATTTATCTACGCGAAGTGGACTTTGCCCCCTTTCAGCTATAAATCTGTAGTGTTCATAGCGCCCGGCTATCCGATCGGGGCCTGTTAATTTCATTTGAACTCTCTCCCCGCTGAGGTTCTCAGTGTCCATCATCTCTCCGATCTAAGCCTGTCGACTTTATTTGATTTCTACCCCCGCTGAGGTTCTCAGTGTCCATCATCTCTCCGATCTAAGCCTGCCGATTTCATTTGAATTCAGCCCCCTCGTTTGGAGTCGCGTCAACCTGAGTCATATCGACCTGGATCGCAGCCTCAGTCGTATCCGGCGTAAACCACAGCGCAATTGCTGTACCTTCTCTGACCGGCTTGGCTGCTTTGGGAAATTGTCGATAGACGATCCCATTGTGCTCGTCAGCTCCTGGTTCGTATCGCAGTATCCCCACCAGGAGATTTTCTTCCCGCAGCTTGTGGACTGCATCGGTATAACACATGCCCAACAGCTCGGGGGTACGCAGGATTTCATTTCCCAAGCCCTTTCCAACGGTGAGGTCTATGGTAGAAAACTCGGGCACTTCGTCCCCCGCTGATAGGGCTTTGCCTTGGCATTCGGCCCGTAGGACAACCCCTTTTGCCAAATAGGGCTCATAGGTGATCCGGCCGATTTTCAGGTTCGATATGTCAAAGTAGATCTTCGCCTCGCGCAACGACTTATCAAAAATATTCCGAAACTTTAACCTTTCGTAAGTTTTGGGGTTCAAGGTCAGGTGAATGAGCCGCCCCCTTTTCACCACCGCGCCGGGGCGGGGTATTTGTTGGACGACGCTGAGCGGTGGGTAGTCGGGGTTAAAAGCGGCTGAATCAGCTACGGTGATCTCCAACCCTGTCCCGGCCATTCTCTCACCTATCTGCGCTTGGGTCAGCTTGGATAAATCCGGTACGCGAAGGGTTTCACCGTGGTCGGTTATGGCGCTGAGTGACAGGGTTGCGATGTAAATGATCAACAGCGTAAGGCCAATGGCGAGTAGTATATCGAATAGGAAGGCTCTGGAAAAGATGAAACGCATGAGACCCATGGGTTCAGATCGGCTTTGCAAAGGTATGAATTGCAGCTGATAAAATGTAAACTGTTTCTTTTTAATACTATTTTTGCAGTCGTTGACAAGCGAGAATTATGAGGAAGAGAATCGCCGTGCTCATGGGTGGCTACTCCGCTGAGGCTGACATCTCCATGTTGAGCGGTCAAGCGGTTATGAAGCATATCGATAGGGATCGGTTTTTACCCACGGCTGTCCATATACTTTCCAAGCTTTGGTTGGCTAAGGACTCAAACGGGACATACGAGATAGACAAGGGGGATTTTTCATTTCAAAAAAATGGGGAAAAGCAGGTTTTTGATGCTGTTTTCATAGCCATTCACGGCAGGCCGGGTGAAGATGGAACCCTACAGGCCTACTTTGATTTGCTCGACATGCCCTATACGGGCTGTTCCATGCAGCAGGCTGTCCTTACCTTTAACAAGTATTGTTGCAACTGCGTTTTGCGCAGTTTTGGCATTCCCGTCCCCCAGTCGCTGCTGCTGAATTCAGCGAGCCGCTATTCGGTAGACGATGTTGCAGCCCAGCTGAAGCTACCCCTTTTCGTCAAGCCCAATAGGGGGGGGAGCAGTCTGGGAACGACCAAGGTGAAGGAAAAAGCGGCTTTGCCGCAGGCGATTGCTGTAGCCTCTGCCGAGGGGGATGAAGTGATTTTGGAATCGGCAATCGAAGGCGTGGAGATCAGCGTGGGTGTGTTGCAGTACCGGGGTAAAACCAGGGTTTTACCGCTCACTGAGTTGGTATATGAGGAGGTTTTTGACTATGCGGCCAAATACGAGGGGCAATCCGAGGAGATAACGCCTGCGCGTATCGATGCCGCTTTGCAGGAAGAGGTAAAGCGCTTGGCGCTTAGCGTTTACCGCGCTTTAAACATGAAGGGTTTTTCTCGATCTGAATACGTGATACGAGCGGGTTTGCCCCATCTCTTGGATGTCAATACGGTGCCCGGCCTCACCGAGCAGAGCATATTTCCGCAGCAGCTCAACGCCTTTGATATTTCACTCGGAGAATTCGTCACCGCTGAACTCGAGCGAGTCCTGCCGCAATAAATCGCAATGGGCCAAGACGAGCCACAGTGCAACGCAACGAACCGCACCACGACAAAATCGAACTGTATCGCAACAAACCCGATGAACCAATTCGAGCCACAGTGCAACGCAACGAACCGCACCACGACAAAATCGAACTGTATCGCAACAAACTCGATGAACCAATTCGAGCCACAGTGCAACGCAACGAATCACACCGCATCGCACCGCAATAAACCATACCGAATCCCCTCCCAATGAACAGGCGCACCGCACTTTTCCCGGGTTCTTTTGACCCGATCACCTTGGGGCACTGCGATATTGTCGAACGCGCCTTGCCGCTCTTCGATAAAATCATCATCGGAATCGGTGAAAATCCTTTGAAAGCTTATATGTTCACTTTGGACCGGCGCCTGGCCTGGGTTCGCCAGACCTTTGCGCTGCAGACCCAAGTGGAGGTAGTCTCTTATATGGGGCTTACCGTAGCCTTTGCAGAGCGAATCGGGGCGCGATTTATACTGCGGGGGCTGCGCAACCCGGCGGACTTTGAATTTGAAAAGGCCATCGCGCATACCAATCGAGAGCTGAGCCAGCGCATTGAAATGGTCTTCCTCTTGACTTCATCGGGGAAATCCTATATCAGCTCGAGTATTGTACGCGATGTGATTCGAAATGGGGGTGACCACAAGGCCTTCGTACCGCCGTCGGTCAAATTAGCGGAGTGATTAGCGCTTTGATATTGGCATGGGTATTCGCCGAGGCCGCTTCGACTTTCGCGGGGTTCATCCAAACCGCTTCTTCAATGCCCTCTTGGGTTTGCGGCTTTGGTGCTCCTTCGCTGCTACCGCTTATATGGAACCAGTAAACGGGTTTTAAAATCGCCTGGCCATCGCGCATATACGTGTGGTAGGTCGTACCGGCGGGCTTGCGCATTTTCAATTCTGCGATTCCGGTTTCTTCTCGTACTTCTCGCAGCGCCGCACAGCCCGCCGTTTCTCCTTCCGCTATTTTTCCCTTGGGTAGATCCCACTTGCCCAAGCGCTTAATCATGAGGAGCTCATCGCTTTCGTTGCGCACGATGCCCCCGGCCGCTTCTACGATTTGGTAGCGGCGTTTGAACGCATCCCAAATCCGCTCTGGGTTGGAGTCAAATAGGTGAACGCACTGGGAATGGCCCTGGCGCAGCGCGCTTTCGGCTATAGAAAAGGTGTTTGCCCCCTCATACTGTAGATTTCGCTCACTCCTCTCATCCGGCTCACCGCCGATCGATAGCCACTTATCGTTGATGGAAACCCAATACACTTGCACTCGCTTGGCGCAAAGTTACCCAATCCGCGCATTTGATAAAGGAAGGAGAAAATACAAAATCCACCTATGCCGACCGTAGAAAGGACAAATGCGAATAACCCGATGGAGACGAGCCAATCCCAGTAGCACAATCCAAAACCCACTCGAACCCATTGCAAAAAAGACCGATGAGAA
>JANQLC010000012.1 GCA_028280815.1 Flavobacteriales bacterium | reverse complement strand
ACAGCGACTACCCAGGTTGATTTTTTAATACTTGTTATCCTAAGTTTACACTACACCTGTTCTCAACCCAAGGCTATCCCATCCGGATTTAGAAAGACTCGCCAAAGACAAATGCCAAAAGCGCAGTCAATACGGAAAAAATAATAAGCCGTACATGCAAACCGCTAGACGGAAATAAAAGAGCAATGCTCCTTATCAGACCCGTGCTGCTTGAATCGGTTTGAAAAAGGGTTTTATTATGCTGCCCTCTTTGAGGGTTTAAAGAGCAGGCCTCTATTGCTCAGCATTCGTTCCCGTTTGGATAGTCTAAGGGTTCGGTCTTTTTTTGATTCTTATCCCTGTGGGAGTCGGTTTGAAAAGAGTTTTTTACTTTTTGGTCTTCGCTATTGGTTTGAAAAGTGTGGTTTTTGGATATTTCCCCTTGTCAAAATCGGACAAGGACGCTGTTTTTTGTTCACCGCCTGGTGTAAACCGATATATTTGTGGACTTATTCGAGGCTTTGCACCCGGTATGATATGTTGTAAAAGCCCAATCCGATTGAATTTGAAAGGTCAGGGGAAGGGGATTGCACAGGTTTTCAAAAAAGCGGTATATTTGATTCAAATCGATAAGGCGATGTACGCGACACGGCACGCTCAAGAGAAAAAGGAGGGCTTGGCCTTATTGGAAAGCCAGGGGGATGCGCACTGCATTGTGTTGTATGACGATGATTACAATACCTTTGATTTCGTCATCGAATCGCTGATCGACATTTGCGATCACGCCCCACAGCAGGCGGAGCAATGCACTTTGATCGTCCACTACAAGGGCAAATGCGAGGTAAAGTCGGGCAGCCTCTGCGATTTGAGTCCTCGGTGTAAGCGCTTGTTGCAGCGCGGGCTTACCGCTGAAATCATATGACGAAAAACTTTTTTGGCAGTGCGCGACGGCTTATATTTGTAGCCCTTTTGCGAAGAGATTCGGCCTCGTGGCGCAACTGAATAGCGCATCTGACTACGGATCAGAAGGTTGCAGGTTTGAATCCTGTCGAGGTCACAAGGCGCGTCTCCTGCGCAACTGTTTTTTATTTCCATGAGGCCCTGCCCGACCGGGCATCCGGGCTTCGTTAGCCCTTTGAATTGGCTTAGGTAACGGGTATGCGGGCGGATATACCCCAACGTTTTTATAGACCGTTTTTTGATCGGATCGCATTCGGTCGTTTGAAGAGATAAACCCTTAAACACGAGACGGTTATACGATGAAGGGCCTTATAGCACATGCCTACTACAGTGAGTTTAGGAATAACAAATTTACGCATATGTTATGAATCATTCGGTTTCTCTAGTCCAGGCTTTTCTATCTTGATATCGGATCGACTCGCCAGATCCCTGAGGTGTGAGAAGCTGGGAGAAGGGGGCACAAAATTTTGGGAAATCCTGAAATCGGCTTGTTTCTCAACGGTATACTTTCTATATTTACACTGTCGATAGCGCAAAAAACGACTGGTTAGACAAAGCTGGTGGCTCATATCTTGTTGATTGGGATTTGTTGATTGCCTCTTAGAGTTCACGATTGTGCAGATCACAGCAGTGGTATGGCTGCGACAGTTTTGTAATGCTCAGAAAAAAGCGTCCCTATCGATTTTCGCTGGAAACCGGCGATTTGGCTATGCGGATAAAGATCATTCAGCTGGCCATTCACCTTATTGCGTTTCATCCTAGAAATTACCTCATGCGTTGCCGCAGCGCTTCGTAGAGTATGGCGCCACAGGCTACCGATACGTTTAACGAGCCGATCTTTCCCAGCATGGGGAGCCTTCTGGTCTCGTCCGACATTTTTAGATAGGCTGGCGATATGCCGTTTTCTTCGCTGCCCAATAAAAGGGCGGTGGGTTTTACCCAATCCAAGTCATAGATGGTGCGCGCCGCGTGCTCGGTAGCCGCTACGAGCTGTAAGCCCGATAGTTTGAGGTACTGCAGGGCTGCCTTTAGATCGGGATGCCGGATGATGGGAATGCGAAACAGAGCCCCAGCCGAGGTTTTGATGGCATCTTGGGTGATCGGGGCACTGTTTTTCTCGGGGACGATAATGCCCTGTACACCCGTGCAAGCAGCCGTGCGCACCAAGGCGCCGAAATTTCGGGTGTCCGTGATTCGATCCAATACCAACAACAAGGGAATTTCTCCCTTTTCGTATAGACTGGGGACTAAGATTTCGATGTCGTGAAAGGCGATGGGTGAGATGAAACCCACCACGCCCTGGTGGTTTTTTCGGCTCAGTCGGTTGAGCTTGGGCGGGGGCACCCGATTATAAGGGATCTTTTTCTCCCGCAGCAGTTTGAAGAGCACGGCGGATAGTTCACCTTTCAACTCGTTTTGAATGAAGAGACGGTCGATGGTCTTTCCGCTTTGTATCGCCTCGATCACCGGTCGCAAACCGATGACCAATAGCTCGTTCGTCCTTTTCATCCACTGTCTTTTGGGCTTGCAAAATAGGGTTTAAAAAGATAAGCTCGCAGCTATAGATCTGGTATGAGAGC
Organism: Flavobacteriales bacterium; assembly: GCA_028280815.1. GTDB lineage: Bacteria > Bacteroidota > Bacteroidia > Flavobacteriales > JANQLC01 > JANQLC01. The sequence continues at coordinate 4,464 of JANQLC010000012.1, read as the reverse complement.
GGATGGGCTCCTGTATCGACCGCGGTGAAAAAATCTGAGTCAACAAGGGTGATGGTGAGAGGGGTGTGCCGAGAAAGGCTTTAAAAGTTCCTTGCAGTAAAGTGGATCGGGAATGAGTTGACTGGTTGGCTGAGCTGATTGGGTTGGTTGGGTTGAGCGGTTGGATTGCATGGGTTGTTGTGCTTGGGTTAGCTTAGTTTGGGCTGCATGGATTGGGTTGGCTGGTTGGGTTCGTGGTGATTGGTTTGTTTGGTGCAGTTGCCTTGCTGGTGTGCTGTCGCGTGGGTCGTTGTTGGGCTGATTGGTTGGGTTGGCGGTTCGCCGGTGAGCTCGTCGTGTGTCACACTGGTTTTCTGTCTCGCTTTTCTACTGTGGACTTATCTTTTGCGGGTTGCTCGTCACCATTGCATTGGCTTGGCGTTAGCTCAGTTGGTTGGGTTGAGCGGCTGGATTGCATGGGTTGTTGTGGTTGGGTTAGCTTAGGTTGAGCTGCATGGATTGGCTTGGGCTGATTCGCTGCGTTGATTGGTTTGTACTGCTTGGGTTGGTTTGTTGTTGTCTTGCTCTGCGCTGCTGCATTGTTTTGTCAGTTGCATGGATTGGGTTGTTGAGTTATCGGTTTGTTTATGTTCTAGTCCTCTGCAAGCGTTTTTTCTGCGATGGGTGTAGTTGGATTTTGGCTTGCGTTGCTTTGATTGAGTGCGTGCGTGGGTTGTGCTGGTGTGCTGTTGAGTTATCGAGTGGGTTTGTTTGAACTGGCTGGCTGGGATGAGTTGGTTTGGATGCTTGTATTGATTGGCTCGTGGCTTGACTTGTCGTTGTGGTCGGTTGGGTGGGTCGGATGGAGTTGCACCTGTTGCGGTTTTTTGCATGTGTATTTGATGCGATCGGCATGGGCGCGTTGAGTGCTCGCGGTTGTTTTTCCGTTTCTTTCCAACAGTTGGAAAGGGCTGGTTTTATAGCGCTGTTGCGCGGATGCATTGTTTTGTTGTTGTGCTGATTGGGTTGGCAGGTTGCTTGTCACGGGTGCATTATTGCATGTGGGTTGGGCTGGTTGTTTGGGTTGCGGTTGTGTGGATTGAGTTGGCTTGTCGCGTTGTGTTGGTTGCGTTGCAGTTGGCTCAGTTGACTCGGTATGGCTGGTTCGTCGGCGTGATGGGTTGGATTCGTTGGACTGTGTTCTTCATTGGGCTGGCGCGACTGGTTCGTTGTTGGGTGGATTGGGTTGTGCTGCTTAGGTTGCGGCTGGTTTGAAAGATGTCGTTGCCACTGAGAAGAGGCGAGCTCGGTGGTGACTGCGCGTCGGCGCCTTTTTTATCTAAGCGGCTTTGAGCCGGTGGTTTTTGTGTTGGTAAGGATTTGTGTTGACTTAGTTGAGTAGTTGAATTGGCACAAAGTGTTTGAAAGATGTCTTTGCCATTGGGAGGGCGGGGCTCGGTGGTGGCTGCGCGTCGGCGATTTTTTTTTTATCTAAGTGGTTTTGAGCCGGCAGTGTTTTTGTGTTGGTAAGGATTTGTGTTGGTTTAGTTGGTTTGGGTTGGTTGGGTCTTGGGCTCTGTTGTTTTTCCCTTGTCCTTTATCGAGTCTCCTGCATGGTTTTTTCTACAGTTGGCATAGGCCGGATTTGTCGGTTGGGGTTTGTCATCTCGCGCTCGTTTGTGCGGCTGCTTTATCGGCTTGGATGGGTTTTGGTGCTATTGGCTGGGTTGGGTCAGGGTTTGTCTTTGTTGACTGTGCGGGTCGGGTTAAGTTGGTTGGATTGCATGGGTTGAGTTCCTTGATTTGAGTTGCTTGGACTGGGTTGTTTTGATTGGGTCAGTTAGTTGGGCGCTTTGTGTTGGCTGGAATTGCTTGGATGAGTTGGTTTGATCGGTTTTGCTTGGCTTGGCGGCTTGGGCTGTCCTGATTTAATTGACCTAGGACTTGGATGGGTTTGCTTGGGTGAGTCGGCTTGAAAGGGTGGCTTTGCGTTTACTTGGATGGGTTTGTTCGGCTGAGCTGGCTTAAAGTGGTGGCTTTGCGGATTGAGTCGGTCGGTGGATTTGATAGGTTGACTTGGTTTACTTGACTCGGCAGGTTTAATTCTCTTGATTTGGCTGCCTGATCGGTTTGGATTGGACCAACGGATTTGGCTTGGTTGGTTTGGTTTGGATTGTGGTTGCCTGATCGGTTGGTTTGGGATTGTGTGTATGGGCCGGCGGCTCAGCTGGGTTGAGTCGGCGGGTTGCACGGTGCGGTTGGATGAAGTGCCTACCTGGATAAATAGTCTGTCTGCCTAAGTGTCGGTTTTCATCGGTTTGTATAACCCCTGCGGGCTAAGGCTTTTCTATGGGCTTGGTTTCAGCTCTTTTCAAGTCTTGTGAGCCTGGCTTTAGGGTTTCAATAGCCGCTTCATAAGCCTTTTTGGCGATGTAGTTGATAAAAATCGCATCGCGCTCAAAGTCTTTGATGTGATCCATCATATAGATAACCAGCTCTCGGGTTGACCATCTCGCTCCAATTTTGTCGTAAGACCGATCCGGTTCGGAAACCGAATGGTCGTCCGTTGCAAAGTTTTTCTCGGTTCCGTAGGTCAGCCAGTGATGCGGCAGTCCAAATTGCCTTTCGATGAGCTCTTTTTCCGAGCTGCTCAGGGCCCCTTGATGTACGATTGCGCCAAACGATTTGTCCGAAAGTTTCAACAAGCCAGCGAGATATTCGTCCGTTAAGCCTTTGGCGGCTTTCAAGAGTTCGATTCGATCCCCCAACGACATGGCTTTTGCGGTTTCTTCGCCCTGCGATTCGGGGTTTTTGTCCCCTTGTCCCGTCAAAATCCATTCTCTCGAAACCCTGAGATACTGCGACAATGCGTATAATATTGAACCACTTGGCTTGGTCTTCCCGTTGATGTAGTTCGATATGGTAGCTCTCGACACGTGGATTTCTTTAGCCAGCTTGTAGCTGCTTATGTGATTTTCTTTTAGAATGGCTAAAAGCCTTTGCCCAAAGGTTTCCATCAAAGTTAATTTCAAGTTAAATTTTTAATTTTGAACAGAATTTTATTTGCATAGTTTAAAATTAAAATTACATTTGCTAGATTGGTCTGTGTTGTCTCGCTTCACAAGCCAAATATAGGTTGTTTATGTCTTATATCAAAGACGATAGAATGCTGTCGTGATCGATTTTTTGTTTGATACCTTCTGTCACACTTCTCTTGCGGGTGCTTTGAGGGCGTATGCTGGGGTGTTGGCCTTGGGTTTGTATCGATAGCGGTTTTGGGTCACTGGCGCTTTTGTATGGATGAGGTTTTGCATTTCGCTGGATTGAGTAGCTGGGCTCGGGTTGCTCGGTTGGGCTGACTTTGTTTCATCGTGTTTTGACGAGCTGTTTTGTCAGCTGCATTGCTTTGCGGTTGGTTGGCGGGTTTGGGTTGACTGGTCTTTGGACCGCCTTGTTTGCCCCTTGTCCTTCGTCGGGTTTTTTGTGTGGGTCTTTTCTGCAGTTGGTGAGAGCTTTGAGTTTCTCATTCTTTTAACTGTTGCACCCCCATGGTTCTCGCATTTGTCTTTTCTATAACTGGGGTAAGCAGCTTTGACTCGCTTATTTGGTTTGGGTTGACTTGGATGGGTTTAGCTCTTTTCAGAGCCTTTGCGCGCTCGGAACTATTTTTCCGTTTCTATCTGGCATTTAGAAAGACCTGGTTTCTCTCGCTGCGTGGTTCAGTGGGTTGTTGCGACTGCTCGGCTGGGCTGTGTTGTTTTTTGTCCCTTGTCCTTCGTCGGGTTTTTTGCGTGGGTCTTTTTTACCATCGATGTACTGGGTGGGTTTGATTGCGTTGGCGGGTCACCTGTCCCCCGTGCATTATTTTGTTGCATGGATTGCTTTGTAGGGTTTGGGCTGGTGGTTTTGAGCTCGCGATCCTAAGTTGGTGATTCTGGGTTGGTGGTTTTGGATTGGTGTGTTGTTGTAATTCGGCTGGGCCGGGTTGGTTGCTTGGGTTGCGTTGGCGTTGCTTCACTGCTTGGGTCGCTTTGCGTTGCTTGCGTGGGTTGTCGTGTTGATTGGGCTCTTCCTCATCGGGTCCACTGCGTGGGGTTTTTATGTTTGGCGTGTACGGTTGTCAATTGAAAGTTGTCATTCCGCTCTCCTTTGTGCACGGTTGCATTTGGGATTTCGCATGTTGGGTTTTTTCTCGTTCGCACTTCCCGTGATCGGTTCGGGTGGGTTTTTTGCGTTTGTTTTTCCGCTGATTGGCTTGGCTGTGTTGGTCGGGTGGGTTGGGTTGTCTTTGTCCCTTGTCCTTCATCGGTTTTTTGCATTCGTCTTTTCTACAGCTGGTATATGCGGGATTTGGATTGAGTGGCTTGGATTGGGTTGCTGGTGGTTGGGTTGTTTGATGTGCTTTGATAAGCATGACCCTTGCTGTTTTGTATGCTTGAGCGGATTGCTCGGTCTCTCTTGGTTTTGTCGCATGGGTTTGGTTGG
>JANQLC010000023.1 GCA_028280815.1 Flavobacteriales bacterium | reverse complement strand
ACAGCGACTACCCAGGTTGATTTTTTAATACTTGTTATCCTAAGTTTACACTACACCTGTTCTCAACCCAAGGCTATCCCATCCGGATTTAGAAAGACTTGCCAAAGACAAATGCCAAAAGCGCAGTCAACACGGAAAAAATAATAAGCCGTACATGCAAACGCGCACTGTGTGGGCTACCCTGCCGGACAAACCATTGGGAAACGCTGATTACCAGCATCCGCAGGGCAGAGAAATAGCCTGCACGCACAAACTAAAAATCACAACCCGTTTTCACCTCAACTATTTTTTTGTACATTTAAGCCCTGATTAATCCGATAGCTATGAGAAAGGTAATCTACACGCTCGTTCTCACAGCAGGGGTTATAGCTTGCCGCTATGCGGAAACGCTCGCTGAAAATGGAAACGATAAAGCGCAGGTCAATGCGCAAAAAAATGATACGCGATTAATTCAAACCGCCAAAAGCGCTGTGTGGGCTACGATGCCTGACAAACCGGATTTGGAAACGCGTATCATCTCCATCAAAGGCAGAAAAATACCCTTTGTAAGCCTAAAAAATCGCGATGTTATATATCCCGTTATAATCGATTTAAACCCAGAAGTACGCGCCGTCTTAAAGCAGGTTACCACGCACTTACCCGATGGAAATACCCGGGTAAGCCACTATGCAAACGGTCTATTGGTGGGCTATTACATCAGAGACCCAGCGGGAAAGGTGTTGATGGGAAAGGGGAATTGCGCCCTGTCCAACGAATCCTGTGCCGGGCGTCTTTACCGAGAGAGGAAAGAAATCATAGCCTCTGATGGGGATACCCAAGCCCTGTGCGATATGCTTGGCTCGATTTGCGATGCCGAAATATATACAGCAGCGACTATTTGTTGTTGGCTGGACTGTTGAAAGCTAACGAGATGTCCATACTCCTCTCCGTCTTTTGCTTGAGCACGCCTGTACTCTACTTATGGGCTGCGACCGATCTCTTATTGAAGATCAGGCGGAAAAAACTGCCGCATAGCTCGATCCATTGGATATGGCTTATCTTCTTTTTCCCCGTCATAGGCGCCATACTCTACTTTCAACTCCACCGGAAACAGCTACTGCGTCAGTAAAAGTCCATGCATAACAAGGCGCATTCATCGGCTGTGCTGCACAGCTCCATTACAAAGCTTCAATCGCAGCGGTGGGCACCCAACCGGTCTTTCCATCGGCCAGGCGAATGTGGCTCCAGCTGTCAATCCGTTCCAGGGGGTTGACAGCCGCCCCATCGTGCAGCACAAACGCATCCCCACTTTCGGCAGCGGGTGCATGCTTGACCACCACACGGGGTGCCACGACATAAGCGAGGTGTAAATCCGCCTTTTTATGCACCTGATGGTAGGCACCCTCATAACACCACAAACCCACCATCAAAAAAATGAGAAAAGAAGTAAAAAAATTTCTTTTACGCCCGGATGAACGGCTAAAGTAATACAGCGCAAATGCCAACAGGCTCAAAAAGACGGATAAGAGCGACAGATAGGCCCAGGTATCCGTTTTAAAAAAGTCAAATGCCCAATGCTTCAAACGACCGATAAAAGGTGTGGGAAGCGCCTGAATATCATCGATGGCCGCATCCCGGGCAAAGGCTAAATTGTGCTTGCAGTCCACATCATTCGGATTGAGCTCCAGCGCCCGTCTATAATTGATAATGGCACGTCCGATTTGATGCTGCTTAAAAAGCGCATTGCCCAAGTTATAGTACAAGGCCGGAGCGGCATAACCCTGGCGTACAATGCTGTCATACAGGGCCTGTGACTCGGCGTATGCCTGCCGGGCATAAGCGGAATCCGCCTGCTGCCACAAGTCGTACAACGGCGTTTGTGAAGGGCTTGCCAAAGCGACCGACATCAGGGATACGGAGAGCATGCTTTTCATCTTAATTCTCTATTCAATCGCGTGATAACGGCAACGGCTTTTTCGTATAGCTCTCGCATACCTGGGGCGCTGACAGCAGCCGTATAGCGCTCAAACTGACTTTGATCCAGCACCTGGGTCAAGTCCACCACGGTCTCTTGGCTCACATTCCTCGCAGCTAAGGCCTCTCGTATGGACGCTTGACTGAGCTGAGACTTATCCATGCGCAAGGCCGCGCTGATAAAACTGAGCAACGCCCGCTCTATCTCAGCATAAAAAGCTTGGTTGTCCCCTTTTTTAAGCATTTTTCTCGCCTGGGACAAACGCTTGTAGGCTTGTTTTCTGCGCATTTTTACCCCATCGACCGAGCCCCTGTGGACGAGCCGTTTTCCAAAGCAGGCGATGAGCCCGATCAGCACCAGGGGAATGCACAACAGCCCGTCATACCACTTGGAACCGAAAAACACCTTTTTCTCAATTGGCGCCAATCCACCAGCTGGCTTAATATATCGGATGTCCGCACCCAAAACCTTCACCTCTTGCTTGCTCGCGGAAGCGGTAGGCCGCTGACCATCCCCGTCTTTTGATTCGCCTTGGGTAACGCGAACCGCATAGGCTTTGGACGTTGACGTCTTGTACTTTCTATCAACGGGATCAAAATAGTCAAACACCACAGGGGGTAGGGTGTACGTGCCCCGGTAGCGGGGAACGAGGACGTAATCATCCGCTACTTTACCGACCAAACCGCCGGTCGTAGTCTTAACGCTAACACTGTGCTTGGGTTCATAGCGTTCCAAATCTGCTGGAACCGCTGGCTTGGGCAAATCAAATAGTTTCAAATTGCCCCGGCCGCTCACCTGAACGCGTAGGGCTAAGGATTCGCCGGCCTTCAATGCGGTCTTGTCCAGCTCGACACCTAGCTTAAATCGACCTACCGCCCCCGAGAAGTTGGGCGGTTTACCCGCCGATGGCAAAGGCTTGGCATGTACGACTTGACTGCCTGTGGATACCTTTGTGGTTTCGGATCGCGTGATGGAGCGCCCAAAGAAATCGTATTCCCCCGTCGCTACGGCAATGGGCACTTCCATCTCAAAGGGGTCGATGACTAAGCGTCCGGCCTTTTGGGGTATTAAAACCACCTTTCTCAGCACGATCTCGTAATAGTCCTTTCCACGCCAAGTCGTCTGTTTGTATTTGATATCTCCCAGTTTTACCTCCTGATTCCAAAAACCCGGAAACTTTGGAAAATCCGTCGGTTTCAATGCGTTGTACAGGTTTCGCCTTCGCATATAAAGGATGTAAGTCCCCGTTATGGATTGACCGGCATAGGGGTTCTTATCGGAGAGGGCCAATACGAAATGTATATCCCTGTCTAAATTCGTCTCATCTGAATCGGCCGATTCGGAATCCCGGTCGCTGGCACCAGCGGCTTTGACCACAATTTGTAAGGGCTCGGTCTGCATCACCTCACCCTCCAATTTGATGCTCGCTGGCCCGATCGTATGGATTCCCGTGCCTTCGGGCACTAAGATATAGGAATATTGGACGCCCTGTGTCTGCTTGCCGTTTTCAAAGCGGAAACTCGTCTGTTGTATCGGGCCTGCGTAGCGTTGAAATCCCTTGAACGGTGGGGGTTTAAAGTCCGAAATCCGCACCTTGTAATCGCTCTGCAATTGGAAATCAAAGGTCACCCTCACGCGCTCGCCTTGATGGATTTCGGTCTGGCTAACGCTGGCCTTAAAGCTGGCGGCCTGCCCGAAGGCACGGCAGACGCAAAACGCGATCAAAATTGTGAGGCTTATGCGACAAAAGGCTTTCATCCCTTCCTTACCAATCTTTTTCGACTTCCTTTACCCTTTCCTTTTCCTTTTCTCTTTTCGCCCACACCTTTTTCCGCGTATCGCCCTCCGCATTTTGCAAGGCTTGCAGCAGCCGGTCTATCTGTTGATCCGAAAGCGATTGGGGCTGTTTTTGTCCCCGATTCCGGTCTCGATTGCCCTTGCGCTGGTCTTTATCCCCAACGCCGTTTTTAGGGTTGTCTTTTTCACCCTTGCCTTTGCCCTTATCGCCGTTTTTATCCCTGTCTTTCCGATCCTCTTTTTTACTCTTGCCTCCCCCATTCTGATTCTGCTGCTTCTGCTTTTTCAAGCGGCTTTTGGCCAAGGCGTAATTGTAGCGAATTTCATCGTCTCTCGGTGCATTTTTTAAGGCCTGTAAGTAAGCCTTTACAGCGGGTTCATATCGCTTCTGCTTCATCAGGGCGTTGCCCCTATTGTAAAGGGCGTCCGCTTTTTGTCTTTTGCTTTGGGAGAGCCCGGCGCTCGACCGGTATTGCGCCAGGGCTTTTTTCAGCTGTCCAGCCCTGTAATAGGTATTACCCAAATTGTAATGGGCTTTTAAGGAACCCATATGGCGTTTCAAAGCCTCGAGATAGTCGGCTTGGGCAGCCGCCCAATCACCGTGCTTATAGGCTTTGTTTCCCTGGCGAATGGTTTTGATCACCCCGACGGGGACCTGGACTTCTTGTGCGGGGAGAAGCGTGGTAAACGATAAAAACAGCGTGGTAAACAAACCCCGATCAGCCATCACGACCCTTCATTAAAGATAGGCAAGCGCTCGATCCACCGGGTCTTTCGCTCCAAGACCAAGGCGTCAAGCACCAGCAAAAGTAAAGCCAAACCCAAAAACCATTGAAATTGATTTTTATAATCCGTAAAAGATTTGGATTCAAACTCGTTTTTATCCGCCTTGACCCACTCCGCTTTAAAGTACTTCGCCACAGCCGTCGAGTTGTCCCCATACACATAATTTCCAGCACCTGCAGCCGAAATGGCGCGCAGGGCCTCGGGATGCATATGGGTGACGACCGTCTCACCCTTGCGATCCTTCTTATAGTCCACTACGCGCCCCTTATCTCTGATGGGAATCGGGCCGCCCTGCGTCGTACCAATCCCTACGGTAAAGACGTGAATGCCATCCCTAGCCAGGGCTTCAGCCGCTCCAGCCGCATTTTCCCCGTGGTCTTCCCCATCGGATAGGACGATGACAAAGCGATTCTTTTGCGCATCCTGGCTCAAAACCTTACCGGTCATTTGCAAAGCCGTCGCGATTGCGGTGCCCTGCGAAGGAACCATATCGGTGTCCACCGTCTTCAAAAAGAACTGGACAGCGGCATAATCCGTGGTGAGGGGCAAGAGGTTGTAGGCCCGGCCGGCGTAAATGATGATGCCGACCCGATCGCCAGCCAAACCGTCGATTATCCGATTGATCAGCTGAACAGCGCGTTGCAAGCGATTTGGGGCCACGTCTTCGGCGAGCATACTCTTGGAAACATCCAACAAAAAAACCACGTCTACCCCCCTTCGCTTGACGGTTTTCAACTGGGTTCCCACCCTTGGATTCACCATGGCCATAGCGAGAGCGGCGAACGCCAATAGCATCAGAAATGCTTTTAGCCAGTACTTTTGGGATGAGCTATCCGGAAGTAGGCGCTGGAGCAAAACCGGGTCTGCAAACTTTTTCCGCTTTCGCCGCTTCCATACGTAAAGCGACCCATATCCGAGAAATAGAACGGGTACCGCAATCAAGAGCATCAGATATTTCGGCTTGTCCAATTCGTACATCTAAGCAAAGGTTTTAAAAACGCTCCAGCGCAATGCGATCTCGACAACGAGAAAAAATAAGGCTAGCAAGACGAGCGGACGGAAGTTTTCCGCGTAATTGTAATACTTGAATTCCCGGTACTCGGTCTGCTCCAGCTCATCGATTTGGGCGTATATCGCCTTGAATCGCTCGTTGTTTGTCGCCCGAAAATACTGGCCTCCTGTGATTTTGGCCAACCGCCTCAAAAGCGATTCGTCGATCTCCACCTTAGCGCGGGTATAGACGAGACTGCCATCGCGCTTTACAGCTGGCATAGGCGCGTAACCGTTGCTGCCCACACCAATGGTGTACACTTTAATGCCCTTCTCTCGGGCTATCTGCGCCATGGTTACGGGATCGATGGAGCCCACATTGTTTACCCCATCGGTCAAAAGGACGATTACCTTGCTCTTCGCTTTGCTATTCTTCAAGCGATTGACAGCCGTGCCCAAGCCCAAGCCAATGGCTGTGCCGTCCTGTAGATATCCGTATTGCAAGTCGGCGATTGCACGCTGAACGATTCGGCGATCAGCGGTGACCGGCAATTGCGTAAACGCCTCGCCCGCATAAGCGACCACCCCGATGCGATCCCCTTTCCGATGCTTGACAAAATTCTCTGCTACCCGCTTGAGCGCTTCCAAACGGTTGGGTTTCAAGTCTTTAGCTAACATGCTGGCCGATAGGTCTACCGCCATAACCATATCCACCCCTTTTGTCACTTCTATGTCCGATGTCACATCCTGCGTGCGGGGGCGCGCCAAGGCCAACACGATGAGACTGATCGCCGACAAACGCAAAGCGTATAAAAGGGGCTTCATCCGCACAAAGGAGCCCCGGTGTGGGGCAAAAGCCCGAGTGGCAGAAATGCGCAAGGCCGCGTTTTGTTCCTTTCTCTTCACGACATACCAAAGCGCCAAAAGCGGGACGAGGAGCCAAAGCCAAAGCCATCTCTCGTCTGCGAGTGTCATATGTTGCCAATCCAACCCATTCATGGGCCTGCCTTTTCTCCATCTGCGTTTTTTTCCACAGGAGTGGTCTCATGCACCATGCGTTCCACCTCTTTGCGGTATTGTGCCCCATTGGCGTGCTGTGGAATCAGCTTGGCAAATTTGACCAAATCGGATTCCCTTAAAAATCGCGCTAAGCTGCGATATAATTCGTTCGAAAAATCCGATTCTCGCTTCAGATGGGCTAGTATTTCATCCGAAGTGGACTCCAAGGCCGAGAATTGATAACGCCTTTCAAAATACCCTCTCAATATCTCCGTCAGTTCGGAGTAATACAGCTTGTATTTCCCCTGTTTCAAATAGGGCTTGTCATCGAGGGACTTCAAACGTTTCAGGGCTTCGACATGAGGCGGCCAGACCACCCGGGTTTGTCCCTCGCGCTTTCGCTTTCTACTGCGGATAAACCAGATGAGACCGACGACTACCAATGCGAGGATGATCCCCCCGAGCAGCCAGGGCAAAAACTCGCGAAACGTGTAGGGTGCGCCGTAAATGGGCTTGACGTCGTACATTTTCTGCGCGTTCGCATCCACCGCTACATCGTACACCTGAAAATCGATGGGCTGGGTGTAAACCGTATCTCTACCCCGGACAAAGGCCAGGGAATCTATCTTGTACTGCCCGGGATCATAGGCGGTCACCACCCATTTTTGTCGATACAAATCGGGCAGCGTATCCACTGCGGTAGAGTCGATTACCCGTACCTCTCCGATGGAGTCCGGTACGCTTGGAAAACGCACCGAACTGTCTTTTCCAACTGATAAAGTGAGGGTAATCGGCTCGCCTATTCGAATTTGCAGGGTATCAGCGCTCACCTGAACAGCTGGAGAAGGATTTTGAGCGGCGATGAACCCCGACCCGAGCAGCGAAAACAGTATGCAAAAAAATCTCTGCGCCATATAGGGATAAGGGATCAACGCCGGCTGAAATAAGTCAGCAGTTTTTTCACATATGAGTCTGTTGTGGCCATCTGAATCGTATCGGCACCTGAACGGCTAAAGCCATCCACAAAGCGCTTTTCCAAGTCCGCGTCGTATTGCCTATAAGCGCTGCGAACCCTTTTGGATGACGTATTGACCAAGATATTTTCACCCGTCTCGTAATCGACCAGATTTAGCATCCCGAGATCGGGCAATTCCCGCTCCCGACGGTCGCAGACGCGAATGCCCGTGATATCGTGCTTTCGCGCTGCGATTGTAAGCGTCTGCTCGTAATCGATATCGCTGAAATCCGAAAGGACAAAGGCAATGGTCTTCCGCTTTTGCACATTGCTCAAAAAGCGCAGTGCTCGGGCGATATTCGTCCGCCGGCTTTCGGGTTGGTATTCCAGCGATTCACTGATGATTCGCAACACATGGGAGCGCCCTTTTTTGGGGGGTATATACAATTCTATCCGGTCTGAAAATGAGATCAACCCCACTTTGTCATTGTTTTGTATGGCCGAAAAGGCCAGTGTGGCACTGATCTCGGTCAGCATTTCGCGCTTGGTTTGATGCTGCGTTCCAAAAAGCGCGGACCCGCTCACGTCTACGAGGAGCATCAGGGTGAGTTCGCGTTCTTCTTCAAAGAGCTTTACGTAGGGTTCGTGGTAACGAGCGGTTACATTCCAGTCGATGTTTCGCACGTCATCGCCAAATTGATACAGGCGTACTTCGCCAAAGATCATACCCCGACCCTTAAACGAACTGTGGTACGCACCTGAAAAAATGTGGTCGGAGAGCCGTTTCGTCTTGATCTCGATCTTTCGTACTTTCCGCAGTAATTCCTTCTTGTCCATAGAGCGCCGTAGGAGATTGCACAGCTCGGTATCCCTAGAGATCTAAGGTACTTCCACCTCATTTAAAATTTCATTGACCAAGTCCTCACTCGTCGTGTTCTCCGCCTCGGCTTCATACGTGATTCCGACGCGGTGACGCAATACATCCAAAGCCATGGTGCGCACATCTTCGGGGATCACATAGCCGCGGTGCTTGATAAACGCATATACCTTGGCGCTCTGCGCCAAGTTGATCGAGCCCCTTGGTGAGGCGCCAAAAGCGATAAGGGGTTTGAGCCTTTCCAAGCCGTATTTTTCCGGATTGCGGGTGGCAAAGATGATATCGAGTATGTACTTTTCTATCTTTTCATCCATGTATACCTGTCTGACAGCACATCTGCCCTGCTCGATTTGATCGAGGGAGATGACCGGATTTATCGGGTTAAAGCTGCCGTTTAAGTTTTGGCGGAGGATTTTGACTTCATCTCCCCATTCGGGGTAAGAGACGACGGCTTTTAACATAAAACGGTCGACCTGTGCTTCGGGAAGCGGATAGGTGCCCTCTTGTTCTATGGGGTTTTGAGTGGCCAATACCAAAAATGGCTCCTGAAGTGCAAAGGTTTCTTCACCGATGGTAACCTGGTATTCTTGCATGGCTTCCAACAGCGCGGATTGCACCTTAGCCGGTGCCCGGTTGATCTCGTCCGCCAGTACGAAGTTGGCGAAGACAGGTCCTTTCTTTATGGAAAATTCATTCTCTTTGATATTGTAAACCAAGGTACCGATCACGTCGGCGGGCAGCAGATCCGGCGTAAACTGAATGCGGTTAAATGAACCCTGAACGGCTTGGCTAAGGGTGTTGATGGCCAAAGTCTTCGCCAAGCCGGGAACCCCTTCGAGTAAGATATGACCGCCTCCCAACAAACCGATCAGCAAGCGCTCCAACATCTCGTTTTGGCCTACGATGACCTTGTTGATCTCAGCGGTGAGCAAATCCACAAAGGCGCTCTCTCGTGCTACCATCTCATTGATAGCCCGAATGTCACCCACTTCTGTACCCCGATCCATAGCTTAGAATTTTTGTCCTCATAAAGTTGTAAAAAAAATATGCCAGACTTAGCTAAACAATATTAAATTTTTATTAATGTGTGCGCCAAGTAGATTGTCGTCCGCCATACATTCAGGATTCCAAAGCAGCGATCCCAGGCAGGGTTTGGTCCGCCAAGCACGCGAGCAAGGCGCCCCCACCGGTGGAAACGCAGCTCATCCGATTTTGAAGGCCCAATTTCTCAACCGCTGCTACGGAATCACCACCGCCCACGAGAGAAAAAGCGCCATCTCGGGTAGCCTGAGCGATGTGATTCCCCACGGCCATAGTCCCCTTTGCAAAGTTTGGAAGTTCAAAAACACCTAGGGGACCGTTCCACAAGATGGTCTTTGAGCGCAAAATGACATCCCCAAACCGGGCTACCGTCTTTGGACCGATGTCTAATCCCTGCCATCCAGCTGGAATTCGATCGCTGCCGACCACCTTTGTATGGGCTTGGTCGGCAAAGCGATCGGCAGCGATTACATCTAAGGGTAAGAAGACCTTTACACCTTGTCCTTCTGCCTGATTCAAAATCCGGCGGGCAACCGTCAATTTATCCGCTTCACAGATGGAGCCTCCAATTCGACCCCCGAGCGCCTGGATAAAGGTAAACGCCATGCCGCCACCCACGATCAAATTATCGACGCTCGGCAATATATTTTCCACCCCTGTAATCTTAGATGAAACCTTAGCCCCGCCTAGGATTGCCGTAACGGGCTTACGACCCGCCTTCAACACGCGCTTTATCGCGCTTACCTCCTTTTCAAAGGCGTAACCCGCCGCCTTTTTACCGGGGAAAAACCGGGCGACTACCGCCGTGGAGGCATGCGCCCGGTGTGCTGTGGCAAAAGCTTCATTCACGTATATGTCGCCCCATTCAGCCAATTGCTCAGCAAAGCGCACATCGCCTTGCACCTCCCCTTCGTGAAAGCGCAAATTTTCGAGCAGCAAGACCCGAGCCTTCCGCAGCCTGCTGCGCTTCGCACGGGCTCTTCCACCGACTACATCGCTGACGAAATCAAGTGGAACGCCTAGCGTATCGGACACTTCAGCTGCGATATGTCGCAGTGAAAAACGACTCTCCACCCCCTTGGGCCGACCCAAATGCGACATTAAAATGGCACGACCCCCATCGTTCACAATCTTTTCCACAGTGGGCTTCGACACCTCAATGCGCGTGGCATCCGTCACCTGAAAACGATCGTCCAAGGGCACATTGTAGTCCACGCGGACTAAAACGCGTTTGCCCGATAAATCAAAGTCATCTAAGGTTTTCACACCGCTCGATCTGTAGCAGCTGATGCTTTTTTTCTCAGTTGGAATCCCCTCAATTCAGCTGTCGTTCAGGTCGTGATTCACACAAATCAATGGCAGCCTCATGCAAAGATACCCAAGTCTGAAATCATTTTGCCCTTAGAAACTGCATTCACATGAAATCGCGTTCTGTCAGCGAGCTCCAAGCCATTTGCATTTGGTCAGCTCAGTATCTAGAAGTGGACGGTTTTAATGCTGAAACGGCTAGCCATCCAAGCCGCGCAGTGTGGGCCCAGCTGGGCTCGAACCAGCGACCACCTGATTATGAGTCAGGGGCTCTAACCCGCTGAGCTATGGGCCCATTTTGCACCTGCAATTTTACGACTTTTGTTCGATTTGCCCAAAGGGGGCTCTCCGCAGCCGGTTTCAATTGAATGATTCCGACACAAATGCCGATGATATGGGATCGACACGGAACCAAAGACTTCGTTTCGTCATTGAATATGGAAGCTTACCGGGAGCGTGTAACGCACGTTAACCGGCTGCCCCCGCTGCTTGGCAGGCGTTATTCTCGGAAGCGATTTTACAGCATCTACCGCTAGCTTTTCCAGGTAATCATTTGGGGCGCGCGCGACCTGAACCTTGGAGATGTGCCCATCTTTTCCAATGACAAATTGTACAAACGAGCGCCCGCCGCTACCCGCCCTTTCCGGATCGAGGTGCCTGTCTAAATATTTCTTTAAATCTCTTTGAATGGACCGCTCAAAGCATTCGTATTTGGCCGTTTCGGTCTTATATTTCCCACAACCGGGGTAAACAGGCTTCGATTCTACCACAGCAAAGACATAGGTCGTATTGTCCACTTGCTCACCCACATCGGAAATCGTATCTACAATATCGACCGGCGTATCCTCTATGTCCACGGACTTGATCACGACATCTTCTACCTTCTGGTCGTTCTCCACCACTTGAATTCTCGTGGGAGGGGGTGGTGGCGGCGGGGGCGGCTTCGGCATTTGCAAGCGCACCTCCTGCACCGCTTGTTCCTCATCGAGCTGATAATTCGACCGCCCCAAATCCTTTAGGCCGTTATCATAAGATTTGTAGTTCATGACGAACAGGACAAGGGATAGAGCCACCACCAAACCAAACATAAAAAGGGCAGTGCTCCGCTGGTTTAAATCGCGCTTCGGGTTTTTCTTCAGCTCCATGGTTTACGCACTCTCATTCCAAGAGGCTAAGATACGCAATAATTCAATCCACCTCCAAGGCTTTTGCCTTTCGGTTTGACAGGGAGCCTGCCGGCGACAAGCGCACAGCCATAACCCTGCCAATATATACCGATGTCCTATCAGGGGTGCGAAAGCTGGTTTTCATAGGCTTCAGCAGACAGCAAATCCGCCAACTCGGCCTTATCGCGAATCTCGATTTTCGCAACCCACCCCGTGTCATAGGGATCCGCATTGAGCTTTTCGGGTTCTGATTCCAATCTTTCATTGAATTCAATCACCCGACCGGATATGGGCATAAACAAGTCCGACACGGTTTTTACCGCCTCAACGGAGCCAAATACCTGGCCGCTGGTTAAGGTTTCGCCTTGGGTATCCACATCCACATAAACGATATCACCGAGCTCGCGCTGCGCGAAATCCGTGATCCCTACGGTCGCCTGGTCACCCGCTACGCGAACCCATTCGTGATCCCGGGTGTACTTGAGTTCTTTGGGAAAATTCATAGGCTCTATAAAAATTTTTAGACTCCAAAATTAAACCGAGCAGCCAACCCAAACTGGATATCAGACAGGGGAAAGGCTGTTGAAATTGCATACTTAGCGACATTTTGATCATCGCACAAACGCGGGGCCAGCACCTTTTGCCAAAGCAGCTCACAAGTTGTTCAGGGTTCGCTTTATCAAGGCTTCTACACTTAAATCGCCGTTCTCACCATATATCTCTTCCACTACGCGCTTTACCCGTTTCTGCTGGAATCCCAAAACCGCTAAGGCAGCGGTTGCCTCATCCACCACTTTGTTGCGAATCCGATCCGCTGGAGCGGGTTCGGCTACTTCACCGGAGAGTTTATCCTTTACATCTATTAGAATGCGGTGGGCTGTCCGAGCGCCAATGCCCTTGACGGCCTCCAACGCCGCTGCATCCCCGTCAGCGATCATGCGCTTCACCTCGTCTTCGGCATAGGCAGACAAGATGATTCGCGCTGTGTTTACCCCCACACCCGAAACGGAGGTCAAAAGCAGAAAAACCCTTCGCTCCGACTGATTTTCAAACCCGTACAATACCTGTGCATCGGCTCTGACCACGAGGTGTGTGTAGAGCTTACACCGCTCGAGATTCAAAATTTTAGCATAGGTATGGAGTGAGATATGGATGTGGTACCCCACCCCCTGGGTCTCGATCACGGCATGAGCCGGCGAGAGCTCGACGAGTTTTCCCTGTATAAAATCGATCATGCTAAGCGCTGTCGTCCATCGGCTGTGATCGAGTCTTCAATCGAATAGCGTACCCGGATCACCGCTTTTCGCCCGCCCCAAATGCGCATAGGCCAATTTCGTAGCGCAGCGACCGCGGGGCGTCCGTACGATAAAGCCCGATTGGATCAAAAAGGGTTCATAGACCTCCTCGAGGGTCTCCGCATTTTCACTTACCGCCATGGATAGGGTGCCGATTCCCACGGGTCCGCCATCGAATTTATCGATCAGAGTCGTCAGTATTTTGTTGTCCATCAAGTCCAAACCGTAACCATCCACGCGTAGGGCCTCCAAGGCGTATCGCGCCATTTTCGCATCGATGTGGCCATCGCCTTTGATTTCGGCAAAGTCGCGCACCCGCCTGAGCAGCGCATTGGCGATTCGAGGGGTGCCCCGGCTGCGCCCAGCGATCTCGGCAGCGGCTTCCACAGATATGGGGACATCCGATAGGCGGGCGCTGCGCTGCACGATTTGTGTGAGCAGGCCACGATCGTAGTATTCCAAGCGGCTGCTGATGCCAAAGCGCGCGCGCATGGGTGCCGTGAGTAAGCCCGCCCGTGTGGTGGCACCGATCAGGGTAAAGGCATTCAAGCGGATTTGAACCGTGCGGGCATTGGGTCCGGTCTCCAGCATGATGTCGATTTTGAAATCCTCCATGGCTGCGTAGAGGTATTCCTCCACCACAGGGGTCAAGCGGTGAATTTCGTCGATGAAGAGCACATCGCGCGCCTCGAGCTTGGTCAACAAACCAGCCAAATCGCCGGGCTTATCCAAAACCGGCCCGGCGGTCACCTTTATATTCACATCGAGTTCATTGGCCAGGATATGGGCTAAGGTGGTTTTACCAAGGCCCGGCGGTCCATGTAGCAAGACGTGATCCAAGGCATCCCTGCGGCGATTGGCAGCCAAAACAAAGACACTGAGGTTTTCCACGACCTGATCCTGACCGCAAAAGTCTGCAAAGAATTTGGGCCTGAGCTCGCGTTCGGCCTCCAAATCCGCCGATGAGAAATGCTCGGGCCTGGGGTCTAAGTGCTCATTCACACCACAAATATAAGCGAAAAAGGGGCTTGTTTCTGTTCATCGGAGCTGTGGCCTGAAAGAGACTTATTTCTTGTCTTTGTCCTTTTGGGGCATTTTAAAAAGGGCTTGCGCTCTGTTCCTAACAGAGAATGGTTTAAAAAGCGCGAAAAAGGCAACGGGGACCGATAAGAGAGACCGAAAAACTGAAGTTTTAACCGCCGATTACCCGATGTCGAAAGGGGGCGTTGTCCAGCGCAATTGTGACTCGTTTTCTCAATAAGCGGCTGGTTCCACAAAAGAGCGCTTATTCTTTTTTTGGTTTAAGTGGAACAAAGGCTCTTTCTTGCCCTACCCCAATGCGAGTGTGTGTTCGTCAAAGAAATCGGATTCTGTTTTTGAAACGGGTCGGGATTCGTTTTTTCGGATTATATATCCATCGCAACCATGTAAAGCCATGTTATTGCAATTGGGTCCTTTTTTGCATCCAAAGAAGGGTTCGGATTTTCAGCCTAGCGCGCTAATGGCCATCCGATTCGCCCTTCCGCAAGGGCACGGTTTGGGGCACGAAGTCTTCGTCATAACCGGGCTTGCTGTAGTCGTATGCCCAGCGGTGTACTTCGGGTATAGCGCCCGGCCAATTGCCGTGAATGTGCGCCACCGGGGTAGTCCACTCGATGGTGTTGGCGCGCCAGGGATTTTGGGTGGCGCGGGCACCAAAGAAAACGCTATAGGCGAAGTTCCCCAAAAAGATGAGCTGTGCTGAAGCACCGACGATGGCGAAAATCGTGATCAAGTGGTTGATGCTCGCCAAGTCGTGAAACATAGGAAAGGCTTCGTTGGAATAGTAACGCCTCGGCAGTCCGGCCAAACCCAAAAAGTGCATGGGATAAAATACGCCATACGCACATACAAAAGTGATCCAGAAGTGCGCGTAACCGGCCCCCTTGTGCATCATCCGACCGAACAGTTTGGGAAACCAGTGGTAGATGCCGGCAAACATACCAAAGATAGCCGAAAGCCCCATCACGATGTGGAAATGCGCTATGACGAAATAGGTATCGTGCACATTGATATCCAAGGCGTCGTCGCCGAGGATGATGCCCGTCAAACCACCGGCGATAAAGGTGGATACCAAGCCGATGGAGAACAGCATAGCGGGAGACAGCCGCAAATTACCCTTCCAGAGCGTGGTGATATAATTGAATGCTTTTACCGCAGAGGGTATGGCGATGAGCAGGGTGGTAAAGGTAAACACAGAGCCGAGAAAGGGATTCATGCCCGATACGAACATGTGGTGGCCCCATACGATAAAGGACAGGGAACCGATTGCCAAGATGGAGAGGATCATGGCGCGGTATCCAAAGATGGGCTTGCGCGCGTTAGTCGAAATGATTTCAGAGGTAATGCCCAAAGCGGGTAAGATCACGATGTAAACCTCCGGGTGGCCCAAAAACCAAAATAAGTGTTCAAACAAGATGGGGGACCCGCCGCTGTGGTTCAACACCTCCCCACCTATATAGATGTCGGAGAGGTAAAATGAAGTGCCAAAAGCCCGGTCAAAAAACAACAGCAGCACAGCGGCGAGCAATACGGGGAAGGAGCATATGCCGAGGATCGCCGTCACGAGAAAGGCCCATATGGTCAAGGGCAAGCGCATCATAGACATCCCTTTGGTGCGCAGGTTGATGATGGTGACGACGTAATTCAAGCCGCCGATGAGCTGCGAAGCCACGAATAACGCCATCGACGCGATCCACAGGGTCATCCCCGCACCAGAGCCCAAAATCGCTTGGGGTAGGGCACTGAGGGGCGGATATATGGTCCAGCCCGCTGCGGCGGGTCCGGTCTCCACGAATAGGGAGATGATCATGATGAGGCTGGAGAGGAAGAACAGCTGATACGAAATCATATTCATAAAGCCGGAAGCCATATCCCTAGCCCCTATCTGATAGGGGATCAACAAGTTGCTAAAGGTCCCACTCAAGCCGGCCGTGAGCACAAAAAACACCATGATCGTGCCGTGTATGGTGACCAAAGCCAGGTAAATGTTCGGATCCATCACCCCGTCCGGCGCCCAGCGATCGCCCAAGAAAAAATGTAGGAAGGCATTGGATTGCTCCGGCCAGGCGAGCTCGATGCGAAACAACACGGATAGTAAGACCCCAAAGCAGCCCATGACGATACCGGTGATTAAAAACTGCCGGGATATCATCTTGTGATCCTGGCTAAAGATGTATCGGGTTATGAAATTATCCCTGTGAGCTGCCTGTGCTTCCATCGCTTCTCTCGATTAAACTTTCAACACCTATGTGTCTGCCTCCTATAAATCTTTAAATTCCTTTTGTTGGGCTAACCACGCGCTAAAAGCGGCCGGCTCCTCAACTCGGATCTTCGCCTGCATATTGTAATGCCCACTGCCACAGATCTTGTTGCACAACAAGACGTAATCGAAATCCCAGGGCTCCACATCTTCTCCCCTTGCCCGGCGCTTAGCGATGGCATCGTTTACACTGCTCACCTTATGCTGCACGTGCTTCAACTGCCGAAACTCCGCTGTGGTGTAGGCCGGTGTAAAGCTGAATTGCGTAACCATGCCGGGCACACAGTTCATCTGCACGCGAAAGTGCGGCATATAAGCCGAGTGTATCACGTCTTGCGACCTGAATTGAAACAAAATTTTTCTCCCTTTGGGTATATGGAGCGTTTTGGTCAGGATGTCGTCTCTGCCCCTGGAGTCGTTTGGGTCGATTCCCACTATATTCTCACCGCCGACAAAACGCACGTCTGCATCTCCCAATTGGCTGTCCCTTCCCGCATAGCGAAAGGTCCAATTGAATTGTTGGCCGTAGACCTCGATGACCAAAGGGTCGTCGTTTCCCTTGTCGGAGGGGTACATGATGCCTTTCCACACCAGCAGGCCATAGACGATGATGCCCGCCAATACGGTAGCGGGGATACTGGTCCAGACGAGCTCGAGCCTGTCGTTGTGCGGATAATAGAGCGCCCTTCTGCCTTTTACCCCCCTGTATTTAAAGGTGAAATAAAAGAGCAGGGGTTGGGTGATGAAGAACACGATAAAGATCAAAGCCAGGGTGACGCGCATCAACGTATCGACCTTGCGCCCATGCGCAGCGGCGGGTTCGGGAAGTAAGGTGTCGCGCCAGGCGAATAGGCTCCATATCACAGCGATCAGCAATCCGATTCCAAAGAGCAGCATCAAAGTGCCCTGTCGGTTGTTATCCCGCTCAGTGGGAATGGCAGGGGGGTGCTCCCCGCCCCTTATCTCGCCTCTGAGCCGCAACAGGTTACTCAGCTGCCCTATCGCAACGACAGCGAGCACCAACACTGCAGCAACCAAAACGCCAGTCATCTGTGAAATAGCTTTTGCGCCTGCAACCGCTAAGCGCTTTTATCCATATCGATACGATTCGCTCTCCTTCCAATACGGGTTCCCGCTTGCCGACAAGGGGGCTTTCGTCAGCGCCGTAAAGGTAACCCAGATAAACAGACCGAGGAATCCCAGCCAGCTGCCCCATTCGACCACGCCGAGGTGCCAGTTTTTACCGACCACCTCGGGCGCGATCAGTATGTATGACTCTACGGCATGGCCGATGATGACGGATAGGCCGCTAAAGGCCACGAGAAAGGGGATCCGCTTAAAGTCGCTGTTCATCAAAACCAAGGTGGGGACTGCGAGGTTTAAAACCAATAGGGTGAAGTAGGCTATCCGATAGTCGCGCCAGCGCGATAAAAAGTAGGTCACCTCTTCGGGTATGTCGGCATACCAGTAGAGCATGTATTGGGCAAACCAGAGATAGCCCCACAACAGGCTGAACGCAAATATGTACTTGGCCAAATCGTGGATGTGACTGTCGTTCACATAGGACATATACCCCTTTGATTTCAAATAGAGGGTTGCGATGGCTAGGGCGGAAACCGCGGTGGGGAATACGACACCCAATATATACCAACCGAACAGGGTGCTGTACCAATGCGGATTGATCGACGTAATCCAATCCCATGCCATGGTAGTCGAGGTGATGGCGTAACAGATCAGAAAGACGACCGCACGGGTTTGATAACGTCTGAACAAAGCCCAGTTTTTAGATCGGTCTAAGGCGAGTCCTGCCTTTTGCATCCATACGAGCATGGCCGTCCAGCCAGCTACGTAAACCACAGCGCGGAGCAGAAAAAAAGGCTTGTTTAAATACCCGCTCTTGGCAGCGACAACCGCATCGTAATGGGGGTCGTTCGGGTCGGCCACGCCGCTTACCATCCAATGGTATAAGTGGTTGAGTTGGCCTGCACTGCAAAACAACACGACCAGGATGATCGCACCCCCCACCGGTACAAACCACGAGATGGCTTCCATCAGGCGTAAGAGCACGGCAGACCAGCCCGCCTCTGCGGCGATCTGTACGGCGTAGAAAAACAGCACGGCCAAGGCGACTGCGGTAAAGAAAAAGGCGCTGTATAGCACCGCTGCCCAGGGTCTGTTTTGCATTTGATGCCAGGCCTGCCGCAGCTGTGCCTCATCGTAGTGCACCCCTGCACTCGATTCGGGCTGGCCCGCGCTGCGCTGGGCGAGAATCGCCTGTACGGCTGCCATATTCTTTGGCGTGGACAGGAACCCATAGGTGACGGAAAGCACGCCGATCCCCATTAAAAGGACGGCAAACAAACGCAATTTCGCAGGGATTCTATACATGGTATATGGATTGGCGCTTATATCACTTCTGACTTCTCAATTTCATCACATATTGCGCCACCTGCCAACGCTCTGTATCGGTCAGCTGCGAAGCATAAGACCCCATTATGTTCCTGCCATACATGATGACGTGATAGACCGTGCCCAGGCTGATGTCCCTATCTTTGTAATTGGGAACGCCGGGGATCTTTCCGGTCCTCGATAACTGCCCTTGCCCATCGCCTTTGTCGCCGTGACAGATGGCGCAGTGAATGCCAAACAAATATTTGCCCCGCCTCAGATTTTGATCGGTAGCCGCTACGGGCGATTCGAGATTTCGCGATTCTTCGTAGCCCTGATTCGTGTTTGGCAAGCTGTAAGGGGTATAGCCGCGTGGCACGGTCCCAGGAACCGGCGCCAAAGCCGCCATATCATTGCTGTAGTACCGGTTAACCGCATAGGGTTCGTAGGGAACCGCCGCATACATATTGGGCATGTATTGCACATTGGGATCGCGTTTATCCGTCCAACAGGCCGTGGCCAACAGCGCCCATAGTACGCTCCAAAAAGTGATGTTCCGTCTCGATAACACAGCTCAGGATTCAGGGTTTTTCAAGTGGATCGCCAGGGCACCCGTCTCTTTAAACAGGGCGACCACCTGGGGTTCATCCGCAGCGCGCACCGAGATCTCCATCACGAACTTATCATCCGTAGTCGCCGGATGCGGATTGGCTGCCCGAGCGCCCGGGTACATCGCATTTCGAACCAGGAAAGTAACCGCCATCAAATGCGCCGAGCAAAAAACGGTTAGCTCAAATAGGATGGGCACGAAGGCGGGCATATTTTCGCCCCAGGTAAAACTGGGTTTACCGCCGATGTCTTGGGGCCAGTCGTATATCATCATATACCAGGTCATCCAGATGGCAAAGCCCAGGCCCAGCAAGCCATAGATAAAAGCGGTTATCCCGAGCCGGGTCTCCTGCAATCCCAAAGCCTTGTCGAGCCCGTGTACGGGGAAGGGGGAATACACCTCATCGATGGGGATCCCTTCCCGACGAATGCGCTCAACCGCCGATAGGAGCAAATCCTCATCGTCGTACAAGCCGTATAGAATTTTATCGCTGCGCATCTGTACCACTTGGTTTTTTATAATGGTCGCCCGAGGATTTCAAAATCGTCTTCAACTCCGCTTGTGCAATCACGGGAAAGTTTTTGCTGTAGAGCAAGAAGAGGACAAAGAAAAGGCCGATCGTCCCCAAAAATACACCGATATCGACAAAAGTCGGGGAAAACATGCTCCAGGAAGCGGGTAAGTAATCCTTGGAGAGATCGACGACGATAATGGTAAAGCGCTCGAACCACATGCCGATATTGATGACGATTGAAATGGCGAATGTCCACACAAAATTCCGACGTATCGATCGAATCCACAAGAGTTGCGGTATAGCTATGTTGCACAGGATTAAAGACCAGAATGCCCACCAATAGGGACCGGTTGCCGCACCCCAGGAGAGATAGATATAATCTTCAAAAGGACTTCCGCTGTACCAGGCGATAAAAAATTCGGTGATATAAGCCACGGCTACGATACCGCCCGTCAACAGAATGACGCGATTCATATAATCGATGTGCAAACGGGTGATGTAATCCTCGAGCCGCAACACCTTTCGCACGACGCTCAACAGGGTTTGCACCATGGCAAACCCAGAAAATATGGCCCCCGCCACAAAGTAGGGCGGAAAGACGGTGCTGTGCCAGCCTTTGACCACCGAGGTGGAGAAGTCGAAGGACACGATGGTGTGTACCGAGAACACCAAGGGCGTGGCCAAGCCAGCCAAGACGAGAGAGAGTTCCTCAAACCGCTGCCAGTGCTTGGCCCGTCCCGCCCAGCCGAAGCTGAGCACGGCATAGATCTTTCGCAGTGCCGGGCGGGTCACCTTATCGCGAATCATCGCGAAGTCGGGAATCAAACCCATATACCAAAAGACTAAGGAAACCGAGAAGTAGGTGGAAATGGCAAACACATCCCAGAGCAAGGGGGAGTTGAAGTTCACCCAGAGCGATCCAAAGTTATTCGGTATGGGAAACACCCAATAGGCGAGCCAAGGACGTCCCATATGAATGATGGGAAACAGCGCAGCCTGCATAACGGCAAAGATCGTCATCGCCTCTGCCGAGCGGTTGATCGACAGGCGCCACTTTTGGCGAAACAGCAAGAGCACGGCCGAGATGAGTGTACCGGCATGACCGATACCCACCCACCACACGAAGTTGGTAATGTCCCAGGCCCAACCGATGGTCTTGTTCAGCCCCCAGACGCCGATGCCGATGCCGATGGTGTAGAGTATGCAAACCGAGCCCCAGAGGAACAAGGCCATGGATATGCCAAAGGCGATCCACCAGGACCGCGTAGCTGGGCCTGCAATCGGTTTGACGATATCCGCAGAGATCTGCTGATAGGTCTTATCCCCCAATACCAAGGGTTCTCTATAGGGTGATTCGTAGTGGCTCGACATGCTTTTCCTTCCGTTGACCTAGGTCTCTATCTTGTTTCTCACCTTTAGGTTGTAAAACACATTGGGTTTTGTGTCCAGCTCTTCGAGCAAGTAATACTTGCGTTTGTTTTTCTCCTCGTCGTGCAGCTGATGCACCCGGCTGTGTTCATCGTCGATATCGCCAAACACCAATGCGCCCGTGGCACAAGCGGTCGCACAGGCCGTGGTGAGGTCTACATCGCGCAGCGGCCGTTTTTCCCTTTTGGCTTTGAGAATGGATGCCTGTGTCATCTGGATGCAGAGGGAACACTTTTCCATCACACCGCGGGAGCGAACCACCACATCGGGGTTTAAAACCATGCGTCCCAAGTCGTTGTTCATGTGAAAATCGAAGGCATCGTTCTCGGCGTATTGGAACCAATTGAAGCGGCGCACCTTATAGGGGCAGTTGTTCGCGCAGTAACGCGTACCCACGCAGCGGTTGTATATCATCTGATTTTGCCCCTGGCGACCGTGTGAGGTAGCCGCAACGGGGCAAACCGTTTCACAAGGGGCGTGGTTGCAGTGCTGACACATGACCGGTTGAAAGACGACTTCGGGGTTTTCCGCCGGGCGTTCTAAGGCGCGAAAAAAGGCGCGCCCCTCAGATCGGCCTTCCGACTCGGCTCGCTCATAGGACATGTCCGTAGCATAGTACCGGTCTATGCGCAACCAGTGCATATCGCGAAAGCGGCGCACCTCGTCTTTTCCCACTACGGGCACATTGTTTTCGGCGTGACAGGCGATCACACAAGCGCCACAACCGGTGCAAGCGTTGAGGTCGATAGACAGGTTGAACCAAGGCCCTATGGAGCGATCGCGAGCCGCCCACATATCGACCTGAGACACCGGCTGTTTCCCGTCAATCGTAGGGAGTTTTTCAGGCGGGTTGTACCGGCTCTTATCGGATTTTCCTCGGTCATACACCTGGGCGGTGGTTTCCTTTACGATGGATTCCCCGCGTCCCATCATCGTACGGTACAGTTGGACGAGTGCAAAGCCATGCGAGCCATCCACCTTTTCAATTTGCACATCGGTCTGAATGGGGTCTCGGCCGACATACAGTTGAAAGGCGTTGACGCCAATGGGTTTTCCATCGATAAAAGCCGTCTTTCCCGCTTTTTCTCGGCCGTAGCCAAAGGCCAGGCCGACGCTCCCATAGGCCTGTCCCGCCGTGATCAATACGGGCACATTTTTTAGCGTCCGCCCCTTCGCGCTGAGGTTTACGCGGTCTCCGTTTAGGGCGCCTTTGGAGTCGGGCCAGTTTTTCAACCCCAATTCAGCGGCTTGCTTCCTGGAAATCGTCAGGTAGTTGTCCCAGGTGGCACGGGTCAAGGGGTCGGGAAACTCCTGTAACCAGGGGTTGTCCGCCTGCGCGCCGGCTCCCATTCCAACCTTGGAATAAAGCTGCAATTCCATTTTACCGCTAGGCGCATAGCGGCTTTCCACCCGGGTCAAAGCGGGTGAAAAGTCTAAGTCGGCCGGCGAGATGGGGTGCCGCTCGTCTCTCCGTTCGTAGTAGCCAGCGCGAAGTGCGGAAACCCAGCTCGTACCCTCTTGTAATATGTTTTCCGTCCAATTCTGCTTCAACAAGTCGTGAAATGTAGGCCTGTTTTCGGTTACCGGTGGGATATAGGTCGCCATCGAATCATTGGCCAAGGCAGCATCCACGCCTTCTAACGCACCGCCCATCCATGCGATCAGGCTGTCTTCCATCTGGCGAGACTGAAATAGGGGTCGTATCGTCGGTTGCTGAAGGGTGTAGAATCCGATTTTCGGCTTGGCGTCGCCCCAGCTCTCCATGGGGTGACGTGAAATGGCGTTGACATGCGCCAGCGAAGCGGTTTCATCCCGCTTTCTGTCGAAGGAGACAAAGGTTTTCACGTTTTTAAGGGCTTCGACAAAAGCACGGCTATCGGGCGAGCTGTAAACCGGATTTACGCGATGTGATAACAAGACCCCCACGCGTCCAGCGGCCATATCGGAAATCAGCGCTTTTACCGGGGCGTCGGTCACCGCTTTTAAGTATACCGGCGATTCGGGTTGATAGGCTCGGCTCTTCAGCTTTCGGTTTACCGCATCGACGAGCAATTGCGCGTCCTTGTCGTTGCTGCCGCAGACCAGCAAGCCCGCAGGCCCTGCGGTTCGCAAGGCTTGAATCGCCGCTTGGGTGCGCTGATCCCGGGTCTGTTGTCCCAAGGCGATGGCACGGTAAATCTGGGCGATGGCCTGAGCCTGCTCACTGGGCTTGACCGGTATGCGATAATCCGCGTTGGCACCGGTGAGCGATAGGTTGGACTCCAGTTGAAAATGGCGGTTCATCGCCTGATCGGGGTTGCGGTGCAGGGCATAGTCGCGACTGTGGTCGCCGCCAAACCAGTCGCCGAGGAAATCGGCGCCTACCGATACGATGACGTCGGCTTTGGTAAAGTCGTATCCCGGCAGTGCGATCTGGCCGTAAACCGCCTGATACGCCTCTACGGCACCACTGTTGGACAGGGGGTTGTAGGGGACCCACTCGGCGCTGGGGTACTTTTGTTTAAACCGCCCCCACAGCAGCGAAAAGCTGGGGCTGATCACCGGGGCGGTGAGCAATGCGATTTTCTGGCCCGCAGCCGCAGCCGCCTCCAAACCCTGGTTCACCCGCTCGTCCACCTGTGCCCAGCTCGCTGGTCGGCCGGCTATCAGCGGCTGTTTCAAGCCATCTATGTCATACAGGGACAACAGCGAAGCCTGTACACGGGTATTGGGATAGGCGTAATGCGGACTCGAGGCGTTGGGTTGCAGTTTGATCGGTCGCCCCTCTCGGGTTTTGACCAAAACGCTTGAAAAGTCGTGTCCATCATAAACGGTGGAGGCGTAGTAATCGGCTATGCCCGGGGTCAATTCATCGGGTTTGACCACGTAGGGAATGGAATGGACCACCGGTCCTTCACAGGCTGCCAGCGTGGCAGCAGCGGTACTGAATCCGACAAATTTCAAGAAATCGCGACGAGACGCTCGGGCTTCGTAGGCTTTTCCATCTCCCTTCAAAAATGGGCCCATGGGAGTCTCTGTCGAGAACTCCCTATTTCTGATCGCTTCCCAAGCGGTATCTGAAGCCAGATCGCCAAATCCTTTCCAATATTTCTTAGCTGAATCCATCTCTTCGTCTTTCTGCGCTCAATAGTGACACCGGCCGCACTCCAGTCCGCCCATCATCGCCTCGGTCACCTTTTTGACCCCGTATTTCGCCGCCAACTGCTCATGGATTTTCTCGTAATAGGGGTTGTCCTTCATCTGCACATCGGTCAAGCGGTGGCAGTTTATGCACCAACCCATGGTCAGTTTGCTGTATTGGTAAACCGTATCCATCGTCTCCACCGGACCGTGGCAAGTTTGACAAGCGATCTGTCCCATCACCACGTGTTGGGCGTGATTGAAGTAAACAAAATCGGGTAAATTGTGAACCTTAACCCATTTTATAGGCCGGGTCTTGTAATTGGGTATGTAGGCCTGCTGCTCGGGATCCCAGCCTATGGCCTTATAAATCTTTGCGATTTCTCGGGTCCCCGTCTCAGCCCCTTCGGCGATGTAGCGATGGCAGTTCATGCAAACGTTGACCGAAGGGATTCCAGCTGTTTTGCTGTGTCGGGCACTGGAGTGGCAATACAAGCAATTGATTTTGTTCTCCCCGGCGTGAATCCGATGGGAGAATGCGATGGGTTGTATGGGCTCGTAGCCCGTATTGACATCGATAGCGGTCAGATATACCCAGGCGCCGTACATGGCGACCCCAAAGAGGAGGAGGCCAAAAAACACAAAGCCCGGGGTGTATTTCTCAAAGAACTCGACAAAGCTAAGCCTTTTTTTAGCTGCTTTTTGCCGCTCCAACTCCCGCAGTCGGTCTTCGTACTTCATCTCATAGACCATCTTGAGCACCCGAGTCATTAATATGATGATGACTAAGAGTAAAGCTATGATGGCGAGCAAGATCAAGTTGAAAGCCTTAGTGGATATACCCGTGTTGGAGGCTGCTGTACCAGAAGTCGGGGCGGCACTGGCCGCTGTGACTGCTTTGGGTTGTGCTGCGGGCTGTGATGTATAGGCGAGTATATCGTCGATCTGCTGGTCCGAAAGCTGGGGGAAGGCCGTCATGATCTGGCCCTTGTATTCCTCGAAAATGGCGAGGGCATCTCGATCACCTGAGTCGCGCAACGCGGCGTTGTTGCGGATCCACTTGTGAAGCCACGCAAGGCTTCGCTGCTGTGCGATGTTGCGCAACGGTGGACCGATCAGCTTCCGGTCGAGTTTGTGGCAGGAAGCACAGTTGGCGTTAAAGAGCTTTTTTCCCGCAGTTGGATCGCCTCCCCCCTGAGCGTGCAGGCCCTGAACGGAGAGCAGTGCACAGGCAAATAAGGTGGAGACAAGCCGGATAGATCGCTTGGCGCATATACCTCGCTGATGAATCAAAACTGCGGTCTAATCGACCACCGTACCCCTAATCGGTTGGCACAATGGGTGAATTCGAGTGCAAAAGTAAAGCAAGCCGCTTTATCCATTGTGTTGTCAGGCAGCAATTGCATCAGGAAAAATACAATTTAAAATAGTTCTAAACAAATTGGACATAGAGATTCGAAAATGCGGCTAACTTTGCAGCCCATGAGCCGGTATCTCTTTTTAATTGCAGCCTTAGCAGCCCCCGGTTCCATCTCGGGCCAAGGCAGCCTGCGCATCGATCAATCCAAAGCGATCGCCCAGGCCATCCAATTGCGCGAAGCCCACTACAAGAAGCAGGGACAAGCGATCATCAGCGGTTACCGCATCCAGTTGTACAGCGGCAAAAGCAAGAAGAAAGCGCTAAAGGCCCAAGCGCGTTTGGAAAGCGTCTATCCCGACATGTCGGTCGAGATCAAATATGAAACGCCCGAGTGGAAGACGCTGGTCGGCTATTACGATTCGCGGGATAAGGCCCAGATCGAGAGCCGTGAACTAAGCGCTGCCTTTCCACAACTCATCGTAAGGCGCGATGTGTTTCCCCAGATTGAGCTGTACAAAGAGCATTAAGAACATTAGATGGAGAGGTTCAGGGCGTCTCGTCTCTTTTAAGCGCAAAAAAATACCGCAGCCATGGAGCTCTGGTTTCGCAATATAAGCATCGGAACAAATGGACTAACCGAGCACAGCGGGAAAACCAGAAGTGGGGCGAGGTGCATGCGCCTATTTTATCACAGCATAAAAATTCGTAGCTTTGAACGATGGGCCCTAGGGTAAACATAGACGCGCCTATGCTGCATTGGGCTATGGATCGGGCAGGGCGTGAACTGCATGAATTTACTGCGGAAATGCCAGCGGTCAGCGATTGGATCAGTGGGGTAAAAACCCCCACATTCAAACAATTGGAAAGTTTTTCCAAAAAGGTTTACCTACCGGTGGGCTATCTGCTCTTATCCGATCCGCCTGCGGAAAAGCTGCCCATCCCATTCTTCCGAACGGGAAAAAATCAAGCGGAAAAGGTGGATGTTAACGTCCACGACACCATGCTGCTCCTGCAGCAAAGGCAGGATTGGCTTCGGGAATACCTCAAGCAAAACGATTTCGATCGCTTGGCTTATGTCGGGGCCTTTCAGAACAACCGAGATGTAAAGGTCATTGTCGCCAGCATTCGAGCTGTGCTCGGCCTCACCGAAGATTGGGCCAGCCGTTGTCAGAATTGGCAAAAAGCCTTAAAGGATCTAACTGAGGCCATTGAAGATAAGGGGATCACCATTGTTTTTAACGGCGTAGTGGGGGATAGTACCAAACGATCTATAGGAGTAGAAGCGTGCCGGGGATTTGTCCTCGTGGATGATTGGGCGCCATTCCTCTTTGTCAACAGTGCAGATGCCAAGGCCGCCCAAATGTTTACCCTGGTTCACGAACTGGCGCATATTTGGACCGGTCACAGCGCGGGCTTTGACTTTAGAAAGCTACAACCGGCGGCTGATCCCACAGAGGAGCTGTGCGATGCCGTAGCGGCCGAATTTTTGGTTCCCAAAGCGGCATTTGTTAGACAATGGCGTAGTAACCCAGACATCGAGCATGCCGCTCGCCAATTTAAGGTGAGTCAAATGGTCATCGCGAGAAGGGCATTAGACACCGCCCAGATCTCCAAAGCAGCCTTTTTCCAATTCTACGATGCATACACGCGTAAAGAATTCGTTAAAAAGGCAAAAAACAGTGGCAGTGGCAACTACTATAACACAGCCAAAAGGCGAATCGGTATCCCTTTTGCCGCCCATATACACACGGCCGTAAAAACCGGTCAGCTGCTGTACCGGGATGCCTATACATTAACCGGCATAAGGGGGAACACCTTTGAAAAATTCTTCGCCAAAACCCCATAAAGCCCATGGCGATATATGCGGTCGATAGCAATTTCTTTATTCAAGCGCATAGAGATTACTATCCCTTAGATGTCGCCATTGGTTTTTGGAACCGGGTTAAAGAACTAGCCCATAGCGGAATGATGATCAGCATTGATAAGGTCAAGGGCGAGCTTTACAAAAATAAAGATGAACTGACAGATTGGTGTCAGGGAAACCTAGCTGAAGACTTCTTTACAGCGTGGTCCAGTGCGCTTCCCGAATACCAAAGGGCTTGTGAGTGGGCCTCATCGAGAAGCGATCACTACTTACGCAAGGCGATCGATAATTTTTTAGACCACAGTCGAGCCGATGCCTTTCTCGTGGCTTTTACCCTGGCAGATAAAGACAACAGGGTGCTGGTCACCCAAGAAGTCAGCAACCCCCACTGCAAGAACCAAATCAAAATACCCGAACCCTGTAAGCACTTTGGGGTAACCTACATAAATACCGTCGATATGTTTCGGCAACTTGGCATAAGGTTCTAATGTACAGCTGGTTCACACTTAGCACAAGCGATCGGGCTTGGATAATTAGGTGTCTCCCGCAAACACCTCGGTCTTTTATTGCATATAATCCCAAAGCCGTATCGGCCGACTTTGGAAAGACAAAACATCCTTTTCCTGGCGAACTCACAAAGGCAATCAGGAGTATCTAATAAATTCGTTATTTAAAAAGGCGATAAGTTCCCTTGGAGATAAAAATTCGCCAAAAGATTTGACAATTATATAATCTTTTAAATATATTTGCTATGAAAAAGGGAAGCACAGTGTAATTTGAGCGTATCTTGCCATGAAAGCCTGTAATAAAATTAAATTTTTGGCTCTGCTTATCGCTGTGATATTGGGCATTTTCGCTTATGAAAGCTGTTCACATGACAGCGATAGTCTAAGGGGAAATCGGGCGGCGACCACTCCCATCACCCTGAAAAAGGCAAACGATTTCGAGGGCTTGTTCAAGTTCCCAAAAGGGACAGTTTTAACAATTGCTGGCGGAAGCTTGCACTTTACATTGCCAGGGGGATTTCGGTTAATCGCCAAGTTGAAGTCAACGGCTAATCGCTATGGATACGGAGAATCTTCCGCAGCGAGCCGAGTAGTGGGTTTTTCGGATGGTTCCGTCAATTGCATATGCGAATCGGGAAGCGGTGGGTGTAGTCCATACGTCAGGGGTGACAATTCCGGCTGTGAAAGCGATGGGCGCTGTACAAAATGCACGCTGACCATTGGTGGAGAATCGAGTCGAGCCGGCTCGGAAATACGTATCAAAGAGGCTGTTGTGGAAGATGCGGCTGTGGTCGATCTCAATGCGGACACCCAACTCGTAACGAAGAAAAAATCCCTATCGCTTTACCGGTCTCCCAAGGGCTTTGTCTTTGCAGATCAGGCGGTTCGCGATAGCATGCAGCATTTTATGGCGGCATTTAACGCCCCCAAAGATGCTGAAATATTAAATGAAATCCCGATGGGTGAATCGTTGCCGGCAGGCTATTGCTACATGCCCGTAGCTTTGTTTTCAAAATACCTGGTTTTAATGCCTTTAAATTTGGAGCACCCGTATTACTTAGAAACCCATCCGAATGATGATTGGGCTGTGATTGGCTTTGGGCTCGCTTTTATGGATAATGACATTTTCGGTGATTTTGAGCGCTTCAGTGACATAGAAAAATCTTTTTCCACTGGAACGAAGTATCATTGCACTTGCAATAGCGGGGAAAGCGGTTGTAAATTAAGCAGGATGTGGACTCCCAAGGGAACCATAAGATATTGCGAATCCGAAAGCTGTACTGACTGTACGCTAAGTTGGTAAGAAGGGTATTAAAACGGTATGAAGGTTAGGAATATTTTGCCCCCTGCGCCAAATGAATACCATGCTTTCCATTGGTGCGCGACATGCCACCTCGCCGCTTTATGCCGATAGGCATTTCGCCTATAAAAAAGCTGCTCTACCCCAATGGCTTCGTATGCACCCTTAATTTCTCTTGAGCCCGGAAATTGAGCCAAAGGCCTACACCCCCCAAGAAAACGCTTTAACACGCCTGTTTGTATCGGTTTCAAGCCACAGACCTATAGGCGATACGCACGACTGGCCCAAGTGGATTCGGGCCGAAAATTCGGGCTGAGTCAATTATCCCGATTTTTCCATGGGGACGAGAACTCGAGATAGGCAAAGACTACAAAAAATGGATACAGATCGCTGCACTGATCATAATATAATCCGAAAAACAAAATCAGATTTTTTTGAGAAACGCACTACTCATCAATAAAAAAGCCCCCTATTGGGACGTGATTTAGTGGTTTTGATGCGCTTTAAAGCCT
>JANQLC010000018.1 GCA_028280815.1 Flavobacteriales bacterium | reverse complement strand
GCGCTTAGATGCGGGCGGTGATACAGCGCGTGTGCTGCGCATCGGTTGCGGTGGCGGGTCAGGTTACAGCTGAAATCGATAAGGGCCTGTTGATTCTTTTGGGAATAGCTGCTTCAGACGATTTGGAATCGGTGGACGGCTTGGCGAATAAGATCAGCAAATTGCGCGTCTTTAACGATGCACAGGGCGTGATGAATAAGTCCATACGCGATGGGAACGCTGAGCTGCTGGTCGTGAGCCAATTTATCCTATGCGCCAGTGCGAAAAAGGGGAACCGTCTATCTTATAGCCGGGCGGCTAAGCCTGAAGCGGCGCGTCACTTGTACGCGGATTTTGTGGGGAAATTGGCTGCGGAGAGCGGGCGTCCTGTACAAACCGGTATCTTTGGGGCTGACATGCAGCTGACGCTCGTCAACGACGGACCGGTCACGCTGGTAATCGATACAAAAATGAGGGATGAAGGAGCTTTCAGAGTTACAGCAAATCGCGGATGACTGGATTAAAGCGCACGGCGTTCGTTATTTCGACGTATTGACCAATATGGCACAACTCGCCGAAGAGGTGGGGGAAGTGGCGCGCATCATCGCCCGGCGGTATGGGGAGCAAAGCGAGAAGGAAAGCGATAAGCAGAGAGACCTGGGCGAGGAGCTGGCCGATGTACTCTTCGTCACACTCTGCTTGGCCAATCAAACCGGTGTGGATTTGCGAGAGGCTTTCGATAAAAGGCTTCAGGTCAAAGCGGAGCGCGATCGAGACCGGCACCGCCACAATGAAAAACTGAGGTAAGCCTTGAAAGTCATGCGCCTCAGCCATCCCGCACAGGCGGTTGCGGGTGCCCTACAGCTCAGCGGTTCTAAGAGCGAGACCAACCGCCTGTTGATTTTGGAAGCCCTGTATGGGGGGGTAAAAGTTGAAAACCCTTCTGAGGCTGCGGATACCGAGTTGTTGCAAAAGGCGCTTGGGCGTGGGGAGCGGGAAATCGATATCGGTCACGCCGGGACGGCTATGCGCTTTTTGACCGCTTATTTTTCCATACGACAGGGGCGTGAAACCCTGCTGACGGGTTCGACCCGGATGAAACAGCGCCCGATAAAAATTTTGGTCGATGCACTTCGGGAATTGGGTGCGGAAATTCGTTACGTCGAAAGAGAAGGCTACCCCCCGCTTTTGATCAGTGGAAGAGAGTTGCTCGGCGGTAGGGTGCGCATCAGCGCAGGGGTGAGCAGCCAATACGCGACAGCTTTGTTGCTCATCGCAGCAAGGCTAAAGCGCGGCCTGACCTTGACACTGGAAGGGACGATCACTTCGATGCCTTATATCGGCATGACGGTGCACCTGTTGCGCCAATTGGGCATCACGGTGAATTGGGATAGACACACCATCCGCGTTTTTCCGGGGCGAAAACCCTCGTCAAAAAGCATAGCGATAGAATCCGATTGGAGTGCCGCTTCTTACTACTACGCCATAGCGGCTTTGGCCAAACGGGCCAGCCTGCGCCTAAAGACTTTTATACCCTACAGCATACAGGGTGACAGTAAATTGCGGGATATCTACAAAGGCTTTGGCGTGCATTCCAATTTTGAGCCACCCCATTTGATCTTGCAAAAAGAGGAATGCGCGCTACCCCCCTTTGTCGCATTGGACTTGGTGGGGACGCCCGACCTGGCTCAGACGATTGCTGTCAGCTGTTTTGGCCTGGGGGGGGGATGCCGGCTTAGGGGCTTACACACCTTGAAAATCAAGGAGACCGATCGGTTGCTCGCCTTGCAGAACGAACTGCAAAAGCTCGGCGCGCGCCTCACCGTTACAAGTGATTCGCTGCATTTGGATAAGTCTGAAACGATTCATACGGGTGTTCGGATTAAAACCTATGGCGATCACCGTATGGCGATGGCCTTTGCCCCACTGGCCTTGAAGGTACCCATCGCCATTGAAGCACCCGAAGTCGTGGAAAAGTCTTATCCCCGCTTTTGGCGTGATTTGCAGCAGCTGGGCTTTGTGGTAGAGGCGATCCGATCCGAATGCTGAAACCGGTGCACTTGGCTACACCTCAATCGGACTTAAATGCGCTTACCTTTGGGTTTATGACATACTCATAAGGTGAGCTTATGCGCTATGCTATTGAGTTCTCTTTTTGATCTTTCCCTTAATTTAAATGATTTACGTACACTATCACCGATTTGTTTTATCGTATCGACATCCGGAATGATGATCCATAGCTTTCCGAGGTCCTCATCGGAAATACTGGGAATGGCAGCACCCGTTCTCAAAGCTGAAATTTGCTCGAGGAAATACCTCGACCTGAGATAATAGATCAAGTAATAGGGGTCGATTTTAAAATTTCTCAGCACCCGAAACCCGTTGGTGCATATGGTGCCTTTAAACTCTGCGCCCACGAGAGCGGTGGCGTGTTTGCGCGAGCCGATCGAATTTCCAGCTACCGCTGTGATAATATCTCCTTTTTCCAAGGCGTAGGATGCCCTGCTCGGCAATTCGTGAACGACTATTTGGGTCGAGCTGGTAATCTCAAGGGAGGATGTGCTGATATCTGAGAGCTCTACGTATTCAACTATGGCATCCTTGTTTGATAAGCGCTCGCTCTTGGTCTTTACGATGTCGGCGATATCGGATAGCATGACGGCATGGCGTTCTTTGATTTTCTCGATCAGTCGCCTGTATTGGGGAGAGTAAAAGTCGTAGTCAAAACGATCGCCCATCTCGTCGTATTCAATGGAGAATGAATGGGTCGTCTCTATGTGATTTTCATTATTGAAGAGGGCGTAATCGCTGATGACATTGGGTAGGTCCTCGTCTAATATCGGGTTTTTATTTTCGTCTCTCAATATTTTTCCGTAATTGTCCTTTAAGTAGATCGGGCCGCCATTTTTGTTCCCTCGGTAACCGATTTTCCGGATTTGACTGAAAAATACTGTATACTTTTGCGCTGTGTTGGGCCTGACTTTTTGTACGAATAGCAGAGAAGCTTTTATACCCGTGCCATATGGGATAAATGTCTCTTGCGGCAAATTGACGACACCCAGAATTTTAGTCCGCTGCTTGATGTAGGATCTCAAATATTCCAATGAGGGATTTTCAAAGTGTCCATTTGGAAGGACAATGCCCATTCTGCCACCTTCTTTTAGCAGATCGATACACCTTTCAATGAATAGTATTTCGGCTACCTGACCGGCGTGAAGCGCAGTTGTTTTTACGAAGTTCTCTGGACCCACCTTTTTCCACTTGTGACCCAAATCGAAAGCGGAGAGAATTTTTTTATCGGTGATTTTACCAGCTGTGCCAAATGGTGGATTTGTCAGTACCACATCAAAGCCTTTGAAAGATTTGTCCCCCGTTAATTTTAGAAGTATTTCTCCCAAGTCAGTCAGCGCGTTAACACACCTTACGTGGGTATCGACATGGGCTTCGAGGAGCAGTTTCATCTTGGCGATTCGCGCTACGCTTTTGTTGATGTCCAGTCCGTAAAGATTTTCTGAGACGATTTTTTCGGTATCTATGTCTCCGTTGTTTTTTAAAATATAGTTGAACGAAGCACTCAAAAATCCGCCGCTTCCACAAGCTGGGTCAATAATGGTTTCATCGGGTTTGGGCTGGATGAAACGCACACAAAAGTCAACGATGGGTTCGGGCGTGAAAAATTGGCCCCTTCCATCTCTTTCTCGGTGTGAGAGAAACTTTTGAAAGGCCAGCCCCTTGGCATCATTGAGCGAGTTTGTAAGCGAGATGTCCTGCAGTTTATGTATGGTATTGGCCAGAGAAATAGGGCTTAACTTTATTCTATCGTGTTTGTCAAACAATTCGGGATACGCCTTTATCGTATCGGAAAAAAGCCCGTTGATTCCGTCTATCAGCTGCTGTGGTTTTTTCGAACTCTCATTGTGGTCGAGCTCAATTTCACGCATGTGGAAGTTTCCTGCTCTCGTTTTTTCATCGATTACCTTGATAAATAGAATTTTGATGAATTCCTCTAGGGTTTGTTGCGTGGAAAGCCCGTCGTGGGCGTATATAAAATTGTGAATTTTTTCAAACTTTCCTAAAATCTTGTCGCTTCTGCTCAATTCAAAGTCCAGTTGGAGCGCCATTATCTGCACATTTGTGACAAATATAATCACAAACACCCGTAAGACAAGGGAGTTATCTCAAATCCAATTGTGATTTGTCCATTTTTCTGGGAATGGGATGCGTCTGCTTGATGCATTGCTCAATATCGCCATACCAAGGGTGTGATAGTTTTAGCGTATCTTTAACCCCTGGTATGATGTAGTCGATGTAGTAATTTTGGTATAGGTGTTCAGGGCTTGTCGGTGAGTGAGAAATGCTATTGGGATTCATGAACACGAATTGGTGTGCCCCAATTCTCTGAAACAAATCCACACACATTATATTGAAATCTGAAACCAATGGTGCGGTTTGCTTGATGCCAGTGGCGGGCGCGACCCTGTTGCTCGGCGCATGGGTTGCCAGTATTCTAATGGGGCCTTTGAGGTTTAAATAGTCGTCCTTTGTCAGGCTCATATCGTTGAGATTCTCTACCCAAGTCTTCAATTCCGCTTCGTTTTTCCAATAGCCAATCAGGTTAAAAGCCCTTGATCCAGGGGTTTTTTTATCCCAGCTAAATGCTGGAAAATGCGCACCCGGATTTTTGCGTTCCCATTCTGCTCTTGCTTTTTTATAGGCATTTAGTCCCTTTCGATACGACCTTTCCAAATAATCGGGTTTGGGGAAGGCGAGGCTCTTTAAATGAGTAAAGAGATTTTTTTTGGTATACAACCCGAAGAGGTGTGTCTCAGCATTGGTTTTGATTCCTTTGTTCTCGATTACATACCACCCATCTCTTGTGCTCGCCTTTTTTCTGATGTAAAAGTTGCCTCTCGCTTTATCGCTTTTGGCGTTGTAACCACCTTTGGGTTTTTCTTTGATTCTGAGCGCTTCAAAACCTTTGAGTTCAACGTATTCTTTAAATAGCAATTCGCCCAAAGAGCCGTGTAGATAGCCTTCTGCGCCGGGGCTCATTTGCATAGCCTCCAGAAATTTGTCTTCGTGGATGCCGAACTTCTCCTTTATATAATCACTTAGCTTTTTCATATATACCTATTTTTTGAGTGTTCTGCTAATAAACGCTTGACTTGGGTTGACTGATCTTTCAATAATAGGTGAGAAATGCTTACCGCTCGGCCCTCGATATCGCTGATGCGTTTTATCCATATGGGCTTGACTTTTAGGATTTTGCGGGAAGTATATAGCTCGGGTTGAATCGCTTTTAAATCCATGCTAAATCCCCTTTGCCAATTCGTTTTACAAAGTTCTGACTATATGAACATTTATACAACAGCAAATGGTCGTGATTACAATCGTTCTAAGTGATTCACCGCTCGTTTTACCGGGATGCCCAAAGGCGTAATCTCGTATCCACTGCCTTGACATGCCCAGCCTTCAAATCGTATATTTGCCCGTCCAAAAGCCCTTGCGTTTTGAGAATGAAGACCTCTCATTTCAGTTTTAAACTTCCCGATCGGTTGCTGGCGGAGTTTCCTGCTAAGCATCGCGATGAGTCCCGGCTCATGGTTTTGCGTCGGGATACGGGTGAGATTGAACATCGGTCATTCAAGGACTTAATCGATTATTTTGATGAAGGTGATGTGCTGATACTGAACAACACCAAGGTTTTCCCAGCCCGCCTTTTCGGCAGCAAGGAGAAGACCGGTGCCCACATTGAGGTTTTCCTGTTGCGCGAGCTGAATCCGGAGAGCCGCTTGTGGGATGTTTTGGTGGATCCGGCCCGCAAGATTCGGATTGGAAATAAGTTGTTTTTCGGTGATGGTGACAGCTTGGTTGCAGAAGTGATCGACAACACCACTTCGCGCGGACGCACGATTCGCTTTTTGTTCGATGGTTCCTACAGCAGCTTTCGAAAAAAGCTCAGGAAATTGGGAAAGACCCCACTTCCCAAGTACATCAAAAGAGACTTAAGGCCGGAAGATGCAGCGCGCTACCAGACCGTTTATGCGAAAGAAGAAGGATCTGTAGCTGCCCCGACGGCTGGCTTGCATTTTTCAAAACACTTATTAAAACGGTTGGAAATCAAAGGGGTGCACCTGCCTGAAATAACCCTGCACCTGGGGTTGGGTACTTTTCGCCCGGTAGAGGTAGAGGATCTG
Organism: Flavobacteriales bacterium; assembly: GCA_028280815.1. Lineage (GTDB taxonomy): Bacteria > Bacteroidota > Bacteroidia > Flavobacteriales > JANQLC01 > JANQLC01. The sequence goes on along the minus strand of JANQLC010000018.1, from coordinate 27,976 downwards.
TCCAAGCACAAAGTGGATTCCGAAGCCCTTCGCATCGGCGAGCAGGCGGCTAAAATTGTGAATGAAGCCATCGGTGAAAGAAAGCGTATATGCGCCGTAGGTACGACGGTTATGCGCGCCATTGAAAGCTCGGTTTCATCCGATGGTCGCCTGAATCCTTTTGATGGATGGACCAATAAATTTATCTTTCCACCCTATGATTTTAGGATTGCGAGCTGCATGGTGACCAACTTTCACACCCCCAAATCCATGCTACTGATGATGGTGGCTGCCTTTGCAGGCTACGATTTGATCATGAAAGCGTACAGGGAAGCCATAAGGGAAGGGTATCGATTCTACTCTTACGGGGATGCGATGTTAATTTTATAACGGTTGGGAGCTGAATATTATAGAATAGAGCCTATAAGTGTTGATACATATCAACAGCTGTGTATGGCGGTCATCCAATCCCATCGTCGATCAAGCCGGGCTGACCACGTTGGTTTTTATCCCCTATTCGAACTCGAGACGGTTTGAAAAGCCGCGCTCATCTTTATCATATATCTCAATTCGGGGGAATTTGAAACTCGGCCTTATGCTTGTGCTTTTGTCCGCTAGGCTGTCTAAAGACGGAGCTCATTCTTTTCTCCTCTCTGTGCTTCGCCTTGAAAATTCAGTCTTTGTCTTTTGAGTCGGTTTGAGAGGCGGATTGTCTTTTGCTCTTGTATTGGGGTGGCGGTTTTGAAGAGCGGCGTATTTCCAATGGGAATTTCAAGGGGCTGTGGTCGTGTACCTCCTCTCGAAGTGAGTGGCGTAGAGGCGATAAAACCTCCGATTGCAAAGGCATATGGCATCCTCGCTCACGCAGCGTAGAAAATGCGCAAATACAAAAATCAGATCCTAAAGCCTTGGAAAATACCCGGCCTCAGATCGTAAACAGGACTCGTTGCCCATGCTGGATTATACCTTTGAAAGCCATAGTGTAAAGGCTTTTTCGGTATTTTGGGCTGCGTTACTCTTTGATCCGACTCCCACCGATAGGCCCAAGGGTTTAAATCGCTAATTTTGTATGGCAGATGATCACCCAGGAAACCATAGCTGAAATTTTTGCGGTTGCCCGCGTTGAGGAAGTGGTCGGAGAATTTGTCAGGCTCAAAAAGTCCGGGCGCAACTTCAAGGCTTTAAGCCCGTTTAGCGATGAAAAAACGCCCTCTTTTGTGGTTTCGCCGGCCAAGCAGATCTGGAAGGATTTCAGTTCTGGGAAGGGGGGCAACGCGGTTACTTTTTTGATGGAGCACGAGCATTATTCCTATCCTGAAGCCCTGCGTTATCTCGCTGAGAAATATGGCGTTGAGATCAGAGAAGAGCGGCAGACGCCGGAGCGAGTGCAGCGGGCGAGCGAGCGCGAGAGCCTCTACATCGTCACGGATTTCGCCAAGGGGTATTTTCAAAAGGTCCTAACCGAAAATCCCAAGGGGAGGGCAGTCGGATTGGCGTATTGTAAGGCGCGCGGCTTTTCGGCGGCGGCGATTGGAGGATTTGAATTGGGCTATTGCCTCGATGAGCGGAGTGCTTTTACGGTCGCAGCGCTCGAGCGCGGCTATCGATTGGAATTTTTGGCGCAGACCGGCTTGACAATCACTCGGGAAAGCGGTGATGCGCACTTGGATCGCTTTCGGGGGCGTCTGATCTTTCCCATCCACAGTTTTTCAGGCCGTACACTGGGTTTTGGCGGCCGCATTTTGAAATCGGATGGTGAATTGCCCAAGTATATCAATTCTCCGCAGAGTGTTATTTACAACAAGAGCGAGACGCTGTACGGTATTTTTCAGTCGAAGAGAGAAATCGTCAAACGGGACAACTGCTATTTGGTCGAGGGCTATACCGATGTGATTTCGCTGCATCAAAGCGGGGTGAAAAACGCGGTAGCGAGCTTGGGTACTTCCCTGACGGTGGCACAAATACGCCTGATCAAGCGGTTGACGCAAAACCTAACCATACTTTTCGATGGGGATTCAGCAGGGGTCAAAGCGGCGCTTCGCGGTTTGGATTTGGTCTTGGAACAAGGGATGAATGTAAGGGTCTTGCTCTTCCCAGCGGGTCGGGATCCAGATGCTTTTGCACGCAGTTGCTCAACCGATGCCTTGCGCGAATTTTTACAACGGGAAAGCGAGGACTTCATTCGATTCAAAGCGCGATTGAAGGCTGCAGAAGCCCAGGGTGATCCCTTGAAAAAGGCAGCGGTCGTCGGCGATGTCGTGCGCAGTATCGCTAAGGTAGATGATTTTATCAAGCGGGAGCTGTACATTCGGGAGAGCGCTGCTATCTTTCAGGTATCGGAACAGGCGCTCTTCAGCCAATTGAATCGATACCTCCAAAGAGACGGGCGGGAAGCGGCGGGAAGGCCAAAGCGAAAGGCCTTTGAAGTCCTCCAGTCGGAACCGCGCGAAATGCGTCCTCACGAAGCGGAACTCGAGCGGGCATTGCTGCGCGCTATGTTGCTGTACGGGACCGAAGAGATCGCGATAAAAATACCCGGTGAATCCGAATCCTATGAGACCACGCTTGCTGAAGAAGCCATTCAGCTATTGGTAGAGGACGCCATAACCTTGCAGCATCCCGTTCTCAGAAAGATTTTTGAAGAGATCAGACGACATTGGGAATCCCGAGACGAGCTGCTCAGCGGTGCGCATTTCGCCGTCCACCCCGACCCTGAAGTGGCGGCTATGGCCGCTGACCTAATGTTAGAAGAACAACCTTTGCACGACTGGAAGCGCATGGGCGTTTATGTCGCCCGACCGGGTACGCGTTTGAGTCGTGAACTCTTGGATACCATTTTTCGCTACAAGAGGCAGTTTTTGGAGAGGCAGCTGAAAACCCTGGCGCAGGGGTTAAAAGCCCAGGGAGAATCCGAGAGAACCGCTGCGATACGAGAAATCATGAACACAAAGAGGTTGATGGTCGTTTTGGATAAATTTTTAACGCGGGTGGTTTGATGGGTTTTTCGTCCATCGATTCCCCTGCGACCTGAAGGACGAGGCTTATTTTCCGTTCCCGCTTGGCAGTTTGGAAATTCGGCTCCATTTTTTGGCCTTTGTCTCTGTGGAAGGTCTGAAGGGCGGGCTTGTTTTTGGGTATTTGTCTTCTCAGTCGGTTTGAAAAGGGGGAGCTCTTTGTCTCCTATGTCAGCTGAAAAGCGGGTCTTATCCTCTCGTTTTTGCGCTGTGCCGATCGGTCGAAAAAGGATTTGTTTTTTTATCCCCGCGTTTTGTTTCAACAGTCTAATCTCGGTATCGATCACATGGGAAACACCCTCGTTGACCTGCTGCGCAGATTTGGGTAAGAGGTGTGCATCCAATAGGTCAAACCGGTCACTTTTGCCGCGTATTTTGAGCTGGCGTGGGTCTGAAAATCTAGGGTTGCTCTTTGATTTTTACCTGTGGGATCCAGTTTAAAAGGCGACTTTTATTTTTTTGGTTTCTGCCCTAGGCTCCAGTTGCAAATATAGTCCGAAAAACGAATCGTCCTTTTTTTGGAAAACACATACTACCCGGCAATACAATTTTTCTTGCATTGAAATGGCGTAAGAGAATCGTCATTCTATCTATTCAGACGAAAACAAGTCCCAATTGCGATAGGCAATCCGCGTGGGGGTCTGGAACACACCAGCCTTTGTTTTTGGGGTTTGTCTCTGAGGGAGTCAGCTCAAACGCTGCGCTTATTTTTACTTCCTTTTGACGTTTGAAAGACGACCTGTGTTTTGGCGTTAGTCCCTGTGTGCGCGGGTTTGAACAGTATTAAGTTGTTGATAATCAAATTTTTATGCGTTAGTCCCTGTATGCGCGGGTTTGAATAAATCGTGGCTTTTTATATCGCTTTTATATGGCGTTAGTCCCTGTGTGCGCGGGTTTGAACTTTTTTGGCAGTGCGTGGCAGCTTATATTTGCCGTTAGTCCCTGTGTGTGCGGGTTTGAAAATGATATCCCACTCGCCCACAGCCGCGAGCCGCGTTAGTCCCTGTGTGTGCGGGTTTGAAAGCAGACCCTTTTTATTCCCGTGGCCAGCCCGCTGTCGTTCGTTGTATTTTTCACTTGGCGTGCGTCTGAGAAGTGAGGGGTGTTTTTTGGGTTTCGTCTCTGAAGGAGACCGTTTGAAAAGGGGATCGCTCTTGTCCTATGGGCCGGTCTGAGCCTCCAACCCTACGCTTTGTATTTGTCTCTGGATGCGACTTGAAAGCGGGACTTGTTTTTTTGTATGGGTCTGTGGTCAGCACAGCCGACTTTGTCGCCTATTTGACGCTGGACGGTTTGAAGTCAGGGCTTGCTCTTTTATTTCCAATGGTCGGCTTGAGAAGAGGGCTTGTTTTTTGGTGTTTGTCTCGCTGATTGCGCGCTTGTGTCGAGCTCGTAAAGTCTCGTCGGATTTGCTCAGTTCTTCAATGAGTCGGGTATTTTTGCCACGGGTATGGGGCGCCATTTGTGCGCGTTTTTTTCGTGGAGCTCGGCATAGCGCTGGTAAACCCATCTCTCCCTGCCCGACAGGGTTTTGACATCTAAATCCGGATGGTTTTTCATCGCCCACTCCAATTCGTCATAGGTGGCGCCCAATTGAGCTTGGTCGCTTCGGTTGTCGCTCCAAAGCCCGTCGGTGGGTTCTGCTTTTGCAATGGCCTCGTCAATGCCCAATGCCTTTGCGAGCGCGTATACTTCGGATTTGTACAGGTCGGCAATGGGGCTGAGGTCTACGCCACCATCACCGTACTTGGTGAAGAAACCGACTCCGAAATCCTCGACTTTGTTTCCGGTGCCCACCACGAGGTAGCCGTGGACTTGCGCCTCAAAATACAGGGTAACCATGCGCAAACGCGCACGTGTGTTAGCCAATGCTAAGGAATGGGTTTCCGCAGCCGGGTCTTGTGTCAGCACGCGTTGTAAAACGTCAAAGGGGCCTGTGAGATCCAGCTGCAAATCGCTCACGTTTGGGTGATTTTTCTTTAAAAATGCTATGTGGTTTTGGGCTCGGGTGCGCTGGCTCTCCGCTTGGTGAATGGGCATTTCGACCAGGCGTGTAGGCGCTGCCGTCAGGGCGCTTAGCGCAGCGGTAACAGCGCTGTCAACACCCCCGGAAACGCCGACTACGAAGCCTTTTGCACCGGATTTTTCGCGGTAATCGGTGAGCCAATGAACGATGAAATCGATTACTTCTTCCAGCTGCATCCGCGTTTTAGTTTTTAACTTTGCGCCTAAAAATACGGCTTTTCGTGAAGTATGCTGCTGTCTTTTTGTTCTTGTTGACTTCCTGTCATGCCGGTAAGAAACCAGATGGGGCTGTTTCGGGCATTCAAGTGGCAGCTGAGACGGTGGATTTTGCACGCGCTTTTTACGATACCACTCGCACCTTGGCCGCAGTCAAAGTGCGATTTCCATTTTTTTTCGATGCCGCTACGCCGGATTCGGTTTGGGAAGCGAAGCGTCGCAATGCATGGGAGCGCTCCCTATACAGGGCGACTGAATCCCTGCATTTCCATCGGTACAAGCCCAAACTGCTCGATTTGTTTAAACACCTGAAATTTTACTACCCCGACTGTAAAATACCTACGACTTATTGGTATGTCTCCGGTCTCGACTGGCAAAATCCGGTATGCTATCGGGACAGCCTGCTCTTGGTGGCTGGTGATTTGTTTTTGGGTGCCGATTCGAAATTTTATCGGGGGTTACCCCGATATATGCGCGCGCGCTTTGAACCGGCGCAAATCTTGCCCCACCTCGCCCTAGCCCTGGCTAAGGCCTTTGTACCGCTGCCGAGAGATCAGACTTTTTTATCTGAGCTGATCTATTTTGGAAAGATCAGGATGCTGGCCCAAGCGCTTGCACCGCAAATTCCGGCTTACCAGCTGATGGGCTATACCCGAGCATCGCAGCAGTGGTGTCTCGATAATGAGTTCCAAATTTGGAATTACTTCGTAACCGCTGATATGTTGTACCGAAAAGATAAGAGATTGGAAAGTCGCTTTTTATCCATCGCTCCTTTTTCTAAGTTTTATTTGGAAATCGATAAGGATTCCCCGGGTGGGGTTGGCATTTGGGTCGGTTGGCGGATCGTGCAGGCGTATCGAGATAAAAACCCGTAATGCGCTTTGCCAGCGCTTATCGAAGAAAACGATCCGATGGTCATACTAAAAGCCTCGCACTACAAACCCAAACCCTGAGCAGATGGTTAAGACAGAAACCAAAATAACCCTTACAGTCGGTCTGGATGAAAACCGGGTGCCGGAGAAAATCGAGTGGTGTGCAGAAGAGGGCAGCTTGGAAAACCAGGCGGTAAAGGCCGTTTTTCTCTCCGTATGGGACTCTACAAAACGGGAAGCGCTGCGCGTAGACCTGTGGACAAAAGACATGCCCTTAGACGATATGAAAAAGTTTTTCCACCAGCTGTTTATCGCCATGTCCACTACCTATAGCCGTGCCACTTCGGAGGAAGAGCTGGCGACTGAAATCGAATCGTTTGGCAACCACTTTGCGAAGCAGGCCGGTTTATCGCATAAGGGCGCAGGGGATTTTTAACGAACTCGATTCCCACCAGTTGTATGTATTTGGGCGCGCTGTTTACCAGCGGGGATTTTGGGAGGCGGTTTTTCAGCAGTTGGGGTGTTAAGCCTGTTTATCCTCTTTCAAAGTGGATTGTGCAGCTGGTAGGTCTCACTTTGTTGGCAAGCCGGCTGGATTGATTTTGGGGGACAAGCCGCAGCGATTGATTCAATTCATCGATATAGGTTAAGATGGAATCCCCGCCCCATTTTTTCAAGGCACTGGTTGAAAAAAATTTCGGCATCACTTCCCAGTCATGACGCATTTGCGCCTTGTAATGGCTCAGGTTTTTTTGCAGTTCGCCTCGTCTGAGCTTGTCCGTTTTGGTGAGGACCAATGCAAAGGGGATCTCCCCTTCGCCGAGCCAGCGCAAAAATCCAGCATCCGACTTTTGCCATTCACGCCTTGCGTCTACCAGGACGAAGAGGCAGACCAATTGCACTCGCTCGCTGATATAGCTTTCGATTAACCTTCCAAAGCGATCCCTTCGGGTCTTGGAAACGCGGGCATGGCCACAACCGGGTAAATCGACCAGAAACCAGCGATCATTTACGAGGAAGTGGTCGACGGTCTGGGTTTTGCCAGGCCTGGCAGCGGTTTTTGCCAGGGATTTTCGACCTGTCAAACAATTGATGAGCGAAGACTTGCCCACATTGGATCGCCCGATAAAGGCGTACTCGGGCAATGGTGCTCTGGGGCAGTCTTCGATATCTGCGCTGCTGCTGATAAACTGGACCTCTTTAATTCGCATGTGTCAGACGGACAAATCGGGCTAACCACCTGTCTAAAATTTCATTGAACTCCCTGGGCTTTTCCATCATGGGCGCATGACCGCAACGATCGATCCAATACAAATCCGAGTCGGGCAGGAGCCGGTGAAAGTCTTCAGCCACATCCGGTGGGGTTACTTTGTCGTTCTTGCCCCATATCAAGCAGAACGGCATTCTAAAAGAGCTCAGCTCTTGAGCCATGTTGTGACGTATGGCGCTTTTGGCCACCGACAAGGTTTTTATCACTTTGTTTCTGTCGTTTACCAATTCGAATAATTCTGCCACCAGCTCGTCGGTTACCATGTCTGGGTCGTGGAATACATCCAGCGCTTTTTTGCGTATGTATTCGACGTTTTTCCGCTTTGGAAAGCTGTTTCCCACGGCGCTCTCATACAGCCCCGAACTGCCGGTGAGTACGATGCTGTGAATCCTTTCAGGACGTCGTTTGGCATAGATCAAGGCGATGTGTCCGCCCAGCGAATTGCCGATAAGTGTTGCGCCTTTGATTTCTAAGCATTTGATGAGCTCATCCAAATATTGCGCAAAGCTCGTCACATTGGTCTTTAACAACGGGAGCTTGTACATGGGCAAACAGGGCGCGACAACGCGATAATTTTTTTTGGAAAAATGAGCGATGGTTTCGCTGAAGTTGCTCAAGCTGCCCATTAGGCCATGTAACAGGATCAGCGGGCAACCACGCCCTGCATCGATATAGTTAAAACGACCGGCTCGCTTCAGCTCAAACTCCATTTGGATCCAACCCTTAAACCCGCAAAAATACGCACAAGTGTTTGAATGCGAAAATTGACGTAAAGGCGGCTTGTACTTCGACGTGCCCGGTGGAAAAGGCTAGAAAAATGAGGACTTTCCAATATTTTTCCGCCTTCAACCCATTTTGCATGCGAGAATACGCGCCAGCCTATCCGCACTTTAAAATTTATTAACAATGTGGTAAATTGTGGTACAAAGTGGATAAATATGTGTACATTTGACCCAAAATTCGTCCGCCTTGACTCGCGTGATCGGCACTTATGAATGCAAGCTGGACGCAAAGGGGCGCTTTGCTATGCCGGTACCCTTGCGAAAACAGCTCATACATGCCCTGGAAGAGGGATTTGTGCTCAAGCGTTCGGTTTTTGAGTCTTGTTTGGAGCTCTACCCCATGGCAGCGTGGCGAGCGGTTATGCAGAAGCTGAACCGACTGAATCGATTCGTCAAAAAGAACAGCGACTTCGTCCGCTTGTTTACCGCTGGTGTTAAGTGCATAGAGATCGATGGGCACACGCGTATTTTGGTGCCCAGAGACCTGATCGGTTTCGCCGGATTGCGCAAGGAAATCGTATTGTCTTCCAGTATCGATATCCTCGAGATTTGGGATAAGCAGCGATATGAAGATGCGATTGGGAATACGGCGATTGATTTCAGCGAGTTGGCGGAAGATGTGATGGGTTCAATGCCAGGTGATGGGTTGTCATAAGGCGGTATTGCTGCAAGAGAGTATCGAAGGACTCGCCATTTGCCCCCATGGCATTTATGTCGATAGCACCTTTGGGGGGGGTGGGCATGCCAAGGCGATCCTTTCACGGCTCGGCGCGCGTGGCAGGCTGTTTGCCTTTGACCGAGATGCAGCGGCCCAGGAAAATGCGGTGAAAGATGAGCGATTGGTGCTCATACATCAGAATTTTAGGTATTTGCAAGGGGTGCTACAGGCAAATGGAATCGATCGGGTAGACGGCATATTGGCTGACCTAGGCGTTTCGTCTCATCAACTTGACGAAGGTAGAAGGGGGTTTTCCACCCGTTTTGATGCGCCTTTGGATATGCGCATGGATGCGTCGGCAAAGCGCTGTGCCTACGAGGTGGTCAATGGTTATGGAGAATCGCAGTTGCAGCGCGTCTTTAGATCGTACGGCGAATTGCGACCCGCTCGAGTCCTGGCGAAGCAGATCGTTGCAGTCCGGGCGCAAGCGGCTATCGAGACGACTTTTCAGCTCGAAAAAGCCTTGCATCGGTTTGCACCCAAGAGGCGTGTGCACAGGTTTTATGCACAGGTGTTTCAGGCCATACGAATCGAGGTAAACGATGAATTGGAAGCTTTGAGGCAAATGTTAGCACAGGCTTTACACGTGTTGAAGACGGGTGGCCGATTGGTTGTGATCAGCTACCATTCGCTGGAGGATCGATTGGTCAAGCGCTTTTTGAAAACCGGAAACTTCGCTGGGGAGTCGATAAGGGATTTTTACGGGGGTGTGCACCATCCGTTTAAACAGCTTAACCGGCGCGTTATCCGGCCTTCCGCCGCGGAATTGGAAAGAAACAACCGGGCGCGGAGCGCCAAGTTGAGAATAGCGGAAAAACGATGATTCATGTCTTGATAAGCCTGGTAAAGGGGAAATTTTTGGTAGACCAAACGGCGGTTAGAAATTGGCGGTTTGTCGTTTTCCTCGCTGTTTTGGGGTTGATCAGTATAGCCGGTTCACATCGGATGGATCGAAAGATATTTCAAATAGCCGAGTTGAGGGATGAAGTGCGCGGGTTGAAGGCTGAGTTTATCAGCATCCGTGCCCATTTGCGAACCAGCGGGTTGGAAATGGAAGTAGCGGCTCAGGTGGAGGAGGCGGGGTTGAAGCCTCCCTCCCATCCCCCTGCTTTGATCTATGTGGATAAAGGGTGATCGTGGGATTTGAGAAGACGAAGATATTGGGGCGGTTTTATCTGTTTTCAGCCTTTTTGCTGTGCTTTGGCGCAGCCATTTGGTTACAGATGATTTACATTTCCGTTTATCGAGGTGCTGCGTATAAAAAAATGGCGGCATCGAGCGCGATAAGGAATGCCGTAGTGCCAGCTAAGCGAGGCAATATTTACACCGAAAAGGGCGATTTGATGGCTGTCACCCTATCGGCGTACGACATTCGGATCGATTTAAAAGCAGTTGATAGAGACCTTTTCGATCGAAATTACGAAGCCTTGGCCGATTCCTTGGCAGCCCTACCGCATAGCCAAACGGCCGCTTACTACAGGAAGCTTTTGCTCAGCAATCGCCGCAAAGGCAATCGCTATTTGCTGTTGAATCGAAATTTGACCTATCCCGATTACATGCGCCTGCAGGCATTTCCGATATTGAATCACGGGCGTTTCAAAGGGGGATTAATCGCAGTGCGCAAGCTGGTACGCGTAAATCCCATGGGTGTGCTGGCAGCCCGAACCATCGGATTTGATGATTACCGCGGCCGTGTTGGAATAGAAGGGGTATATGGTTATTATTTGCGCGGCAGGGATGGACGGCGCTTGGAGCAGCGCATTGCACAGGGGCGGTGGAAGCCCCTTGGCGATTCGGATGAGATCGAACCCGAAGACGGTGCGGATGTGGTGACCACGATCGACCTGGATATTCAAAATATAGCGCATCACGCCTTGTTGGAGGCTGTGGAGAAGTTTCGAGCCGACCACGGCTGCGCGGTGGTTATGGAAGTGAAGACGGGAGAGATAAAAGCGATGGTGAACCTGGGGCGCGCTGCGGATGGATCGCTTTACGAAAAGCGAAATTACGCCGTATTCGAATCTGCAGAGCCCGGTTCGCTCTTTAAATTGATGTCCCTGATGGTGGCTCTGGAAGACCGCGTAATCGATACGACGACTCAGGTCGATACGCAGGGCGGCGTGATGCGCTACTACGGCAATTACATTCGGGATGCCCGTCCTGGGGGATACGGCGTGATCAGCGCCAAAAGGGTTTTTGAGGTATCCTCAAACGTCGGCATGGCCAAGCTCATTTTGAAGCACTACAAAGACCATCCGGAGAGATTTGTCGATCGCTTGTACAAATGGCGGTTAAATGAAAAGCTCCACTTGGCTATTCCCGGTGAAGGCGAGCCGCGGATTCCGAATCCAAATGACCCGAGCTGGTCGGGGATCGCATTGCCCTGGATGGCCTATGGCTATGGCCTGCGATTGACGCCCTTGCAAATACTCAGCTTTTACAATGCGGTGGCCAATGACGGTGAGCTGGTAAAACCCAGATTCGTGAAGGCGATCTCGCGCGGTGGAAAAGTGGAAAGGGTGTTTGGACCGGAAATTTTAAACCCCGCTATCTGCTCTGAGGAGACACTGGGAAAAGCGCAAGACATGCTCAAAGGTGTCTTTGTGGACGGAACGGCTAAACATTTGCGATCCGATGCGTTTACCATGGCGGGTAAAACCGGAACGGTACAGGTCGAATACTGGCGAAAGGATCAACCGCTGCAGTACAGAGCGTCTCTGTGCGGCTACTTCCCAGCTGAACATCTGAGGTATTCCTGCATAGTGGTCGTGCACAAGCCGCAAGGCGGTCATTATGGCGCACAGGTGGCCGGCCCGGTTTTTAAACGAATCGCACACTACCTTTACGCACACACCCCAAAAGTCGATGCCCAAGCCCGTCAGACCGCAGTGGCAACCCAAGGGCTAACCGAAAAGCGCTTTCCATACCGAAAACTAAGTGCGCACTTGAATGAGATGCCCAATGTATTGAACGCACCCGGTATGCAGATCGTCTCTCAATTGGAGAACCGCGGCCTGAAGGTGACTTATCGCGGCGTGGGAAAGGTGGTGGCTCAGTATCCCAAGGCCGGGACCCCCATTTCACCTCATTCCGCAATCCGTCTTCGTTTGCAGTCGTGAAAAATTTGGCGGACATATTGCATGGTGTTTCGATTGTGGAAATCACGGGCGATCCGTCTGTGGTGATAACATCCGTTCGATTCGATTCGCGGCGCGTGCGGGATCGCGCGCTTTTCGTAGCGATTCGCGGTACGATAACAGATGGGCATCAATATATGTCAGCCGCCATCTCCAAGGGTGCTATCGCAGTCCTTTGCGAAGAAATGCCAGCTGAGCGAAGTGCTAAGGTGACCTATGTGGTGGTAAAAAACACAGCGCGGGCTTTGGGCCTTGTCGCTTCGAGCTACTACGGCAATCCCAGCTCCAAGCTGAAGTTGATCGGCATAACCGGCACGAACGGCAAGACGACCACGGCAACGCTTTCCCATCGGTTGTTCAGCGCATTGGGCTATGCTTGTGGCTTGATTTCCACCATTCAGATTCTCATAGGGGACAAACGCTTGGAAACCGAGCGGACCACCCCCGATGCGGTTCAGCTCAATCGGGTGTTGAAGCAGATGTTAGACGCAGGAGTTGCTTATGCCTTCATGGAGGTGAGCTCACACGCCATCTCTCAATATCGCATAGAAGGCTTGCACTTTGCTGGGGCTGTGTTTACCAATCTCACACACGAGCACTTGGATTACCACCGGCGCTTTGCGAATTACAGGGATACCAAAAAGCGCTTTTTTGACCGATTGCCTAGGCAATCCTTTGCGCTTTTCAATGCCGATGATAAAAATGGTAGGGTGATGGTCCAAAACACCCGGGCCGAGGTTTACACTTACGCCTTGCGACGCGCTGCGGATTTTAAGGCTCGGGTTTTGGAAAACCGCTTTTCCGGCATGCTGCTTTCCCTAGGCGGTACAGATTTGTCTTCCCCCCTGGTGGGCGACTTTAACGCCTATAATTTACTCGCTGTATATGGGATCGCCAGGTTGTTGGGCCAGGATGCCCCAGCGGTTTTACAAGCCATGAGTCTGTTGCGCGGTGTGAAGGGCCGGTTTCAATATGCGCAATCCGATACCGGGGTTCATGTGGTGGTCGATTACGCGCATACGCCGGACGCACTTTCAAAGGTGCTGAAGACGATTGGCGAGCTGCGAACCCGAGGCGAAAAGCTCATCACCGTATTGGGCTGTGGCGGAAATCGAGACAAGTCGAAAAGACCTGAGATGGGGCGAATTGCAGCAAATCTATCGGATGAGGTGATACTGACCTCAGACAACCCGCGATTTGAAGACCCTTCGGTTATCCTAAGGGATATGCAAGCTGGGATTCCCCCTCGTTTAACGTCCCGCGTTTTAGTCGTTCCCGATCGAGCAGAAGCCATCCGCATGGCCGGTGCGCGGGCTGCTGCGGCTGATATCGTTCTGCTCGCGGGAAAAGGGCACCAAGACTACGAGGAAATCCAAGGCGTTCGATACCCTTTTGACGACTTTGCCGTTTTGATGGAATCCTTACAAGAGCGAGAGAAGTAATGCTGTACTACCTGTTTGATTTTCTGAGGAGGAGCTATGATTTCCCCGGTGCGAGGATGTTTCGGTACTTGTCGTTTCGCGCGGGTTTGACCGGCGTGCTCTCCCTGTTGATCGCGGCGCTCTACGGCAGGCGTGTCATCGGTTTTTTAAGGCGGAGACAAATCGGTGAATCCGTACGGGACCTGGGTTTGGAAGGGCAGAGTCAAAAGCGGGGAACCCCCACTTTGGGGGGCTTGATCATCATAGCGGCTACGCTCATCCCGACGCTACTCTTCGCGCGGCTCGACAATGTATATGTGGCGCTCCTCATCTTTACCACCCTGTGGATGGGCTTTATCGGTTTTGCCGATGATTACATCAAAATTTTTAGGAAGAACAAACGAGGTCTAAAGGCGAGGTTTAAGGTATTTGGACAAGTCGTCCTCGGTGTGGTGGTAGGCGCTACCCTCTACTTTAACGATGGGGTTACCATCAAAGAGAAGGATTACAAATCGACAGCTCAAATGGCAAACCCGGCATTCAAAGAAGAAAAGCACGCTTTAAAAACCACCTTGCCGTTCACCAAGCACAATGAATTGGATTATGCCGCCTGGCTCAAATGGGTGGGAAGGGATTATCAGCGCTGTGCCTGGATCGTCTTTATACCCGTGGTCATATTTATCATTACAGCCGTTTCCAATGCGATTAACTTGACGGATGGTTTAGATGGCTTGGCTGCTAGCACGGCTTCTGTAGCCTTGGGTGCTTATGCCGTTTTGGTATGGGTGTCTGGCAACATCGTCTTTGCGAATTACCTCGACATCATGTACATCCCCCATATCGGTGAGGTGGTGGTCTTTATCGCTGCGCTGGCAGGCGGATTGATCGGCTTTCTCTGGTATAACACCTACCCAGCACAGGTTTTTATGGGTGACACCGGCAGCTTGACCATCGGCGGTGTCCTCGCCGTTATTGCGGTGGCGGTTCGCAAGGAGTTGTTGTTGATTTTGATAGGGGGTGTGTTTTTCATCGAGAGTCTATCGGTCATTCTACAGCTCGCCTACTTCCGGTACACCAAAGAGAAATATGGGACTGGCAGGCGGGTGTTTTTAATGGCTCCGCTGCACCACCATTATCAGAAAAAGGGTTGGCACGAGAGTAAGATCGTGTCGCGATTTTTAATCGTGGCATTTTTGCTGGCTCTCGTAGCCCTTATCACCCTAAAAGTGCGATGATGAAAAAGTTGATCGTCTTAGGGGGAGGAGAAAGCGGCGTCGGCGCTGCGATCTTAGGTAAGCGGAAGGGTTTTGATGTCTTCTTGTCCGATAGCGGTAGCCTCAAAGCCCAATACAGAGATCTTCTCTTGCGCCACGGAATCCGATTTGAAGAAAACGGCCACGCCGAGATTGAGATTTTACATGCAGATGAGGTGGTGAAAAGCCCGGGCATTCCAAATGAAATTCCCATTGTACAGCGTTTGTTCGAGCGCGACATATCGGTGATCTCGGAGGTGGAACTCGCCGCGCGTCATACGGATTCCGTCCTCGTCGGGGTGACCGGCAGCAATGGTAAGACGACCACGGCGTCTTGGATTCACCACATTTTGAAAAGCGGGGGAATCGATTCGGGACTGGGCGGCAACACAGGCCGGAGTTTTGCCCATATGGTCGCCGTGGAGCCCCATCCGGTTTACGCGTTGGAAATCAGCAGTTTTCAGCTGGATAACATCCAAACCTTTAAACCCCATATCGCTGTGATTACCAATATTACGCCCGATCACTTAGATCGCTATGCCGGCGGTTTTGAAAGCTACGCGGCAGCCAAGTTTAAAATCGCGATGAACCAGGACGCCCGAGGTTTTCTCCTCTATAACGCAGATGATAAAACCATCGCAAGCCGCTTAGAGACCCATCGATCGCCGGCTGAGACCTATGCTTTTTCAACCGATCAAACCCTAGCGGAAGGCGCCTGGGTGCAGGGCGGTGAAGTCCGATTTAAAACGCGCAAAAACAGTTTTACGATGAAGATAAGTGACTTGGCATTGAGCGGAAAACACAATGTGCAAAATGCGATGGCAGCTGGATTGGCGGCTTCTCTGATGCAGATCAGCAAGGAAACCATACGTCAGAGCTTATCGGACTTTGCCGCGGTACCCCATCGCTTAGAACCCGTCTTGAAAATTCACGAGATGCGCTTTGTAAACGACTCCAAGGCGACCAATGTGAACGCTGCGTTTTACGCCTTGCAAAGCATGGAAAGCCCCACCGTATGGATCGCGGGGGGTGTCGATAAAGGGAATGATTACCGCGATTTGCTCCCCCTGGTAAAGGAGAAAGTGCGGGCGATGGTAGCCTTGGGAATCGACAATTCTAGAATCGTCGGTTTTTTTGAACCCCACGTTCCGATCATCGTAGAGACGACGTCCATGAGAAAGGCGGTAAAAACGGCCTATATATTGGGGAAAAAAGGAGACAACGTATTGTTGTCACCCGCTTGTGCGAGCTTTGACCTCTTTGAAGACTATGCGGATAGGGGAGACCAGTTTAAAGCAGAGGTAAAAAAATTATAGGGCGTGTCTAAGGGGTTACACATACGGGGAGACAAATACCTATGGGCTTATATCGCGCTTATCGGGCTGTTTTCATTCCTGCCCATTTACAGCGCCAGCAGCAATTTGGCTTATCTGTATGGCAACGGCAACACCTTTCGATACCTCTTTAAACACGCCCTGCTCCTCGGCAGCGGGTTTGCCATTTTATACTTCACGCACCGCATCAATTACCGGTATATCGGTGGGCTGTCCGTCATCGGCTTGCCCGTGGTAGTCGTGCTCTTGGTCGCTACCCTGTTGCAGGGCAAGACGGTTGCGGGCGCAAATGCCAGCCGCTGGATTCAGGTTCCCTTTGTCCACCTCTCCTTTCAAACCGCTTCTCTGGCCACCTGGGTTGTCATGGCCTATACGGCTCGTTACCTCAGCAAAATACAAGGGGTTCCGCTGCGGTTTAGAGAGGCTTTGGTCGATTTTTTTGTACCGGTTTCCTTGATTTGTGGACTCATTTTACCGGCCGGCTTCTCAACGGCAGCACTCTTGTTCACCATGGTCTTAATCATGCTTTTCATCGGTGGTTTCCCCGCTCGGTATACGGGTCTTATACTGGCATTCGCGACGCTTGGATTCATCCTCTTTGTACTGACTGCCAAGGCTTTTCCCGATGTGTTGCCCAGTCGAGTGAACACTTGGATAAGCCGTGTGCAGCGCTTTTGCAACCGGGCAGCAGGAGATGGCTATCAAAGTGAGAAAGCGAAGATCGCGATAGCATCTGGCGGTGTGTTCGGGGTCGGACCTGGAAAGAGCGCTCAAAAAGATTTTTTACCCCAGTCTTCATCGGACTTTATCTTTGCCGTTATCGTAGAGGAATACGGATGGGTCGGCGGTACGCTTATCTTATTGTTGTTCATACTGTTTTTTATCAGAATTATGGTGATAAGCACTAAGATGCCAAGCCTTTTTGGTATTCTTTTGGTGATCGGCATGGCGTTGCCCATCGCATTTCAAGCCTTTGTCAATATGGGCGTAGCGGTGGGCTTACTCCCGGTTACCGGGCAGACCATGCCCTTTATCAGCAGTGGTGGGACTGCGCTGTGGATGAGCTGTCTCGAAGTGGGAATCATACTTTCAGCCAGTCGGGTGTTGACTGAGGGGAAACGAGAGGACAGATTGGAATCGGCGGAAAGTGGATTTGCAAGAACGATTGCCCAGCATATTGATTAGCGGTGGTGGAACCGGCGGCCATATCTCTCCGGCCCTGGCGCTGGCTGATGAGATCAGAAACCGTTTGCCAGCTGCCCGCATTCTGTTTGTCGGTGCTGCAGGCCGGATGGAAATGCAAAGCGTACCCCGAGCGGGCTATAAAATTCAAGCCTTGCCGATCAGTGGCATAGAGAGAAAGGTTAGCTTTACGCATATGACTTTCCCTTTTAAGCTGTGGAAGAGCCTGCGTCGAGCCGGACAAATCCTGAGCGGCTTTCAACCCGATGTCGCCATCGGTACCGGCGGCTATGCCAGCGGCCCTGCGCTGTATATGGCTGCAAAGAAGAAGGTTCCTACGATAGTGCAAGAGCAGAATGCCGTTCCGGGCCTGACCAATAGAATTTTGGCGAGAACGGCGGACTACATATGCGTCGCTTACCCCCATATGGAACGCTACTTCCCGAGACAGAAGATCAGGCTGACGGGCAATCCGGTGCGTAGGCATTTGTTTGTCGGGGGGCTGGAGAAGAAAAGAGCCAAGGAAGTCCTCGGCTTTCGGCCGGATGCGAAATTGGTCTGTTCCTTTGGCGGTAGCCAGGGCAGTCGGACTTTGAATCGAGTCTGGAAAGGGGTGATAGATCGGCTCGATGTGCAGTTGCTCTGGCAAACCGGTGTGCGAGAGTACCTCGATTTGAAGGGTTTGCAGAGACAGCATGTGAAAATCGTCGATTTTGTCCCCGATGTGTCCGTGGCTTATGCGGCCGCCGATCTGGTGGTTTCACGCGCCGGTGCCATGGCCATTTCCGAATTGAGCGCAGCCCAAAAAGCAGCCGTTCTGGTACCCTTGCCCCATGCTGCAGCGGATCACCAGACTAAAAATGCAGATGCATTGGTGCGGTCAGCAGCAGCGGTTTGGGTGAGTGACGAACGCGCTTCGGAACGGCTTTGGCCCAAAGTTTCGAGTTTGCTGGCGGACGAGGAATCCCTGCGCGAGCTGGAACGCAATATCGCACAGTTTGCCAGGCCAGGCGCCACCCATGAGATCGTAGACCTAATCTTTACGCTGATGAGATGAGATGGGACTCGATACATAAGCTCTACTTTATCGGCATCGGCGGGATCGGCATGAGCGCTTTGGCGCGTTACTTTCTCGCTCGGTCTTTTCGCGTTGCGGGTTGCGACCGTAGGGAGACGGCCTTGACCCGACAACTCGCTTCAGCGGGTTGCTCCGTACACTACGGTGAGGATGTCGATCAAATCCCGCGAGACTTCGACGTTTCCGATACGCTGGTGGTCACCACACCGGCCATCCCTCGGGCACACGCGGTATGGTGTCATTTCAGGGACGGGGGGTTCCGCATTTGGAAGCGCGCCCAGCTGTTGGGGCATATTACCGAAAATACCCGTTGCTTAGCGGTGGCGGGCACACACGGCAAAACCACTACGACTGCCCTATTGGGTTACGTATTGGATCGGGCCCGTGTAGGAGCCACTTCCTTTCTCGGTGGGATTGCCGAAAATTACCGATCCAATTTAATTTTAAATCCAGGCGATATAACCGTGGTAGAGGCCGATGAGTACGATCGCTCCTTTTTGCAATTGCGCCCTGCGATCGCTTGTGTCACCAGCATGGACGCGGACCACTTGGACACCTATGAAACCGCTGCGGGTGTACAGCGGGCTTTTCAGGCCTTTGTTTCCGGGCTAGATCCCGCTCGGCTGGTGATCCAGAAAGGGCTCCCATTTAAAGGCTTGACTTATTCTACTTTAGAATCAGCCGACTACGAAGCCCAAAACATTCGAATTCAAGAGCGGGGTTACCGCTTTGACTTAAAAACCCCCTCACGAGTCGTGTCGGATTGGATATGGCCGCTGCCGGGCCTGTATAACTTAGAGAACGCTTTGGCCGCCTTGGCCATGGCCGATGTTTTGGGCGTTGACCCTGAGGGATTGCGTCCACTCCTAAGAGAATTTAAAGGTGTAAGACGCAGGTTCTCGGTGCATTATGATGATGGCAAGCGCATTTACATCGATGATTACGCCCATCACCCGAGGGAGATCGACTCCTTTTTAAGCGCGGTGCGCACATGCTACCCCGGTAAGGAGATAACCGGTGTTTTTCAGCCCCATTTGTTCAGTCGTACGCGTGATTTCATCGATGACTTTGCCCGTGCGCTTTCCGGTCTCGACCGCTTGTTGCTGTTGGGGGTTTATCCGGCCAGAGAAGCGCCCATAGAGGGGGTGAGCGCGGCGAGCCTGCTCGACAGGGTTCAGATAAGGGATAAGCGGATCACGACAAAGAGAAAATTGTTGAACGAACTGAAACACATCGATTTTGAGGTGCTGGTCACCATGGGAGCCGGAGATATAGGCGATTTGGCCGCACCTATAAAGAGACGACTCATCCGATGAAGCACAGCATCCCATATATGTTGGTAGGCATCCCAGCGGTCCTATTTTTGCTGGGCTTTGCAAGAGGCCGAAGCCGCCGGGCGCGCATCAGCGCCATTCAGGTTTTGACCGACACAAGGGCGGGAGACCGTTTTTTAAACCGGGAAGAGATCGAGGGCATACTCCGCAACCATGCGGCGCAGGTTCAAAAACCGCTGCAGGCGCTGAACCTGAGAAAAATAGAGCGAGAACTAAACGGGTTGCCCTATGTGGCCGAAGCCCAAGTCTATGTTTCAATCGATGGTAAACTAAGGGTGGCACTGAGACAAAAGACCGTTTTGGCTCGGGTTCACACGACGAAAGCCGATTACTATCTGACCGACACAGGGGGTCGGATGCCCCTTTCCCCGGATTACACCGCCGATGTCATCTTGGTGCAGGGTGAATTTACGGGTGCTGATTTGCAGGATTTGAAAGCCCTTGTCAAGGCGCTGCTGCAGCGCCCCTTTCTATCCCAGTTTATCATCGGCATAGCGTTGAAGGGAGCCGATTACGTGTTGTTCACGCGCAGCGGTGTGCACCGTGTCCTATTTGGCAGCCCACGACACATGGGTGAAAAATTGGATAAATTGATCGCATTTTATAAAAGCGTATTAGATACAAGGGGGTGGGCGACGTACCGCCTCGTCAATTTGAAATATGGGGATCAAGTCATTTGCACCCAATCATAGAGATATGGAAACGGACGACTTCGCTATCGGTTTGGATGTGGGGACCACCAAGATTGCAGCCATGGTGGGTCGGAGGAATGAATACGGCAAACTCGAGGTGTTGGGACGCGGCCGGGCGAGGAGTCTCGGTGTACATCGGGGTGTGGTCAACAATATTACACAGACCATACACTCCATTCAAGGGGCTGTCGTGCAGGCCGCTTCAGATTCTGGCGCGGATATTCGAGCTGTGGTAGTCGGCATTGCCGGTCAGCATATTCGCAGCTTGCAACACAGGGATTACGTCACGCGAAGCCACTTTGAAGAGGTGATTGAGCAATCGGATATAGATGATTTGATCGCACAGGTTCACAAGTTGGTCATGCTGCCGGGTGAGGAGATTATACACGTCTTGCCACAGGACTTTAAAGTGGATGGCCAATCCGAAGTACGGCAGCCCATCGGCATGTATGGCAGCCGTTTGGAGGCCAACTTTCACGTAGTGGTCGGACAGGTATCCTCCATCCGCAATATAGGCCGTTGCATTAAGAGCGCCGGGCTGGAACTCTCGGGTATTACATTGGAGCCTTTGGCTTCAGCCGATGCCGTGTTGAGTCGAGAAGAGAAGGAAGCCGGGGTCGCGCTGGTGGATATCGGTGGCGGCACGACGGATATAGCGATCTTCAAAAATGGTACCATTCACCATACCGCTGTCATTCCTTACGGGGGCAATGTGGTTACGGAAGATATCAAGATCGGGTGTAGCATCATCGAACGCCAAGCCGAACAGCTCAAGGTGAGGTTTGGTTCTGCTTGGCCGGGTGAAAACAGGGAGACCGATATCGTTTCCATCCCCGGCTTGCGCGGTCGTGAGCCCAAAGAGATCTCCCTAAAACGGCTCTCTCAAATCATCCACGCCCGCGTGAGCGAAATCATAGGGCAGGTGAATATGGAGATTGCCAATTATGGACATGCGGAGCAGAAGAAGAAATTGATCGCAGGTATCGTGCTGACCGGTGGAGGTGCGCAATTGAAACACCTGCGCCAGCTCACCGAGTACATCACCGGTATGGATACGAGAATCGGCTATCCCAACGAGCATTTGGCGGGTGGGGCCCCTGAGGAACTGAGCAGTCCGATCTACGCAACCGCTGTTGGCTTGGTCATGAAGGGGTTGGATGAGAATCGAGCGGGACGGGCTCCGGGTGATGAAGGGGAAGCCTCGCGCACAGCCCTGGATCACCAACGGGAGAAAACAGCCGACAAGGGCATAAAATCTTTTTTCGACAAGTGGACAGAGCGGTTTAAGCAATTTTTAAACGATTCTGAATAGACTTAGAAATGATAGGTGATGAGCGATACAAATTTTCCAGGAGGCGGGATAAGCTTTGATCTGCCCAAGAACCGTTCTGCTTCCATCAAGGTGATGGGCGTAGGCGGTGGGGGCACCAATGCCGTGAATTATATGTTTAACCAGGGCATTAACGGTGTGGACTTCGTCGTGTGCAATACCGATGCCCAAGCGCTTGACAACAGTCCAGTCCCGAGCAAGGTGCAATTGGGGATTTCCCTGACCGAAGGCTTGGGCGCGGGTGCCAATCCCGAAATTGGGAAAAAGGCAGCCGTCGAGAGCGCCGATGAGATAAAGAGCGCCCTATCGGCGAACACCAAAATGCTCTTTATCACAGCTGGTATGGGTGGCGGCACCGGTACAGGCGCGGCACCGGTCATCGCTTCAGTAGCCCGTGATTTGGGTATTTTGACCGTGGGAATCGTGACCGTACCCTTCTGCTTTGAAGGGAAAAAACGCCTCCAACAAGCCAAATCGGGTATTGAAGAAATGCGCAGACACGTCGATTCCCTCATTGTGATCAACAACGAGAAGCTCAGAGCGCTCTACGGTGATTTGGGCTTTAAAGAAGGGTTTTCCAAGGCCGATAGGGTTTTGACTACAGCTGCAAAGGGAATTGCCGATGTCATCACCCATCACTTCACGCAAAACATCGATTTGCACGATGTGAAGACCGTCTTGGCAAACAGTGGTACGGCCATCATGGGCTCGGCGACGGCCACCGGTGCGAATCGCGCCAAAGAAGCAATTGTCGAAGCATTGGACTCCCCCTTGTTGAACAACAATAAGATTACGGGTTCCCAAAACGTCTTACTCCTGATCGTTTCTGGAACCAAAGAGATCACCATGGACGAGATAGCGAGCATCAATGAATACATCCAAAACGAAGCGGGAAACAACGCCGATATCATCATGGGCATTGGCGAGGATGAGGATTTGGAAGGAGGGGTGAGCATCACAGTCGTGGCAACCGGCTTTTCGGATTCACAACAAGAGATCATCGTAAGTGAGGAATCCAAAAAGATATACCACACCCTAGGCGATGAGCAACCCATCACGAAAACCATGATCGCCCGGCCGGGCGAATTGGTCCGCGATGATGAACCCCGAGAAAACGAGCCCGAATCGAGCGGCATATACGATGTAGAACCCCCTGACTTAAAGCCTTCTCTAAAGGAAAAGATGCGGTCCGACGCGGTTTTAAACCAACCCTTGGCGCAAAGAGAAAAGTGCGACCCCATCTCACCCCATCAGCAGCGCTTTTCATTCGATATACCCGAATCGGAAAATACGCCTGAAACACAGCCTGACCTGCGGTTTGAAGTCAGGAATGCGGCAGCAGAAATGGACACCCAACCCGACAAAAAGCCGACACCTGAGGACAGGGCATTGGAGAATCCGTTTGATAGCCTCATTTCCGAGACGGTGACGCGCAAAGCCTTAGAGCGCAGGCAGCGATTGCACGTGTACAATCACCACTTTGAACGTAGGTCCGAATCCACCGAATACGCCGATCAACCCGCCGATAAGCGCCAGGGAGGGGGGCGACCTGTCGAGTGATGAGACCCAGCTATCGCGCTTTACATTTTTACGTGATAACGTGGACTGAACCCTGCACTTATGCGTTTGTCAAGCCGGTTGATGGAGCGGGTGTTTGATCGGGTTTACAGCCGAAAAGAGAAGCATCTTTTCAAACCATGAGATAAAAGCAAAAAGCCTTTCAGACTGCTCCACAGGAACAAAAAATAAGCCCACTCTTCCAAACCGATACACGGGATAAGAGCCAATCCCGATCTTTAAATCACCACATGGGACGAAGTCAAAAAACAAGCGTCTTTTTCAAGCTGTCTTATACGGACCAAGTATCAAAGGGGTAAGCCTTTTCTTTTTAAACTGCCAACGGGTGAGAAAAGAGCCCCTTTTTAAGCCCCTATAAAGAGCAAACGCCAAGGGGTAAAGTTGGGATTTAGACCGAACTATAGGACAAGGGCGAGCGCCCTTTCCAAGTGGTCTCCTTCAGAGATAAACACCAGAGAAATAAGCCTTTTTTAAACGCTCACAAAAGGATGACAGCAAAGGCCAAAGCGGGTGGATCTACACAGGGAGAAGGACAGAGAATGCCCCTTTTTAATTCTCCAAGGGGAATGGAGAAATGCCGCCCTTTTCAAACCTTCACAAAAGGCGGAAAGCAAAGGCCAGAGGTCAAAGCGGGTGGATCTACACAGGGAGAAGGATAGAGAATCCCCTTTTAATTCTCCAAGGGGAATGGAGAAATGCCGTCCTTTTCAAACCTTCACAAAAGGCGGAAAGCAAGGGATAAGCCTCACTTTTTAAGCGGTCATCTAATAAGGGTGAAATCGAAAGAGCCAACCTAAAAGGCACGACTCTCGCACGGGGTGGATACCATACGAGGCCTTTGCGCAATGCTCAAAAATCGGTAAATTGAAAATAAGGCGACTTATCGCAATCCAAAAATCTTTTTTATCCGTTCCACATAGTCCAGTTTTTCCCAGGTGAACAGCGTCACCTCCCGCTCGATCTTTCCGATGTGTGGGGACTCAAAAATTTTGGTTACGACCCGAGGTTTTTTGCCCATGTGCCCATAGGCGGCCGTTTCTGAGTAGATCGGTTGGTGGAGCCTGAGCCGATCTGCAATGGCAGCTGGCCTCAGATCGAAGAGCGCCTGCACTTTTCGGGCTATTTCGCCATCGCTTGCCTTCACTTTTGCGCTGCCAAAGGTATTCACGTAAACAGAAGTCGGTTCTGCCACGCCGATGGCGTAAGACAGTTGCACCAAAACCTGATCCGCCAGGCCGGCGGCCACCAAATTCTTGGCGATGTGTCGTGCGGCATAGCTCGCGGAGCGATCCACCTTGGAGGGGTCCTTCCCTGAAAAAGCGCCCCCACCGTGCGAGCCTTTGCCACCGTAGGTATCCACGATGATCTTTCGGCCGGTTAAGCCCGAATCCCCGTGCGGCCCGCCGATGACAAACTTGCCGGTCGGGTTGATGTAATAGGTAGTTCGGTCGGTGAAGAGCGATTGGGCTTTTGCGGGCAATTTTTTGATGACGCGCGGCATCAGGATAGATTTCAAATCGGTTTTTATCCGCCGCAGCATTTTTTCATCTGCATCAAAGTCATCGTGTTGGGTAGAAACCACGATGGTATCGATGTACAAGGGCTCGTCTGTATCGGAATAAGCCACGGTTACCTGTGCTTTGGCATCTGGGCGCAGGTAGGGGATTGCCGCGCGCTCGCGGCGCAGTTGAGCCAGTTCTTGCAGAATGCGGTGCGATAAATCCAGGGCCAGGGGCATGCGGTTTTCCGTTTCTCTCGTCGCGTAGCCAAACATGATTCCCTGATCGCCCGCCCCTTGCTGTTCGTTGTGACTGCGTTTGACAGCTCGGTGGATGTCGGGAGACTGTCCGTGAATCAAGGAGATCACCCCGCAGGAGTCACCGCTGAATCCATAGGCCTCTCGGGTGTATCCGATTTTGTTAATCACTTGGCGTGCAACGTTTTGCACATCGATATAGGTTTTGGATCTCACCTCTCCAGCCAAGATGACCTGCCCGGTGGTCACCAGGGTTTCACAAGCCACTTTGGCGTTGGGGTCAAAGGCTAAAAAATGGTCCAACAAGGCGTCGGATATCTGATCGGCAACCTTATCGGGATGCCCTTCAGAAACGGATTCCGATGTGAATAGGTACGGCATAAATCACTGCTCTTTTCGTTGATACGGGTAAACTAAGGGATGGATTGGGCTGTGCGGGAAATGCTGATTTTTAGCATTTTTTAATGAGGTTGCAAGCAACCAAATCTCTCCTCAATATACGCTGCAAGTTAGGAAAATATCTCTTGTGCAAAAATTGGGTCTTCGGTCCCTTCTTGTCAACCCGGTCGTCTCTGCACTTTCCATCGCAATCCTTCAGCGCTTCCAGCCTGACGAGCCAATGGATTTTTGTATTTTTGAAGCCCCGAAATTTTCGGCTCGGCGCCTCGCCTTTGATCGCGTGAACGCGGTGTGGGCCGGGGTGTCCGTCCATTGCGGCCCCGGCACTTGGAATCCCGTGTTTGGGCGGTTTCCGAGAAGGAGAAAAATGCCGTCAAGGCGTTATGGATTTGCAGGGGATTGCGAATGGGTTTAAAAAGCGGAAAGATAAGGGTTACCAGCCCATCGAATATCGCCTTGATCAAATATTGGGGTAAGCGCGGTGAGCAAATCCCGGCCCATGCTTCCTTGAGCTTTACGCTTTCCCATTCCCTTACGGAAACCGAATTGTCGTTTGTCGAAGAGCCATCTGAAGGCCCTGGGTTTAGGTTTTTTTTTCACGGGCGGCACAGGCCCGATTTCGAGCCCAAAATCGCAACTTTTTTTCGGCGAGTAGCCGCTCACATCCCTTTTTTGAGAGATTACCATTTTGAAATTCACAGCCGCAACACTTTTCCGCACAGCAGCGGAATGGCCTCTTCGGCTTCGGGCATGAGCGCTTTGGCATTGGCGCTCGTTCAGCTGGAACGGGATTTGGGAGCCGACTTAGATGCTTTTGCCGCAGCGCGCAGGGCTTCCTTTTTGGCGCGCTTGGGTTCTGGCAGCGCATGCCGGAGCCTATACAAAGGACTGGTCGTGTGGGGCCGTATTTCCGCTATCCCGGGCAGCAGCGATGCATATGCCATTCCCTATCCCTATGGCGTTCACCCCATTTTTCGGGGGGTTCAAGATACCATTTTGCTCATTCAACGCGGGCAAAAAAGCCTAGCGAGCAGCCTGGGGCATGAATTGATGCAGGGCCATCCCCATGCGAAACCGCGCTTTGAGGAGGCCGAGAAAAATTTGGAATCCCTCATTCCGGTTTTAAAGTCTGGGGATTGGGAGGCTTTTGGCGGCTTGGTAGAGCGTGAGGCGCTCTCCCTTCACGCTATGATGATGACTGCTACACCGGCTTATCTGCTGATGCTGCCCAACACCGTCGCCGTGTTGCATGCGGTCTGGGACTATCGAAAACAGACGGGACATCCGCTTTGTTTTACCCTAGATGCAGGCGCCAATGTGCACCTCTTATACCCCGAAACACATCGGCAACTCATTTTGGATTTTATCGATGGAGAATTGCTGAGGTATTGTCAAGGCCAGGGCTATATGGCAGATCGTGCAGCGTACTGAGGTTATTCATATCTTTGCATGCTGAGGAGAAAACGCAGTCGCGATGAAAAATCCCTTGTTCTATGCCAAGGTGCTGCTCTTTGGCGAATACGGCGTCGTACAAAATTCCAAAGGTTTAAGCCTGCCACTGGGTGATTTTAAAGGCTCTTTAAAATTTCCCACCGCAAGATCAGAGGGGATTACAGAGTCGAATCGGCTGTTGCGGGCATACGTCGATAATCTCGCTGCTTTAAATCAGTCCGCCGATTTGGATTTGCGCTTCGATATGGAGCAGCTCAATCGGGATATAGCAAAGGGCCTGTATTTTGATTCCAATATTCCACAGTGCTATGGGATAGGCAGTAGCGGTGCCTTAGTGGCTGCATTTTACAAGCGCTATGCGATCCGAAAGATCGATGTGGAGCGGGATTTGGACAAGGAAAAAATCAAGCGTCTGAAAAACGTCTTTGCCAAGATGGAAAACTACTTTCACGGTACCAGCTCAGGCTTCGATCCCTTGGTTTGTTACTTAAAACTCCCCTTGCTGATTCATTCCAAAACGGATGTAGATGCAGTAGATGTACCTGCGTGCAAAAGGGGAGAAGGCGCTATTTTCCTGTTGAACTCGGGGACGCCTGGGCAGACGGCCTCCATGATCAATATCTTCTTTGAAAAGCTCAAAAGCCAAGGCTTTAGGCAGACTGTGAAAGATGAGTTCGTCAAATACAGCAGTGCTTGCATCGACTCATTTATGAAGGGAAAGCTGGGGGTGTTGTTCGGTGATTTAAAGGCCCTTTCCATCTGGGTCTATGCGCATCTGCGCCCGATGATTCCCGATTCTCTGCTCGAGATCTGGGCGCAGGGAATCCAATCTGATGATTATTATCTAAAGCTCTGTGGCAGTGGCGGCGGCGGTTACGTTTTGGGCTTTACCCTGGATTATGAAAAGGCCAAGCGCCTTTTAAAAGATTACAATATAGCGCGGATATACCGGATTTAGCGCGGAATTGGATTCGGGAAACGGGTCTTTTGTCGGCGAGCATTTGTGGGTTGTGCCTTTGCACGGCGCATGCTTTGGCCTTGCGATGTGCTCCGATACTGCTAACTTTTCCTGCGTTGGTTAACTCTCTACTGCGATAAACGCCTTTTTATGCCTGGCGTCAAGGCTCGCCTGTTCGCCGAGTCTTTTATTCTTG
>JANQLC010000028.1 GCA_028280815.1 Flavobacteriales bacterium | reverse complement strand
ACCCAAGATCTACCCACACCCATCGCAGAAAAGACAAGTGTGAAAACCCGACAGATGGCAACACAAGCCAAAGCCCATCCATGCCAACCGCAGAAAAGATTGATGCAAAAAACCTGACGAAGGACAAGGGCAAAAAATGAGAAGTCCAAAGCCCGCCTAAATCAACTACAGACCCCCTGCAAAGAACCCGATTATGAACGGCCCAATAACTCAACACCCCAATCAACCCAGCCGACCAACCACAACAACAAGCCAAGCCATTGAACAAATCAAACACAACCCATCAAACGCGCCCAACCAACCCACGCAAATCCTTATCCACACAAAAAAACCGCCGACTCAAAGCCGCTTAGATAAAAAAGTCGCTGACCCGCATTCAACAACGAGCTCGCCTCTTCTCAATGGCAAAGACATCTTTCAAACACTTTATGCCCACTCAATCCAAGCAAAGCAAATCCAAGCACGCACCCAACCAACGCAAGCCAATCCAAATCCCTACCCACACAAAAACAGCACAGACTCAAAGCCGATTAGATAAAAAAGTCACCGACCCGCAGCCACCACCGAGCCCCTATTTTCCCAATGGCAAAGACATCTTTCAAACACTTTGTGCCCATTCAACCCAACCACTCAATCCAAGCGCGCAACCCAACCCATTCAACCATCCCAATTGAGTCGACCCAATCCGCAAAACGACAAAACAGTGCAAAGCGACCCGCTCAACAACCCAGCAAACCAATCGGAACCCAGCCCATACAATCATTCACCCATGCAAAGCAGTCTGATCAACGCAACAGCCACGCTGACGAACCAACCCAACTCAACCAGCACAACCGATTCAAACCAGCTCAGCCGAGCGCACCCACACAAACGCAGCCAACCGAGTAGGGGTTAAACACCCCAACGCAAGCAGCCGAAACAGCGAGGATCATACTTATTTCAAGGGTCGTAAACAACCCAACACATCAAATGCAGCAATCCGACCAACCGATGAAAATCAGTTTTTGAAATATTTGGATAAACGCTTCCTAAATTCCCTTCTCATTCGCCTGAGCATGATAGTCAAAGCTGCGGTTTTGAGTACAATCCACAACAGCTATCAACCCAAAAAAGAGCAGCGGCTCATCCATTTTCGCCACCCGATTGGGCCTTATTCCAGTCGCCTCGTAGCAGGGCTCATCTCCGTCCCCATGGTCAACGTAGCGATCCATACGTTTTCACCTATTGGGATGTCTTTTGGATTTACGTAATATCCTGTATGCTCGTGCTGAATGTTGTACCCCGACGCTGCCTATGTAAAACCAAAGAGGGGTCGTCGAGCGGTTACTAAAATCGCGTTCTACATAAACAATTGCACCCTCGCTTAGCAGTCACAGGTGGGTTGGTAAGTATAGGGTTAAAAAAATATATTAAATCTATATTGCAAACAAATTTGTAAGGTGAAGACATCTGCACTTGTTCCAATCCTTTTTGTAACAGCACTATTGAGTGGGTGCGATACGACCGATAATTATCGCGCTTCCATGCCGAAGGAGATAAATGGCCGTTTGAAAATCACTAAAAACACCCTTTTGGAGCGGGGCGAAAAGCAATTATCCATTGAATTTACATCGAATGACGGTCCGTATGCGCTACGGATACAGTCTGCCCAAGCGGGGGGTCGCTTAGCGTCTAAACTCGCGTATCGAGAGAAAGGAAATCCATGGGAAGCATTGTCTTCTCTACATATTGACCTGACCGATAAAAACCATAAGCAAGAGATGAATTCCCTGGTCGCAAGACAGGGGAACCGGTTGAGGAAGAGACATGAGTACGCTAAGCTCGACAAGCCGGAGCTAATCCTATCGCAAATACCCAAAGAATTGTTTAATAGGCTATCGAAAGAGGAATATTACCATGAGCTAACGCAGGTCGTATTTTAACATTGGGCTATTTTTAAGTCAGTCCAAAGAGCTGATGAGTCGAAATCCGCGGATTGTCATTGCAAAAAGCTCGATACCTATCTAAGCGGGGAATCGCCCTTTTTCTGTTTGGAAGATGTAGTGGTATAGGCAGATGCGGTTTACGATATGTTTTACCGACTGTCTCAAGCGGGCGATTTTGCAGGGAAGGGGTTTATACCCAAACGAACATTGGCATTTTTAAAGCGCAAAAAGGGAGGTGTGGTTTCTGCAAGCGTGATCGACCGAATATTTAAAGCGGAGTTTCGTCATTTTTGGGATGAGGAGCCCACGGAAGGCGATAGGAGTCGCGTTTTAAAAGCGCTGCAAGCTCGTTCGCCCAATGGAGCTGATGACCTCGATCCGGAATGCCGCGCTTATCATGTATATTGGGGATTCGATTGTGGGTGTTGTGGAAATTATCCCAGTGTTTGCAGTGACTGCGAGGTACTGTGGACCGGATTGCAGACCCGGCTGCCCCAATGAGCCATAAGAGGAGAAATATAGCTGAGTTGCTTTTTACCATCAGCCTGGTTGCTTCGGCTTATTTTCTCTTTCTGATATTGGATTGTTATTATTTTAAAATTCACAGCATCACACTTGGAGAGATTCGTGAGCTGATAACACGCCCCATTATAGGCATTTCATATATCCTTACAACAGCGACTCTCGTTCTTTGGATAAAAAGTAAATTCTCATTTCCCAGTTATCTATTCTTTGCCTTGATCGTTCACTGTGCAATAGCATAGCAGCATGGTCAATAGTTGTAAGTGCATACCGGCACTTTATATTTGCTCAGATTGGATTGCATACCGGGTTGTTCAAATAGACTATTGAACCATGAGAAATGTCCGTAAAACCACAGCCGCCGAGGATGGGCAAAGCGCCATTAAAAAAATAGGATAGGTCCGTTTATATGATGTGGCTATATCGATATGTTTTATTACACTTGCCCAGCGTTGAAATACCCGCGTCATGAAAAAAATCACATTGCTCTGCGCTCTCCTTTGCATGCAGGGTTTTATGGGTTATAGCGATCCCAATTCCGATCTAATCGGAGATATCGACCCGAATGCGGAAAGCCGAGGTGTAATCGGCGTCCGGACTATGTGATAAGCGCCTGTTGTCCGCTCGATTTCCAATTGAATGCTGTGGCGGTAAATGCCAACGACAAGGGCTACATTCAAATTTCCGGTAACCGAGCCCTTTTGCGACTTAAGGGCCCGCGTCTCGAGGGCGAAACTTGGAAAGATTGCTCTAAGCGTAAAAGTGCAGAACCGGTGACAGTTGCAACAGCTATAGCTATATCACCCGCAGGTATAGCTGTTTTTCCCGCAGGCTCTGAAGCGGCTGTTGCTGCAGATTGTCTTTTTGCCCCGATTGTAAGAAAATAACTGCAGAGAAAAACACTGTAAAAAGGGAACCAGAAAAACTGTAAAAACCAATAGTCGTAAATTAAGGACCCAATATAAAAATGACGCGTTGTACATATATAAGTGCGGTATTTTTAAGTCCTTCCGCTCGAGAATGGCATTGTGTATCGGCATAGTGCTTTTATTATTTGACTTTCGGTTTTTTGACTTTGATTTGGGTTCTGTTTCGCCTGGGCCTGCCCTCGCAACGCTTATTGGCGTTCAATGCTTACATATTCTTTTGTTTCCAAAATATATGGAAGAAAAGAGAAGACATGAGATCAAATTTTTTAGCCCGATCAGAAGGTTTTTATGCGTAAAAACCCAAGGGCTTAAGCGGCATGGCTCCCATTTCATGGTGCGAGTCGGGCCCAAAGTCAAGGGGGATACTTAGAAATTGAATGCGAAGCGCCTTAGGCTGTGAAACTGAGCCACTGTTTCATTTTAACGGCAATTGTATCGACCTTTGTCAGCATTTGCGTTGCGCATGCGTATGATTTAAATGGATGGGCCTCATTCACCGGCTTATCGTCCGTATTCCCGCCCGATATCTCTCCTTTTCAAAGCAGCGCAAAACAATACTACTCAGGGGGCGTAAAGGCTGTGTGAATGGCTGTTAGACTTTCAATTGAACGCGCAATCCGAGCAGGTCGCTGTGCTGTTCCAAAATGGGCTTGACCCGTTCATGTAAAAACTGGGTGGTCTGTGCGGGGGCAAAGCCGATAAAATTTTGGGGGTCTAAAATCTCCATCAACGCTTCTTCATCCATTTTTATGCGCTTGTCGGCGGATAGGCGGGCGATCAGATCATTGGGTTTGCCGTGCTGCTTGAGTTGCTGAGCGGCTTCCATGGAATGGGCGCGAATGATCTCGTGCAATTCCTGGCGATCGCCGCCCTTCTTTACGCCGGCCATGAGGATGTGTTCCGTCGCCATAAAGGGCAATTCCGCTCGAATGTGGCGCGCGATCAGCTCGGGGTAAACCGCCAAGCCCGCGACCACGTTATGCCAAATCTCCAAGATCGCATCGGTGGCGAGCATGGCCTGGGGCAGGCTGAGACGCTTGTTGGCCGAATCGTCTAAGCTGCGTTCAAACCATTGGGTGGCGGCCACCATAGCCGTACTGCCGCTCATCGAAATCACGAATTTGGAAAGGGCGGCCATGCGCTCGCTCCGCATGGGGTTGCGCTTATAAGCCATCGCACTGGAGCCGATTTGATCGGTGTGGAAGGGCTCTTCCGCTTCTTTTAGGTTTTGGAGCAGTCGGACATCGTTGCTGAACTTATGTGCGGATTGCGCCAGGTTGGAAAGCAGGTGCAACACCTTGGCGTCTAACTTTCGGTCATAGGTCTGGCCGCTGACAGCCCAGGTTCCCTCGAAGCCAAAGCGCTGGGCTAAGCTTTGGTCGAGTTGCTGTACTTTGGCAAAATCCCCGTCGAACAAGGTTTTGAAGCTCGCTGCCGTACCGGTTGCTCCCTTTACACCCCGAAAGCGCAACGAAGCGCGGAGGAATTCCAGCTCTTCCCAGTCCAACAGCAGACTTTGAATCCAAAGGGTAGCCCGCTTGCCCACGGTGGTCAGCTGGGCGGGCTGGTAGTGCGTAAACCCCAAGGTGGGCAGGTCTTTCCACCGGTCGGCAAATCGGGCGAGTACAGCGATGACATTGACGAGTTTTCGCTTCAAAATCAGCAACCCGTCTCGGATTTGAATCAAATCGGTATTGTCTCCCACAAAGGCGCTGGTCGCCCCGAGGTGGATGATCGACTTGGCAGCAGGCGCAGCGTCGCCAAAGGCGTGGATATGCGCCATGACATCGTGGCGAAACTCTCTTTCGTAGGCTTGGACACGCGCCCAGTCGATGGGCTCCAAATTGTCGCGCAAGGCTTTGAGCTGCGATTCGCGGATGGGTAACCCCAAATCGCGTTCCACTTCGGCCAGCGCCAACCAGAGCTTGCGCCAAGTGGTAAATTTATTCTGGGGGGAAAAGTTGTAGCTCATCTCCGCGCTCGCATATCGCTCCACCAAGGGATTGCGGTAGGTATCCATCATTTCAAATCTTTTGTTCGGATGATATTTTGGCTTCGATCGACTCCGACGGACACCATGGCGATCGGGGTTTCCGTAAAGGTTTCGATAAACTGCAGATAGGCCTTACAGGATTCCGGTAGCGCTTCGTAGCGGGTTATCGTTGCAATGTCTTGCGACCAGCCGGGTAGTTCCTCATAAATCGGCACAGCGCGATACAGATCTTCGATGTTCGCCGGCACCGTATCGCATGGCGTCCCATGGATTTGATAGCCCACGCACACTTTCAGCGTATCGAATCCGCTCAGCACGTCCAATTTGGTCAGCGCGATATCGGTGATGCCGTTGATCGCACAGGCGTATTTAGCAGCTATTAGATCCAACCAGCCGCAACGGCGTGGGCGACCGGTGGTCGCACCGAATTCCCCTCCCCTTTTTCGGATTACTTCCGCTGTGGAATTCATCAGTTCAGTCACAAAAGGGCCTTCGCCTACCCGGGTGCAGTAGGCTTTCATCACACCCACCTGCCGGTCTAATAGACCAGGGGGTACCCCTGTGCCTACGCTGACCCCACCGGTGCTAGGCGAAGAAGCGGTGACATAGGGATAGGTGCCGTAGTCGATGTCGAGCATCAGCGCCTGGGCGCCTTCAAACAAAACCGTCTTGCCCGAGCGAATCGCTCCGTTCAACACTTTTACAGAGTCTATGACTCGGTGCTTCAATTCGGCAGCATAGACGCGGTATTCCGCGTGAATTTCGTCGAAGTCCAGCGGTGATTCAGCATAGACCCTCTCCAGTAAGCTGTTCTTTTCACCGAGGTTTTCCCGGAGCAACTTGGAAAAGCGCGCTTCATCAATCCAGTCGGCTACGCGAATGCCGCAACGGGATACCTTGTCTTCATAACAGGGGCCAATACCACGGCGGGTCGTGCCGATCTTCTTTTGGCGTTTTTTCTCTTTGGCTTCATCCAATTTGATGTGGTAAGGCATGATGAGGTGCGCCCGGTCGCTGATCCACAAATTCTTACCGCAAATCCCTTTGGCGGTTAGCGCTTCCAATTCCTCGATTAAGACTTTGGGGTCTAAGACCACGCCCGGACCGATAATGCACTGTGCATTTGGATGTAAGATACCGGAGGGCAAGAGGTGTAGGACGAATTTTTCACCCTTTGCCACCACCGTGTGTCCAGCGTTGTTACCGCCCTGAAATCGGACGATATAATCGGCTTGGGGGGCCAGCACATCGATGACCTTGCCTTTTCCTTCGTCACCCCACTGGGTGCCAACCACCGTATAAGCGGGCATGCGTCTCAGCTTGAAATCGTCGCACAGCAAAGGTATTGAGAATTTTTAATCACCTCGATCAAAAGCGTTCGGGTTTGCAGCGACAGCGATCAATCCATCTATTATCGAGCCTTAGAGGCGCATGGGATTAAAGATGGGAAGCCGGCTGTGCGGCCAATCCCCATAGGCTTACCTTCAAAGGCTTTGGCTTTTGAGGGGCCGCCGATAGGCGCGCACGACAAAGAAGATGCCGATCGCTATAAAAGGTATGCTCAGCCATTGGCCGGTGTCGAGTACCCAAGTGGCACGACTTATCTCTTGGGGTGCCTTTGCGAACTCGATTACAAATCGCAAAGTCCACAACAAGGTGAAAAACCAGCCAAATAGAAAACCCGGTTGCGCGCGCTTATCCGTTTTCCAGTATAGGTATCGCATGACGAAAAAGAGGACGAGGTAACCGGCCGCCTCGTAAAGCTGTGCCGGATGTCGGGGTACGATAGGGCCGTAGCTCAAGCTCTGCTGCTCAAAGCGCACCGCCCAGGGTAAATCAGAAGCCTTGCCGACTATTTCCGAATTGATAAAGTTTCCGATTCGCACCAAAGCACCCCCGATGGCTACGGGAATCGTGATGCGGTCTACCACCCAGAGCAGGGGTTTTTTAATTACCCTTCGGCTGTATAGATAAAGTGCAGCGAGGATTCCCAATGCGGCACCATGGCTTGCCAGACCTTGAAATCCGATGAATTTGTAACCCGGTATGAGTCCAAAGATGGCCGAATCTTTGGAGCTGTTCACAAGGGGGAGAAAAATTTCAAGCCAGTGATTTTTGTAATACGCCCAGTCGTAAAAGAGCACGTGTCCCAAGCGAGCACCGAGAAAAGTTCCGATGATCACATAGACGAAGAGCGAGTCCATACAGGTTTCTGCCACCTTTTCATTTTTATATATGTTTTTCATCAGGTAGAATCCCAGGACGAAGGCAAGGGCCCACATCAAACTGTAGTATCTAAGGGTGTAAAAGCCAAACAGATCAATGCCCGGGTTGGGGCTCCAGTTGATGTATAGGAGATCAGTCATCGGTACCATTTTTAGGTGGAACGGGGTCGTGCCCTGCGCTGCCCCAGGGGTGGCAGCGCAGGATTCGTCTCAGGCTCAGCCAACCGCCTACGATGAGGCCGTGCTTTTTAAGGGATTCCAAGGCATAGGTGGAGCAAGTAGGCGTAAAGCGGCAATGAGCGCCGATCCAAGGGGAAAGGCTGATTCGGTAGAGCCGGACGAGCAGTACGGGTATGGTGATGCTCATTTTTCGTAGTGCTTTCAAAAGCGTCAATTTTCCAGGCTGAAACGGGTGCCCTCCCGCCCATCTCGAAGTTGAATCCCCAAGGCTGCCAAGCGTTCCCGGATTTGGTCTGCACGCGCCCAGTTTTTATCGGCACGCGCTTCCGCGCGCAGCTCGACCAACAGGCTTATCACCGCTGAGAGTTTATCCGCATTTCCTTCCGCTTCAACCGGCTGCAAACCCAGGATTTCAAAGCTAAAAGTATGAAATTTTTCCCTTAACAAATGCAAGTCAGCTTCCCTTAGGGATGCGAATCCCGCTTTGATTTGGTTGGCCCAATGAACGGCTTCAAAGAGTTTGGCGATCAACACAGGGGTGTTAAAATCATCGCTCAGGGCTCCGTAAGATTCGTCAACCCAGCTTTGCACATCGAAGTCTGACCTTTTGCCGCTCCTCGCATTTTGCAAGGCTTTATAGGCGTACATCAGTTTGAAATAGCCCTTTTCCGCACCCCGCATGGCTTCGTCAGACAAGTCCAACACGCTGCGGTAGTGCGCTTGCATCATGAAAAAGCGGATCGCGGAAGGGTGAAACCCACTTTTGAAAAAGGGATTGGTCCCACGGATCAAATCATTCGGCAAAACCGTATTACCGGTGCTCTTACTCATTTTTTGACCCCTGAGCGTCAGCATATTGGCGTGCAGCCAATAGTTGGCCGGCACTTTTCCATAGGCCCCTTTGGTCTGTGCGATTTCGCATTCGTGATGCGGAAATTTCAAATCCATTCCGCCGCCGTGCATGTCGAATGGCAGACCCAAATACTTGGTGCTCATCACCGTGCACTCCAAATGCCAGCCCGGAAAACCCGTAGCCCAAGGGGATTTCCAGCGCATGATGTGTTGGGGTGAAGCCCTTTTCCAAAGCGCAAAGTCCTGCGGGTTTCTCTTTTCTGCAGTACCCTGCAAATCGCGGCTTTGGGTGATCAGTTCGTCGATGCTGCGCCGACTCAATTCCCCATAAGAGTGGGTTTCATCGTATTTTTTAACATCGAAATAGACACTGCCGTTCACCTCATAAGCCAATCCCTTACCGAGCAATCTTTCCACCGCTTCAATTTGCTCGGGAATATGCCCGGTGGCCATGGGTTCAATGTCGGGTGCTCTGTTGTTAAACTTTTGTAATATCCGGTGAAGGTCTACAGTATATCGCTGTGCCAGTCGCATAGGCGTCAGCCGTTCCAAACGCGCCTTTTTGGCGAGCTTGTCTTCCCCCCCATCCGCATCGCGCTCCAAATGTCCGACGTCGGTGATGTTGCGCACGTAGCAGACGCTATAGCCCAAATGGTTTAGATAGCGGTAGATCAAATCATAGGAGATAAAGCTGCGCACATTTCCCAAATGTACGGGGCTGTAAACGGTCGGACCACAGACATATAGGCCTACGCAACCCCTTTCGATGGGGATAAAGCGCTCCTTTCTGCCCCGCAGGGAATCGTACACCCGTAAAGGGTAGATCTCATAGCGCTTCATAGGGGGGTTAAACCTTAAACTTACCGCTTATGTCGATATAATGTAAGAATTCGCGACGCTTAATCGGGTCTTTTTTGAAGACGCCATCCAGTTCAGCTGTGAGCGTACTGCTGTCGGCATGACGGATGCCACGCGAGTTGATGCACAGGTGTTTGGCATCGATCACGCAAGCCACATCTCTTGTATCCAAAGCCGCTTGTACGCTTTTGACTATTTGCAAGGTCAGGCGTTCCTGCACCTGCGGTCGTCTGGCGTAATAGTCGACGATTCGGTTGATCTTGGATAGCCCGATAACCCTGCCGTTGGATAGGTAGCCAATATGCGCCTTGCCGACAATCGGCAAAAAGTGATGCTCACAGGTGCTGTAAACGCTGATGTCTTTGTTGACCAGCATCTGCTGGTATTTGTATTTGTTCTCAAAGGTGGACATGACCGGACGGCGCCTCGGATCCAAACCGGCAAAGAGCTCATTCACAAA
>JANQLC010000027.1 GCA_028280815.1 Flavobacteriales bacterium | reverse complement strand
AGGACAAATGCGAATAACCCGATGGAGACGAGCCAATCCCAGTAGCACAATCCAAAACCCACTCGAACCCATTGCAAAAAAGACCGATGAGAAAAAACCTGACAAAGGACGAGGGACAAAATAAGGCAACTTAACCCAACCCAGCCAACGCAATAATTCACCGGTGATAAACAGCCTTCCAGCGCAATCGACACAACCACAACCCGATTCAAATCACCAACGCAGAGCAGCTTAGCCAACCCAATCCACGCACTCACTCAAATAAACTCACCAAATGATTATAAACGACGCAAACCGACTAAGCCAGTGCAAGGGGACAAAAACAACACAACCCAAAACCCGCAGGCGTCAAGCGTAGAAAAGACCCATGTGGGTGACTCGACAAGGGGCAGCCCAAAACCCATCTATGCCAAGTGTAGAAAAAACCCCACAGGGTCAGTACCAAATGCCCCCTGTGCAAAGGCGGTGGAACGACGGCCTGCAGTCTACAAAACCCGCCTAGGCTGAGCGTAAAAAACCGTGCAAGGGATTCGACAAAAGACAAGCCAACCGAGGCAACCCAATCCGACCAACACAGCCTAAAACCTAGCCAACTCACCAGTGCAGCGACAAACAGCCCATGCAAGGGATTCGACGAGGGATAACTCAATCACCCATCCAACCCATCGAGCAGGCTCACGCAGCCGCGCAAAGCGACCCAACGGCACCCACGAACCAAACCAGCCCGACCACTCAACCCAATCGCACCAACCCAACCAACCCAATCCCACTAACTCAGTCAATCCAATCCCAACCGCTCAGCCCAACCCATTCAATCATCCCAATCAATCACAGCGACTTAGCCATCCGCCTAAACCAGTCCAATCGATTCAAATTCAGCAAGAAGCCAATCACTCAACCCGTTCAACTGAGCCAAACATAGAAAAGACCCATGCGAAGATCTCGACGAGGAACAAGGGGAAAAAACGATAAGTCCAAAATCCGCCTACCCTACTTGCGGAAAGACAAGTGCAAAAAATCCGACAGATGGCGACTCAATCAACCCGTCCAACCACTCAACCCAACCAACACAAAGCAACCCACAAAACAATCCCGACCACCCAAACGCGCACAAAGGGTCAAAGACAAAAACACCAAGAGCAAAAGTGCGAAGCTGATACGACCTAAGCGCAGATTAGACGTCTACAACTGGAACACAACACGGGAAAACAGCCCTGAACCCACAAAGGCTCCGAAAAAATAAAACCGAAGCGTGCAACCCAAGCCAACACAAAAGAAAAAGCCGAGAAAACAATCCAACCCGAGCAAACTAAGCAAAACACGACCAACGAAACAGCACAGCAGCGACAAAGCAACGCAATCTACTCAATCAACCCATCCAACCCACTCAACTAAACCTATGCAAATCCTCACCCACACAAAAACACCACCGACTCAAAGCCGATTAGATAAGAAAAGTCACCGACCCGCAGCCATCACCGAGCCCCCATTTTCCCAATGGCAAAGACATCTTTCAAACACTTTGTGCCCACTCAATCCAAGCAACGCAAATCCAAGCAGGCACCCAACCCAAGAAAGTTAAGCCAAAATCCGCCCAAACCCATTACGGGAAAGGCAAACGAGAAAAATCCCATGCAGAGGAACAGACTAGAAACAACTCAATAACTCAACAACCCGATCGACGCAGACCAGCCAGCCAAGGCAGTCTAAGGCAACCCGAGCTTTCAGACGCGGCCAAGCAGGGGCGGGAAAACAACCCTGAGCGCTCAAAGGCACACAAAAAGACAAGTGCAAAAAGACAAACCGCCTCTTTCAAGTCAACACAAAAGAAAAAGCCGAGAAAACAACCCAAGCCAAGCCAGCCGAGCTGACAAAGCGTTCACGCCAAACCGCTGAGCCAATCAATGCAGTCCAAACTAAGCCCTCCATCTAACCAACCCAACCCGACAACTCGTCCAAACAAAGACACACAACCACAACAAACCCACGCAAACCATCCAACCGCAAAGCAGCCCAGCCCAATCATGCACGCGCAGCGAAGGACAACCCAGTAGCAACCACACCTGCGCAACCCAATCGAAGCACAACAACGCAAAGCAGCCCAGCCAACCCATGCACCGCACAGCGATAAACAACCCAATCGAAGCGCAGCTACCATCTGAAAGACAAAGGGATTCTGCTCGAAAGAGACAAGTCACGCCGCTTTAAGTGCCCGCCACTCAGCTCCTATTGGATTTTAAGGCTTGTACCCTAAAAGAGCAATCTGCCCTATAAAGTGTGGCGCTCATACCGTATTCGTTAGAGAGCAGGAAAAAGACGAAATTCACAACCGATACGCCATCCTTGCAACTGCACACCCGTCCAATTTGACAAATAAATATGGCGAGAAGCAAAAAATAGGCGAGCCCAGATGGATGTGCACAAAACTTTTTATTCATTTAAAAGTTCATATGTTTGACGCGAAAAGTAAATACGCCTGAGTGAAGTTGAAAAATCAGCTGGTGATCTTATCGCTCGGCTTGCTAACCCACAAGGGCATGGCACAACATAGCATCTCTGGAAAGTTTATCGACCAAGCCCACCAACCCATTCCCTACTTAGATGTAATCGCTTCCAGCGGCGACGGTATCGCAAAAGGAACCCTAACCGACTCGGCGGGCGTCTTTCGCCTTGCGCTGCCCGATTGAGCGCATTGAGGTCATCACCACGCCTCCTGCCCAATACGAGGCTGAAGGCAACAGCGGGCTGATCAATATCGTCTATAAAAAGGGGCGAAAAAATGCCTGGAATATCAATCTGAGAAGTAGCTATCTCCAGACTACCTATCCCGCTTATGCGCTGGGGGGTACCTTTTCTTATCGCAAGAATAAGCGCTCCTTATGGTTCCATACAGGTGCAAAAACCGGGTCTGAAGCCGTCATCGAGAAGTACCACATCCGCTATCCCGGCCAACCCTGGATCGGACGCAATGAGAGAAAGGACAAAAAAGTTACCTATCTAACCGAATCGCCTTGGATTATAGATTGAGTAAAAAGACTGCAATCGGATTTCAATATCTGTATAGCATCCGCAATCCCGATATTCGAGACTGAACCACCTTTAACGTTTACAACCTTTCTGGAGCCTTGGATTCCCTTGTTCAAACCCATGGTTTTAACGATAAAAAGGGGCGATAATCACGCCCTAAACGGGCACCATGTGCAAACGTGGGATACCACGGGCAAAAGGCTTTCCATCGATTTGGGTTACTTCAAACGCCAAGAGATCCAAGATAGGCACTTTATATCGCAAAATTATCCGCCGGTTGGTTGGCCTATAGAAACCGTTTTATCCGCTGAGAATGCCAGCGAGCAAGACATTGACAATTACAGCGCCAAGCTGGATATCACCTATCCGACCCGGTGGGCTGCGCTCTCCTATGGCGATAAGGCGAGCTTTACCGACAGCGAAAATGCCGTTGACTTTTTCAATACCCTTTCCGGCAAACCGAAGCGCGACCCAAAGCAAAGCGACCGATTCAAATATCGGGAAAACACCCAAGCCCAAGGGATTTCAACCCGCTTAGACCAAATCCATAAAAACGACTACAGCCGATTGTTTCCCACCTGCTACCTCACCCATGATAGGCATGGGGATCAGGCTTTTTCGCTGAGCTACAGCAGGCGAATTGAAAGACCACCGTATTGGCGGCTCAATCCCTTTCGCTGGTATATAAGGGCTTCTCTTTATGCTGAGGGCAACCCCTACTTACAGCCTTCCTTTACCGATAATATTGAATTTTCCCACAGCTGGAAGGATAAGCTGATCACCCGCGCTTCCTGCTCCATCACCCATGACGGTTTCAATCGGATACCCGAACCGGATGATGAGACTAAAAAACAAGTCTGGATAGATAAAAACTATTATACGCAATACCATTACGGCTTATCGGTATCCCATGTCTTTAAAAGGTATAGCTGGTGGCAGAGCGACAACCAAGCCTATCCGTATTACAACCGATCTGAGTTTGATCGAAAGGAAGTCGATATGCCCGAACAAGGGGGACTGGGCTTCTACATCAGTGCGAACGACAGCTCGTTGCTCAATGCCGCGCATACCTGGCAGGCTGAAGTCAATTTCTGGTACAGCGGCCCCAGTCAGTCCGATATATTTGAGGAAGACGCATCCTGTAGCTTGGATTTGGCTCTCTTTGGGCGCCTACGACATCTTTAAGACCAGCAGCGCGGATTATACCACCCGCACAAACAGCATCAAACAAACCACCAATTCCTATTTCGACAACCGATGCTTTGTACTTTCGCTGCGGTTCAAGTTTGGAAACGACAAAATAGCGGTTAAACAGCGGGCATTTGGAAACCAGTCGGAAAAAGAGCGAGCCGGTGGTTGAGACACATAGAAATAAGCATGCGCACAGACCGAAGGACTATTGACGTCTCTAAACTACGATAGATTTTGCTAATTTAAATTCATTAAAAATGAAAGATTCAAAAAAAGGCTTTCAGGAGTTGGTGCGGCAAATGCAACCCTTACAAGCGAGTGAAAAAGGGGAGCTAAAAGGTGGCTTTCAAAGCATTTCAAGAACTGTAGCCCTGAGTGAAGTCGGGTTTAATGGAGTGGGATATATCTATATAAAAAAGAAGAAAGACCCCGACACAGCACCCCAAAAAGCACAGGACGGAAGGGAACATAACCAACCCCTTTTTTAAAGGCTATTTCAGCATGCCGAATTTTCGGGCTCTTCTCTACGGCTAAGAGGGGCCAGCCATATGTCATTTATGAAACCGAGTAGGTATAACAATTTCATGCCCTATGAGGGAAAGTATATCGGGCATAACGGGCTATCCAATCGGTACGTCTTATTGGAACCCGATCTATTCTATCTGTTGGAAGCAGCGAGAAATGAAGGCGGGATAGCCGAGCTCAAAGATGTTCACCCCAAATTCTACCACTACTTAAGAGAAAACGAGTTTACCGTGGCGGACGATTTTGACGAACTACAGGCTTGCATAGATCGTTACAGCGCAATCGGCTTCGACGAGACGCGGTATGAGCTCCATATCAACCCGAGACGATGAACTGCAATTCTAAGTGCTGGTATTGCTATGAAACGCATATCAAAAAGTCCAGACTCAGTGCGGAGACCCAAGGCCATATCGTAAAATTCGTAAGGGAATTATTGGATAAAAAGCCCGAGATAAAGGACTTTCAATTGAACTGGTTCGGCGGTGAGCCTTTGTTATATTTTAACCATGCGGTGTTGCCCACCATGAAGCGCATCTATGCGATCACTCGGGAAAAACGGGTTGAGCTGTCCGCATTTTTCACCTCAAATGGGCTGTTGATCGATGAAAATGTGATAGACTTGTGTAAACGATATGGGGTTACCGGATTTCAAATCACGCTCTATGGGCGTAGGGAACGACACAATCGG
This sequence comes from Flavobacteriales bacterium, assembly GCA_028280815.1. Taxonomy (GTDB): domain Bacteria; phylum Bacteroidota; class Bacteroidia; order Flavobacteriales; family JANQLC01; genus JANQLC01. Next base: position 25,769 of record JANQLC010000027.1, on the reverse strand, counting down.
GTTCGATTCATCTTCCAGTCGAGAGGTTCTTACGATAAGATAAAAAGACAACATAAAACTTTTGGCGAGAAACCAGATTAAAGTCAACGTCAGAATCAATTGCGATAGGGAAACCCTGAACGGCCTGGAAAAAATAGCCGATGACTTTTCCGATCACGAGTACTGCAGATCGGGATTGCCTAACCTTTGATTTTCAGAAAATATGGCAAATCGAAGCGGATTTAACCGCTGGGTTAAACGCCTATACCGCGCTGTTCAGAGAGAAAGGATCTCGGGTTTACGCCTTGCAGTTAAACACCTTTGGGCGCTCCTGTTATGCCGATAAAAAGAACCAAGCCCTGATCAATCAAAATGGAGATGTATTCAAGGCTCTGCCAGGGACTTCCATGCCTACAGCAGAGAAGGCGTTCTCGATGAAAGCGGCGGCATTATTTGGAATGAAAAGCGAGACAAGCGTTTGAGCAGTAAATTCAAAAATAAACCCTGCTTAGCGTGCAACATCTTACCGATATGTGGCGGTGGCTGTAAGCAACTCGCCATTGAAAATGAAGGCGTGGATTACTGCGTTTACGACTTCGGTGAAAGCAGAAAGAAACAAGTCGTATTAGATGGTTTTTTAAAGGTGATGGAAGAATACGAAGTAGGCTCCGATACAGCTCACCTCCCTACAAGCCCGTTGGCTTAAAGCGGACAAGCCAAATGCGCGACTAACGAAATCGATCGGATACCCTTTCGGCTTTTCGGCTTTCGGTGTAATCATAAAAACCCACGCCCGATTTCACCCCCCATTGGCCGGCGGCTACCATATTGACCAGCAGCGGGCAGGGCGCATACTTGGGGTTTTTAAAGCCCGCGTACAACACGTTTAAAATGGCGTGACACACATCCAAGCCGATAAAATCGGCGAGTTGTAAGGGCCCCATGGGGTGTGCCATGCCGAGCTTCATCACCGCATCGATCTCCCGTACACCGGCCACGCCCTCATGCAACGCATAAACCGCCTCGTTGATCAGGAGCATCAAAATGCGGTTGGCGATAAAGCCGGGGTAATCCCTTACCGCTACCGGCACCTTGTGGATGGCTCGACTCAAATCCATAATACGCCGGGTGGTTTCATCGGAAGTGGCATAACCGCGAATGACCTCTATCAACTTCATCAGGGGTACGGGATTCATGAAGTGCAAGCCGATTACTTTATCGGGACGCCGGGTAACGGCTGCGATTTTCGTGATGGAAATGGCACTCGTATTGGTAGCCAAAATACAGTCTGCGGCCGTCAAGGCATCCAAGCGCTTGAAGACCTCACACTTCAGATCGAAGTCTTCCGTGACGGCTTCTACGGCCAAGTCAACTCGCTCGATTCCCGCGCTTAGGTCGGTAAAACTGGCAATTCGGCTGCATGTAGCTGCCTTTTCTTCAGCTGTAATACGCCCCTTGGCACACATGCGATCCAAATTCTCAGCTATGGTTTGCCGGGCACGCGCCAAAGCATCCGAATCGATATCGACGAGGTGCACATCGAATCCGCTTTGCGCAAATACCTGTGCAATGCCGTTGCCCATGGTTCCCGCACCGATTACGCCGATGGTTTTCATATCTTATATGACGATTTGGGATTCACAGGCGTCCAAAATGCGATACGCGACTCCCAACGCCCGTTTGCCATCGCGCAAACCCACGCGCACCGGAACATCGCGACAAATGCTGTCGGCAAAGGATTCGAGTTCCTGTAAAATGGCATTGTTCGGAACGATCTCCGGTTTTTCAAAGCAGAGCTGTCGCTTCTCACCACCCGCATCTTCAAATGTCATCCCAAAGGGATGGTGCGCATCCACTGCGCATTTCATCTGTATAAGCTCGGCATCCCGGTCTAAGAAGTCGATCGAAATATAGGCATCGCGCTGGAAAAATCGCATTTTTCGCATAGGCTTCACAGAGATTCGACTGGTCGTCAGATTGGCCACACAGCCGTTTTCAAATTCCAGCCGCGCATTGGCGATGTCTGGCGTATCGGAAACCACGGGGACACCACTGGCATAAATGGCTTTCAGCTCGGACTGGACGAGGCTTAAGACGATATCCAGATCGTGAATCATCAAATCCAAAACCACCGGCACGTCTGTGCCCCGCGGGTTGAATTGAGCCAAGCGGTGCGCTTCGATAAAAAGGGGATCCGATATATGGGGTCTGGAAGCGAGAAAGGCTGGATTAAACCGCTCTACATGGCCGACCTGTGCCTTGACGCCGTGCTTATCAAGGAGTGCGATCAACCGCTCCGCTTCTGCTACCGTATGGGTTACCGGCTTTTCGATGAATACGTGTTTACCCATTTCAATAGCCCGGCTCGCCACTTCAAAATGGGATAGCGTAGGCGTCACGATATCGACCACATCGACCGCTTGCAACAATTGGTTATAATCCGCAAAGAGCTCGTAGTGATGTGCAGCAGCGAACTGCTGAGCTGCCATACCAGCCGTGTCCCAGAAGCCGACCAAGTCGTATGCGGGCGACTCGCTCAGCAATTTGAGGTGAATCTTACCGAGGTGGCCGGCCCCTGCCACGCCGATTGGAAGCATAAATCATCTCTTAACGGGTGTAAAGATAGTTGAAATGGGTAAGAACCCCATTTAAAACGGTGATCGGCTTTTACAAGCACAAAGGGCTGCGGTGAAAAATGCTGGGATCCCTGGTTGAATTGGGCATCCGAAACGAGCGGGTTTTTAAGCGCGCTGTACCGAGTGCCGCGACACCTCTTTGTCGATTCGGCGCCCAGGCGGTCCCCAAACATTGTTACGGCAACTAAAAGTAGGCGGGACGATGATCATACCGTTGGAAAGGGGAACCCAAAAAATGTGGTCGATAACCCAGGAAGCTGATTCGTCCCCATGCTTACAAAAAGGCAGTAGCGGATAAGGCATAAAAAAAGCGAGCCACGGAGGCTTGCCTTCATCTCATTCAAAGTCCGCACTTATTTAAGTGCCTCGATCTCAACACGGCGGTTTTTAGCTCGACCGCTTTTCGTCTTGTTCGATGCGATGGGATTTTGCTCGCCAAAGCCTTTGGCTTTTAATTGACGCGCTGGCACACCCTGTTCAACCAAGTAGTCGACAACAGATTGGGCGCGTCTTTGAGATATGCGCTGGTTCGCCGATGCAGATCCGATGCTATCGGTATAACCCTTAACCCAGAAATCGTGAGTCGGATAATCGAGGATGAAGGTCGCTATCTCATGCAGCACGGGTAATGTGGACGGCTTGATGGAAGCCTTGCCAAAGTCGAACAGAACAGCAGGTAATTTTTTGTTTACGTCCGCAACTTTTTCCTCAACTATTTTAGGACAGCCTTTTTGTTCGATCACACCGGGTTTATCTGGGCATTGATCATCAGCATCTGGAATGCCGTCACCATCCCGATCTCTAATGGGACACCCGCCGTTAGACGCGGGACCGGCTTCATTGGGACAATTGTCGTTTTTATCCGGGATACCATCCGCATCGGAATCCGGGCAACCATTGAAATCGGCCAAACCGGCTGTATCCGGACAATCGTCTTTGCTGTCGATAATGCCATCCGCATCCGAGTCTGGACAACCGTTATACTGAGCTAAACCCGCTACTTCTGGACAAGAATCGTCCTTATCGACGACACCATCGCCATCGGTATCCTTAGAACCAAAGCGGAATACCAGGCCAAATGAGTGCAAGAAATAGTCTTGGTAGTCGCGCTCACCATTTAACATATGCTTGTATTGGCCTTGGTAGTTCACACCGAACTTATCGGTAAACCACACATTAAATCCGAGACCCGCACCAGCGGTGAAGAAATTCTCTGTTTCAGCCTCATAATGAGACGGGCGCGAGGTTTTGGCATCCTTTAGATCCTTGTAGATGTATTCATTACCGCCCAAGCCATACTTGGCACCGCAATAGCAGTAATTGTTATAACCCAAGTCGGCGATTAAGTAGGGATCAAAATACCGGAAGACCCCTTTGTCATTACCGATTCTCAGCTGAACGCCAGCACCGAGATCTATGAAGAACTCATCTTTAATCCCCCAGCGATCGTTATCCAATTCTCCAACAGAGGCAGAGGCTTGTGCATTCAATCGAGGGTGTAGGTTTCTGGCGACCCATATTCTCGATAGTGGCGCGCTGGTCTGCCAGTGCTCCGTTTTAAAGAACTGGCTGAATAAGGGACGCACGGCGCGGAAGTCCACCGCATGGGCGCCCACGCCAACCAACCACTTGTCGTCGGGATTTTGCGCATGAGCGGATTGGCTTATCGACAAGGCGAGCAAGGCCGCTGCGGCAAAGCTGCAAAACTTTCTCATAAGTTCAGGTTTTTTACTTTACTACCAAATGTTAGGCGACAAATATAATCATTTTACCGATACTTCAAAATTCTTTTTAAATCCCTTTTGTGCTCCCTTTCCCGTATGTATTGGCGTTTATCGCGGCGCTTTCGCCCCTTGGCGAGCCGGATCACCGCCTTGGCCATTCCCCTATCACTCAGAAATATGCGAGTGGGAATGATCGATTGTCCCACAACGCGGGCATGGGCTTCCAAGCGCTTCAACTCTCGCTTGTTCAGCAAGAGCTTTCGCGCTCTTCTCGGCTCGTGATTGTAATGAGAACCCGGTACATAAGGCGCGATAAACATATTGAAGAGGTACAATTCCCCATCTTTAAATTGACAAAAAGCCGCCTTGATACTGGCCTTATTCCCTCGTATCGACTTGATTTCCGTGCCGGTCAACTCGATACCCGCCACATAAGTATCGGCCAACTCGTATTCAAATCGCACACGCGGATTCCAAATGCTCACCTCATTCTTCACGTCTAACCCGAGGACTAAAGTCTCATGAAATATTTGTAAACTTGCATCAAAATTGGGGAAATATGCTCACAGTTTCAAGTTTATCCCTGCAATTCGGAAAGCGCATCCTGTTCGATGATGTCGATATAAAATTCACCCAAGGCAATTGCTACGGTATTATCGGCGCCAACGGTGCGGGCAAATCGACGTTTTTAAACGTCTTGTCCAAAGCACAGGAACCCACTACCGGGCAAGTCATTTTGGAAACTGGTAAACGCATGTCCGTCTTAGAACAAAACCACTTTGCCTATGATGCGCATCGGGTTTTGGACACAGTTGTGATGGGCGACAAAAAGCTGTTCGACATCAAAAATCAAATGGACGCACTCTACGCCAAGCCGGATTTTTCAGAAGCGGACGGCATCCGAGCCGGCGAGTTGGGTGCTGCGTTTGAAGAGATGGGCGGCTGGAACGCGGAAAGCGATGCCGCTACCCTGCTTTCGGATTTGGGTATCAAAGAGAGCGAACACGCCAAATTCATGAGTGCCTTGGACAACCGATCCAAGGTACGCGTACTCTTAGCACAAGCCTTGTTTGGCAACCCCGATGTGCTGATCCTCGACGAGCCGACCAACGACTTAGATGTGACAGCTATCAACTGGCTAGAAGATTTTTTGGCCGACTACGAACACACAGTTATCGTCGTATCGCACGACCGGCACTTTTTGGATTCGGTCTGCACCCACATTTGTGATATAGATTATGGCCGGATCAACACTTTTACGGGCAACTACTCATTTTGGCAGCAGGCCAGTCAGTTGGCCACCCAACAGCGCGCCCAACAAAACCGCAAGGCCGAAGAGAAAAAGAAAGAGCTCGAGGCGTTCATCCAACGCTTTGGCAGCAATGTAGCCAAAGCCCGGCAAGCCACCGCGCGCAAGAAAATGCTCGACAAACTCGATATAGCCGAAATCAAACCGAGTTCCCGACGCTATCCAGCCATCCACTTTGCATGCGAACGCGAAGCAGGCGATCAAATATTGGAATGCAAAGATCTGGCATACAGCCAAGACGGACAAACGCGCTTGACAGGCATCGACTTAAAGCTCAAACGGGGTGACAAGATTGCACTGCTATCCGATAACAGCTTGGCCACTACGACGTTTTATCAAATTATAAGCGGAGCGGAAAAACCCGAACGCGGAACGGTAAAATGGGGTGTGACGATCCAATATGCCTATATGCCAATCGACAACTCGAGCTATTTCCAAGGCGATGAAAACCTGGTGGATTGGTTGCGCCAATACGCATGTACGGATGCGGAAAAACACGAGGAATACCTCCGGGGATTCCTGGGAAAAATGCTCTTCAGCGGTGAAGAAGCGCTCAAAAGCGCAACCGTGCTATCGGGAGGCGAAAAAATGCGCTGTATGCTCGCGCGTATGATGCTCCTCAAACCCAATGTATTGTTGTTAGACGAGCCCACCAACCACCTCGACTTAGAAAGCATTACCGCACTGAATCAAGCACTGCAAAACTATACGGGCAGCCTAATCTTGAGCTCCCAAGACCGCGAACTCGTCCAAACGGTTTGCAACCGCACGGTGGAAATTGGTCCCCAGGGCATGATCGATCGCCCCATCCCATATGACGACTACCTCGCGGACGAAAAATTCAGCACCATGCGAAAGCAGATTTACGCCTGAGCGATACGGTTAGCCCGCCCTGGCTTACCCATATGCCCAGCCTGAAAAAAGAACCGCCATATAAGGCCCTCACAACAATCCAACCCCGACAATCCAATCCCAACGGCCCGACTCCAACAATCCAATCCCAACAACCCAACTCCAACAGTCCAATCCCAACGGCCCAACTCCCATCGGGTTATCCAGCCCTGATATGCTGCCGGTATCAATTCAAAAGGGGTGCACTTATCTCTTGGGTATTTGCCCTTTTGGGCCATTTGAACCCCTATGCTTTTGGACGGATTTCTTCAGCGCGTTCTGAAAATCCGATTTCTATTCTGTATCGATATACAATCCGAAAAACGAATTGCCCGAGTTTGGAAAGACAAATTGTCCTTTTTTGAGAAACACGCCTTCACCACGGAACCGATTTTTCTTTCGATGCAGATATGAAACGCATGAACGCATAAAAAGAGTTAAACTTTAACAAGATATTAACTTAAGAAGGCCGGTGCGGGTGGCTTTTCCGAGGGTCGATTTTGTGTATTTTTATCCCCATTTTGGCATTTTTCCCTTCATAGGTGCCCAAAAGTAGCTACGATATAGCAGTACGAACGATATTTTACCATTTTGAATTGCCGATCGACTGTTTGATACATGGACGTAAAGAGCTCCTACCTGGGGCTTGATTTAGTGGTTTTGATCACCCTTAAAGCCTTTATTTACGGGGGAGATCGCCTGTTTATGGCGCTTACATTACAATTAATGATAGAAAAAGCGTTGTTATAACCCCCAAGATGGCGATTAACCTACGATTTTGGCGCATTTCATCTTTGTTTAAGCTGCCATCCTCATCTGTCTGTATCACGCATGATGACTAGCTTATAGCCCAGTTTCACCTTCCCTAAATTCACGTAATTCATTTTACTCCCGAGAAACACCCCCACATGCGTGGGGAAGACGGAAGAAAGAGGGATTAGTGGCTTACTATGATGGAAACACCCCCACATGCGTGGGGAAGACTGAGAAAAAGCAAGTATCACTCGATCAGGAAGTGAAACACCCCCACATGCGTGGGGAAGACCGTATTGCTGCACGAGATGCAGGGCCTAGCCCTGAAACACCCCCACATGCGTGGGGAAGACAGCACCTGACTGTGCTTAGCTATGCAATGCAAGAAACACCCCCACATGCGTGGGGAAGACCTCAATTATATGGGCGGTTGGAGTTATCATCTAGAAACACCCCCACATGCGTGGGGAAGACCACAGCTCCGAATCCCACTCACCGTAAACAATAGAAACACCCCCACATGCGTGGGGAAGACATAACACCGACAAAGATAATACCCGAATCTCGGGAAACACCCCCACATGCGTGGGGAAGACTTATGAAGTTTTGTCTTGAATGAAAAGGAATAAGAAACACCCCCACATGCGTGGGGAAGACTAAAAAAAGCTCTTGTAGCTTCACTGTAATCTGGAAACACCCCCACATGCGTGGGGAAGACGAAAGCATAGAAAAGAAATGAATTCCAAAGAGGGAAACACCCCCACATGCGTGGGGAAGACTTTTGTCTGAGTAGTTTGAGTAGGCCATGATAGGAAACACCCCCACATGCGTGGGGAAGACCAAATTTTCAAGTCCATCATGAATGATAAGCAAGAAACACCCCCACATGCGTGGGGAAGACTATTTCACTACGCCGATACGCTCGAGCGATTTGGAAACACCCCCACATGCGTGGGGAAGACTCCTTTAAACTGACACGTAAGCGAAATGTTTAAGAAACACCCCCACATGCGTGGGGAAGACCCCCCCCAGCATGTTTACCTGTGCCGCGAGTAAGAAACACCCCCACATGCGTGGGGAAGACTAGTGCGGGATGCCAAAATTTGTGATTATGTTAGAAACACCCCCACATGCGTGGGGAAGACTGGCTCCAAACTCAAACGCTTCGATATGGGATAGAAACACCCCCACATGCGTGGGGAAGACAGATTAGTTCCTTTTGGTCACGTGGCCACGAAGGAAACACCCCCACATGCGTGGGGAAGACGATTCTTATCGGGTCTAAATCTGCTCTTACGCGGAAACACCCCCACATGCGTGGGGAAGACCCATCCATGCCTCTGGATTCTTAAGCAGTTTTAGAAACACCCCCACATGCGTGGGGAAGACTTATTTAGAGCCAATCCCTTTTCCTTTGCAAATCGAACACCCCCACATGCGTGGGGAAGACTTGCTTAATTCGCTTAATTCCATACCTCACGTGAAACACCCCCACATGCGTGGGGAAGACTATTGAAAATATCTTTATCGAAGCTTCAAAACTGAAACACCCCCACATGCGTGGGGAAGACCCCCTGCCAGTAAACACATCGACACAATAAATAGAAACACCCCCACATGCGTGGGGAAGACAGTTTCACATAGATGCTGATGGGTCATCAACTAGAAACACCCCCACATGCGTGGGGAAGACGGCACTTATGCTTGGAAACTCAAGTGGAAGTTGGAAACACCCCCACATGCGTGGGGAAGACTTAGCGAGAATTCTGGCACCTCAGTCTCGTAAAGAAACACCCCCACATGCGTGGGGAAGACCGGCGATCGAATCCGAACTTTTAGACGCGGACGGAAACACCCCCACATGCGTGGGGAAGACTAAACTTCCACCTCTTGTCATCCCAGTTCTCCAGAAACACCCCCACATGCGTGGGGAAGACACACTGTTTACTAAACCATTTGCCAAATAGTAAGAAACACCCCCACATGCGTGGGGAAGACTTCTGAAAAGCAGGCAAGACTTTTCAACATGGAGAAACACCCCCACATGCGTGGGGAAGACCATCCTTACTATAAATATCGGTGTCCACTTCAAGAAACACCCCCACATGCGTGGGGAAGACCCATAAAACTTGAGAAAATGAAAGTAAAAATTGGAAACACCCCCACATGCGTGGGGAAGACCTGCGTCGAAGCTTGATAAGAGTCTAGCCCAAAGAAACACCCCCACATGCGTGGGGAAGACTATTTCCCTCACTGCCTCTTCCTCTTCTCATGAGAAACACCCCCACATGCGTGGGGAAGACTGCCGGGCTTTGATCGAGACGATCAACCACATGGAAACACCCCCACATGCGTGGGGAAGACCGCAATATATAGTTTATTTTATGTTTTTAATTACTTATTATTCTTTTCTATCACCAATTGTAATCCATTAAGTTCAACTAAAGCGCGTTTAGTCATGCCGAGAGTACGCATTTCATAACCCGGTGGATTTCGTGAACTTTTGAACACAGTGAGACCAGAATCTACCGTACAATGAGTAAACAAATAATCGACCACTTTGTTCGCAACTGCGTCCTTTAAACCTGAAACGAAAACGTTCGGTTTTACCTCGACAAACCATAGCTTCATTCTGCCTCTTACCGCAGGCGGGAGATCATTGGCGAGTACAACTAGCATGCACGCCTTCCAAAAAGTTCGGAAATGTCTTTCACTACCTGTGATAAGAGGTCCATTTCTATGACGCATTCTCTAAAAGCATCAGCGACCACATATTTGTCATATTGACCAGCCATCTTTCGGGTTAAACGGAATGCCAAATCTATCGTCAGCTCCGATTTATAGAGATCAGCCATGTCGTAGATAAATGGCATTGGACTGCCCGAGTGCACAAATCCGATATGCGGGGAATAACCCATTGCGTGTATCGCTGCGCACAATATGCCATATAGCGCTGCATTGGTTGAGGTAAGAACTTGATTGGTCGTATCCCCCATATGAAATTTACCGGGAGTAAATTTCCGGCCTTGCCACCCTACGCCATATTCCAACGCCTTTTGCTCATAAAGCTGTCTGACCCGCTGTCCTTCCATGCTCATCATTTGCTTAAGTGTTTTACCCGTTAACTCAGCCTCAGGAAAGCGTTTTTGAAACATTTGTCTGGCGATATTCAATGCGCTCTTACGTGTGGAGGAAAGCTGAATTTGCCTTTTCAGATTCCGCGTAGTAGCTGTGGGAATAAAGCCCGCCGCATAAAACAACAGACTGTCTTCCCCCACCCAACATATCGCACAATTTGCTGCGATTGCTGTTTTCACCGCTTCATGGGTTAACGAGGTTCCCGGGCCGAGCAAAATGGTATTGAGTGTGGCAACGGGCAGTCGAACAACGTTTCCCGCTGCATCCAACCATTTCAAGCTGGCATCATCTATCTCCAGTCTGCCCCGTTCCAGATAAATAAACGGATACTTGTCTTTAACCTGCGGAAGGGTATCACGGGTAACTTTTACAAAAAGTCGCGACACGGCTTATTGCTCCGGTTCTCGTTTGTAAAATACCGTGACTTGCCTATCTCTATAGCGTTTGTCGTCGCCAAACTGCAAAGGCACATCATTTAACGTCAGCACTTCGGTGCTTTCATTATCACCCTCTTCCTGCTCGCCTTGCTCCACACGGAATGAAAGCACCCTTGATTTGCTCGCTGCCAATTCCTTAGCTCGGGTGGCGGCTTCTTCCCAGGTGCTGAACGTGCCCTGATAGATAAATTCGGTGGGCACACAGCACTTTCTGCCCAGTGATAAATCCCATACTGGCGAGATCAGGGCATCGCTTATGGTACTGGCCTTTTCAGCGGGCACTTCTAATAATACAGCAAACGCCATATCTTGAAGGTAGTAGCGGTAAGTCATTTTGGAGCCGTTGTTTCCCGTCGGTTTCCCCCCGTCACTCTTTTTCGGAATCAACAACGATTGCCAGGAATCCTTCTCATCGTAACCGCTGCCCACCATTTGAAAGTCCTGCAGCGGCAAGAGCGCAGGCTTTCTGCCGTATTTACGTGGAAACGCAAAAACTCGCATATCGCCAGGGGCAAATTCCGCTAGCAACCCCTGCTGTTTACCCCCTTCGCCCAATGCAGCGCAAATGATCCCGATTACGCCTGATTTGGTCGGGAAACTCAGGGTGTTCCGCCTGTCGTAACGGGAATCGAACCCCCAGCTTTGAAGCGGTCCCTCGAGCCACATAAGGATATAGGGGTTACTCATGGTTGCGCTACGTGATCCTTTACGTGACCCTTCAGGTCGTCGATCAGCTTGTCGATGCTGTAAGCCTTGTCTTCACCCCATTCGTAATCACTTAGTTTGCCGAACAGACTGCCGGACAAGGCTTCTTTTTCCGATAGGTAGGCTTTAAGCGCTTTGATACTCGGTTGCAGATAGCCTCCCTGCTCGGGTTTTACCGGCGTCTCAAATGGCACTTGAAGGCGCTGCCCGCGTCGAACCAGTACTTTGGCAAATTCCCAAGGACTGGCGCCCGATTGTGTGGTCTGACGCGCCGAAGGAACAGCGACGAATAAGGCTTTGGTAAATGCCTCGATTGCTTTTTGCAAGGGCTCGGCAAGCGATTCCGTATCGCTATTATCAAATGTCTGTGCCAGCTGTTTCAGGTCCAGACTGATGTAGCGATAATAAGTGGCGGCATTAAACTCGAGGCTGCCCATATGGGCAGAGCCTGGCTCATCTGGATCTGGAAGATCATCCAGCGCGGTGAAGAACTCCACTTCGTTGGTCACTTTGTGGGTAGAAATAGCGTGGCTGAAAGACGCGGCCGCTTCAACATCCATATCGGCTGCTTTGGCGACCATGCGGCCAAATAAGGCAATATCCAGTGCATCCAATGCCGGATTCAAAGCTTCTTTAGCAAGTTTCGTGATTTCTTTGATTTCCGCTTTTTTTGGCTTTTTTTCGTCTTTAATGATTTTGGTTGCATCAAAATCATTGTCTTTCGCAAAGCGGGCCAGCGCTTCCAATTCCGTTTCACTGATAAACAGCAGTGTTTTACCATCGTCCGACAGGACTTTATCCATTATACGCGCACAAGCCTCAGCCGCTGCTTCAGCTGCACCTAGTTCTAAGCACTTGTCTATGAGCAGGCTTTTCACTTTTTTAGTGCGCCAAGCGAGCTTAATCCCAAAATCATCACGCATGGCGAGGCGAACTCGACGCTTCCAGCATTGCGAGCTGACGCGGGCACGGCTGACACCACCGACCCGGGCAGATTTTGGCGCACCGACATCGTCTCGGTTTAAACAGGTAACCGGAAACGACTGAAGGATATGAAATTCAATTCTCGGGTATTTTTCAATTCGGGCATTTTCCATCGTTCAATCTATTTTAAATTTTTGTTGACAAAAGGGGCGACTCCCGAACCGGTACGATTTGCAACAATCCACAGCCAAAGCTGCGGGCGCGGCCAATGCCTTTGGCAACACTCTGTGAAAAGGCATCGGTATCAGTTACGATCAGGTATCCATTTAGTTTTGCCTGTTGCAGTGTCACCGAGTGTTCGGCTTTTTCAAATTGAAGGACGCGGATATTTCCCACCTGTAGTTGGGGCTTACTGACAGAAAATCCCCAACTGTTCTCGGCGCGCGCTGCAAACCAATCAGCGATGGCTTCACGGCCTTTAGCCGGCATGAGTTTACGGGTTTTATTGTCCCGACGGACAGGGTTGATCAACACTTCAAAGCGGTACTTGCCATGCGAAAGAAATGCCTCGGGAACGGGCTTGCAGATCACTTCACCATGCGCACCGTCTATAGCGGCCTTGGGCCGGCGATTGGACAGCATCAAAATTTGTCTGCCATAGGCATCACCGCCTTTATCTACCCATTGGATCCCGCTGCGGGTGCTAGCGCCTTTTTCTTCGGAATCGCGAATATCTTCAAACAGGCTATAAACAACGCGGTGCAGCGAATATGTATCCTTGACCTTCAACGCCTTTATGGCTTTCCGATCGAGGTGTAGCACACTGGCGAAAAGCTGCATCAGTCGTTTGATTTGTCGTCATTTGAATCGGTCTGCGAACGGTAAAACTGCGTTGCCCAGCCTGCTTTTACGCGTTGTAGGTTGCGGTTAAACCCCAATAAGTCTTTCAGCAGTCCCTTATAATCAAGCGTTTCAGACACCTTGCTTTGAATTAGAGTCAGCAAAGGGCGGAGAATCCGGCACGCTTCCTCGGATTTGTCACAGGCCAGCAGTCGTCTCAATCTCATCTTGGCCGGATCGCTGTCTTCTCTGCCCTTGAATGCCCTGGCAATAGAACGACCGAGAGGCAGCCTGCCATTTGCCGATGCGCCACTTCTCGCAATCGAGGCAGCAACCAACGCATAAGGGAGACGCTCCCACGCAAAATCCAGATTAATATTAAATTTCACCAATACTTCCCAGCTCTGATACTCGGTAGACGGATTGTCCGCGCGTCGAAGTCGCGCGGCAAACCCTTTGTCGCGCTGACAACGGGTAAACAGATAATCGACAAATTCGGCGCTTTTATCTCTCTGAGCAGGAACTGCAGTCATACAGCCGCTGGTTTAAGTTCAAGGTATTCACCGACACTTGGGCGACATTTCGCCCAGGCATCGAGTTGTCTTGCTGTCTCGTTGGGGCAGACGCGGTCATAGGTTTGATACATATAAGCGGCATAAAGACGACGCAGTTTAGCCACTTCTAATCGCCGGTCACAGGTATAGAGAAGCCGTTGCGCCTCACGCTCACACAACTGCCAAAAGCCCAACTCGGCAGAGTTTGCATGGCCTTTGCCATCCTTTTTTAACGTTTTGTAGTACACGCGGACACTACCCCATAACTTTTTGGCGAGCTTTTCAAGCGCATCCATTTCCTGTGTGTAACGCTCAAACCATAGTTCTCGTATAGCGCCTTCAGGGAGAAACCATTTTGATTCCAGCGCATCATCTGTGCCTGACACATATTGTTCTCCAGCTTTGTTCGTCACCCTTAGACCACCAGACCAAATCCCGAGTTCTTGCCCCGTTCGGCTTGCTCGCGTCAGAGAATATTTGAGCTGGTAACAGTCGCCCTTACCATTTTCCTGAGATAGGAAGCCCAATAATGCTGTTAGCTCTCGCCAGGGTCGCCTTTCTGGATCTGTCCAGATAGCTTCTGGCTCTTTGCCACCCGGCTTGACCGTAATACTCGGATCAAACAGCCCTTCCTTATGGCTGAGATGATGCAAGCCCTCGGTTAGGTGCAACCCTTTATCGACAATCAAACAAAAGCGGCAAAGTGGCACCAACCTACCCATCAGGCTTTCTTTTAATGAGCGCGCAGTGTCACAATCTTCACCCTGTGGCATCTTTTCCCAAGGCGCCTGTCCGATACCCTTTGAAAATAATCCGATCTCTTGGATTTCCTGAGTGGTGAGAAGGTTAAACCACAATGTCTGCTGCAGGGATGCGCCCACAGCAAAGCTGTGAAGGAATCCACGGGCTCCAAGACCGGGACCGGGCTTAGCTGATGTCGGATTCCCTTTCTTATTCGTTTTTCCTTTATAGCCTTTAGATAATACAACCTTGTTATCGGGTCTTTTACCGCCAAGTGCCATGCTCATTTGCGTTATGAGAAGCAGGGCTTTCTGGCTGTTATCCAATGTCTTCTCTATGTGGTATTCGGTAAGACGGCTCGTATTGCCTATTGCAACCTCGGGCCTTACAGCGCCAAAGGGTTTAATTTCGGCCGCCTCAGCTTCCTTCATTTGCAAAAATGGTCGTTCGCCGTAAAGGTAAAAAGAGTCGTACCATCGACCTAAGTATTGAAGGCAGGCACCGGCTAAGCCTTCTGCACCGAGCCTTTGCCACGCCTCGTCATCTTCTGGTGTGCAAGCAGATTGACAAATCGCCAGCAGGAGCTTGGTTACAGCGATTTTTTGCACTGGCGTGCCGACAAGCGATCGCAGCCTACTGTCTTCGAAGAGCTGACACAGGCTTACCAGCCCCGCATCCGCCACCGGGACCCAAGGTTCATCAATCAGGTTAAAGCGGTTTTCCACCATTACCTCTCAATTTTCGCAACCCGCAAACCTGGGGCCCACGCATAGACACACCCACTAAACCCTGGGTTCAGGCAATCTTTACCCCCCAGAGAACTATCGTGAAAAGACTGCGAGCACATACTCACACAAGTCTTTACTGAGATTTGCATCTTTTGCAAGTTTACAAAAAATGTACAAAACGGCAAGCAAGGGCAAAAATGGGGTTTCTGGTCAGACTTTCACTCCGAACTTGAAAAGCTTTGGTATGGCAAACTGGCTTGATTGCCCTGTAATGCGGTTATACCTGCCCATATCTATCACAAACCAGGTCAAAACCAATCCTCGTTAACAGGACAGACCTTTAGACCGATATCCCCTCGGTAGTGGTATTGGTATCTATCTGAAAGTTCGTGTCCAAGCCCTGTCAGCGCACCGCCTTTTTTCACTTTCGCTATAGCAAAGGGCACAGTTTCGCAATTCCCAAGGTACAGTACCATTCCCAGGCCCAATTCCTCGCATCGCTTATGAGGCGGGCATTTAGGCAATAAGGGCTCAGGGCAGGGCACCATTTGCTGCATGATTGTTCCACTCAACTTACGCCACTTAATTCGCGACAATTTGTTAGGTCGCCACGGTATATTAAGGGTGGAGCCAGAGAGCAGTTCGAGGCGGGTTTCTCCACAGGCGCTATCGGCTTCGATTGCGCTTACCAATAGTATTTTTGCAGTGTCTTGTTCGCTATAGCGGGTTTGCGCATCGGTATCGGGAAGGGTTTGCCCCGCCTTTGAAAGCGCCCATCGCGCACACTGATAAAGATTCTCAACTTTTCGTTTCATCTCGGCTTTCATATCCGCCAAGGTGCCTTCTTCCGAGCGCTCTTTGTAGGTCGCGTCAATCAATGGTCGAATATCGGCTGGTAATGCAATCGTCGACGACCGATTGATGCGCTGCTCCCACGCCTTTAGTGAGCGACAGAGAATATATTCCCCGTATACCTTCGCCGACGCCCCGAAACTGGATTTTGTCGGGTCTAGGGCCGACTCATAATGCGGCGCAACAAACCACGCTTCACAGACAGCTCGTTGCGAGCGGGGCGTATCGGTATGACGCCATAGCCGTCCCAGTCGTTGGAGTAGCATGTCCGTCGGAGCAAAGCGGGATACGAGAAAATCTCCATCGATATCCAAGGACTGCTCGAGTACCTGAGTACCCACTACAATACGACCTTGCGCCCCGCGTTTACCCCACCCGGATTTACCCAATGCATCGACCCAAACAGCTTCCTTGTCCTTTCGATCAGCGGGCGTAAAACGAGCGTGAAGCAGCCCACAGGCAATACCCAATTCACAGCAACGGGCAGCGAAATCACAGTAGCGTTTTTGTGCGTCTTTAACCGAGTTCTCAATCCAAAGCACTTGCTGACCCTGTTCGGCTCTTTTTAAGGACTCTTCCAACGCTTGACTGTACTGTGCGATAAGCTGAACGTTTATACGTCGTTGCAGTGGGGGAGTGACCGGAAGCTCTTTAACATTTTTTGAATCGGAACTGGCAATAGCAGTGATAAGCGGATATTCGGTGCGCAACACCTCAGCTTTCAGCAGTTCTCCCCTGCGCGCCTTACTCAAAGTCGCGCTTAGGATGATGACGGTGCATTGCATATCGCGCAGCTTTGAAATCAGCTCGTACAAAATATGGCAGGTGTAGGCGTCATAGCTGTGTACTTCATCGAGAACAACCACTTTCCCAACGAGTCCAAAAGCTCGAACAAACCCATGGCGCACATTCATCACCGCCATTAACGCCTGATCGAGCGTGCCGACGGCAAAGGGGGCCAACAAACTCCGTTTGGAGGAGTTGAACCAACTTTTACCGGGTTGGCCCTCTTCACCCATCTCAGTCTCTTCCAACCAGGCATTGCAGTGAAGCAACAACGCAGATCTATGGGGACAATTCTCAGCGAGGATGGTTTTCAGAAAAACGTTGAAACGTTCGTAAATCTTGTTTGAAGTCAGCTGTGTTGGGAGCGCAAAATAAATACCCGTAGCCAACCCCCTGTCCAATATTCGGTATGCAGCATAGAGGGCGGCTTCGGTTTTACCCAACCCCATCGGAGCCTCGAGGACATATACACCCGGTTGGTCGCAGGCTTCAATCAATTTGCCCTGTGCCGCTCGAGGCTTAAAACCAAAAATATCAGAGAAAGTCAAATCAGGCTTTAGCGTGAATGATACATATCCTGCATGTTCTAATGCTGTGTCAATATTTGGTCGCCAGTCTGACTGCGGATCATCGAACAAAGAGCCAGAACCAATCCAGTCCGCCACACTCGTCAGCCCTGACAGGGCAAGGGTTTGGGCATCGGATAGATTTTCAGGCCGAGCCGTCCCAAATTCATTTTGCAGCGCATCTAACAATTTTTTGCGTTCTGATTGCCATGCTTTGCCTCCAAACTGCTCCCAAGTGGCTTCGCGAATCCCAGTGTTTGGAGCAAAACCATGGTGTTGACCTGCAATAGTCTGAATTTGTTTACTATACCCCTCCTCTTTGAGTGCGAGCATGCTGACACCCGCGTGACCATCCCATTTGGACTCTTTCAAATCCGGCGAATCGAAATCTTTCAAAAAGGGATATTCTCGTTCCCAGTTTGGGTTTGCGCTTTTATTCAGTTTCAGGAAAAATGTCGGGCTGACTTTGCCCACATCGTGAACGGCAGCCACCCATTCAGAGCCCTCGGGGAAGACCCTTCCACGCAGGCTATGGGGCAGCTGGGCAAGCAAGCGCTTTGCAACATGCCCCACAATTTGGCAGTGGTTAAAAACATTTCGCCCCAGCGTCGGTTTACCGTCTTTACCACCAAATGTCTTAGCTGGACAATCGGTGAAGGGGATCGGAGGGATCGGCAGCCGTGTTGCTCTTCTTCTCAATGCAATCCGTATAACTATTATACAAATGGCTCCACCTGTACAAAGGTCGAGATTTAATCGAAATCAATTACCCTCTGTTTTCGACTTACTAGAAAAAGTATCTTTTGAAAGCTCGTGCGGCTGAGATTCCCGCTAAATTCGGCTAAAATGGCTAAGATGAGCTTTCGTCTATAATACATCAGGCAAATTTATAGAAGTAAATGCGCACCCCTTGAATCGAACGCCAACTGTAGCCATTGTTTACGTTCCATACACGTTACTGGCATCCGCGATTTTTTCGAGAATCGGCATGTCACCATATGCTTTGTTTAGTCGCATCGACTGATTTCCCTGAATTTTTCATTGAACTGTTTTTTCTTAAAATCATCATTCGAAGCGCTTATTTCCAAAATGAGCAAAAGCGGGTTTTTTCGGAACAGAGATTTTATCCCCTTCATGTGCTGTGGGTATTGGTTCAAAGAGAGGGGATTATTTTTTGGGTGTTTGACATTTTGTGCTGGCTTCGATCCCCATCATTTTGCACTTGTCCTCGTGGGCTCTAATTTGATAAAGAAGGGCTCGTCCTTTGACCTGTATCCCCCTGTAGCAGTCCGAAGATCGGTCTGAAAACTCGGAGTCTTTCCTCCCCTGTGGGTCCATCTGGAAAGGGGGTGTTCGAGAGAAAGGCTTACCATCTTAAATTTGCGAAAAAATCGTGATTGAAATAGCCAAACGACTCAGCCTCACATCCAGTGCGATGGTATGGGATATAGCTTGGGCGCTCGCGCTGGGATTTATCTCGTCTTCCTTGATACAGGGGTTTGTCTCCAATCAAACCATCTCGAAGCGCTTGGGCAAAAACACGGTATTTACCACCGGCCTGGCCACGCTCTTGGGTGCTGTCTCTTCTTCGTGCTCCTTTGCAGCTGCCAGCATAGGTCGGACGCTGTTCAGCAAAGGGGCGACGCTGTCCAATTCCGTGGCATTTACAATAGCGAGCACCAACCTGGTGTTCGAAATCTTTTTTATCATACTCGCCCTTATGGGTTGGCCTTTTGTCGCAGGGGAGGCAGCCGGTGGTATCTGCTTTATCGCAGTGGCCGCTTGGGGCCTTGCGTACCTCGTCCCAAAAAATACGGTTGATAAAGCACGGGCGCACACCAGCAGTTTAGACGCCAGCACAACCGATCACGGCAGCAAGCCCAAAGCGAAAGGAGCGCAAACGACTCCACACAGCTGCTGTGATTCAGCCGCAATCCAATTGGACAACTCCAAAACGCAGGGGTGTAGCGCAGACAAAAAAATGGGTGGTCGCCTGAAAGGGGCAGCCGCTTCCTTTTACAAGGACGTGAATCGGGTGGGCAAAGACATACTCATCGGTCTATCGATAGCAACTATAATCCAGGTAGTCGTTCCGGTTTCCTTTTGGAACGCCCTTTTTCTCAAGCACACAGACCCCAACCTGTGGGTTTTGTCGTGGAATGCTGCCGTCGGCATCGGAGTGGCCATGCTGAGCTTTGTCTGTTCGTGCGCCAATATCCTATTGGCAGCAGCGCTTTGGCAAGGCGGCATCCATTTCGGTGGCGTCATCGCATTTATGCTCGCCGACCTGATCACCATACCCATGCTCCGAATCTATCAAACCTATTATGGAAAGAAAACGGCACTTTACCTATTCCTGATACTCTCAGCTGGCATTTTGCTGACCGCGCTCTTCGTGGATTACAGCTTTGCAGCCTTAGACTTGATCCCAAGCCCCACCAAAAGCCCGCCGACGATCCAAGGCGAAATGGGTTGGAATTACAGGACCGTACTCAACGCCCTGCTCATACCGGTGTCTTTGGCTTATTATCTCGCAGGAAGGAGACAGCTAAAGGCCGCTGTGTTGGATCAGCCGTTTTAGGGTGAGAAGTACTGGTTTGTAGTCGATTCCGCCTCTGTTGCGGCCAGTGCCCACTCAGGATTTCCGCTTTAACTCGGCGATGTGGGTTTCCCCGCCTCGGACTTCCTGTCCGAGCCTTACCTTGATCTCCGCATCGAGCGGTAACAAAATATCCAAACGCGAGCCAAATTTTATAAAGCCGGAATCCGCCCCGACCTGTACCGAATCGCCCACCTCAGCATAGTTGACGATCCGGCGCGCCAGGGCGCCGGCAATTTGCTTGTACAGCAGCTGCTGGCCGTCTCTCAACTCGATCGCCACAGTGGTTCGTTCATTTTTTTCAGCGGATTTCGGATGCCAGGCTACGAGGTATTTGCCGGAGTGATATTTCGAGTATATCACCTTTCCAGAAATGGGATAACGCGTCACATGCACATTCAACGGACTCATAAATATGGAGATCTGATAACAGCTGTCGTTGAGGTATTCACGCTGAAATACCGCCTGAGAAACGATCACTTTTCCATCCACAGGGGCGACGACTTGTCGGGGCGAACCCACCTTTGTCGTCCGATTCGGGTTTCTAAAAAAGTACAAGAGAAGGGCAAAGAGAAGGGTGCTACATGCAATTGTCGTGCAGGCTGCCCAGCCCCCAAACACAAAAAGAGCCACTGCGTTGAGCAGGAGCCAAACCACAAATGAGGCGACTGAGATGAGACGACCTGCTCTGTGAATCATGTCAAGGCGTATTGAATGTAAATATAAGCGATGGGCACCACGAGCAAAAAGCTATCGAGGCGGTCCAAAAAACCGCCGTGCCCGGGCAAGACCTTTCCACTGTCTTTTACGCTAAATTGCCGCTTAAACATGGACTCCACCAAATCGCCCAAGGTGCCAAAAACGGGTACTAAAATCCCCAAAACCACCCAATCAAAGCCGTGGATTGAGTTGTAATAACCCGATAGAATCTCCGCGGCGAGCAAGGTACAGACCAACCCGCCCAGAAATCCCTCGATCGTCTTACTCGGTGAGATGCGCGCTAAGAATTTGATCTTACCCCAGTGCATGCCCGTCAGATAAGCAAATGTATCGTTAGTCCAAATCAAAATGAACAGCCCCAAAATGATCTCTAAATGGTATAGCCCATTCAGAAAGGGGATTTGCGCAGCCAGCCCCATGGGCAAGCCGATATATACGACGCTTACAAACAACTTCCCCAAGTCTTCGATGGGGTCTCCCAACCGTCTGGAGAGCTGCAAAACAAAGGCTGAAAAGATGAGGAATAGGATCAGATGCGCTATGTGAAGCTTGTAGGAGGCGTTGAAGGCATAAGTTGAAATGGCGTACAAAAAGAGGGCGGTGTTGAGCAAGAAAGACTCCACTCTCAGGACAGGCCGCATACCGAATAGGTGGTTTAGCTCGATTACAGCACCGATAGAGAAGAGGTACAACAACACCCAATAGAACGCATGGCCGCAAAGAATAGCAGTTGCAATGGCGATCGAAAAGAGAGTCCCGGTGAAAGCCCGTTTCCAAACCGTATCCAAAATGGGTTAATTTTCGACTAAGAGCAAATAAATATTCTTGGGCACCCCCAAATCTTCATCGAGCTCTCGCCCGACCCTTTTTCCATTTATGGCAGTGATGTTTGAAGGAATATTCCCAGACTTACGAGACTTGATGAAGCACAAGCCATCGCTTATAGAATCTACGATTTGGTCTACTTTACCTACGATTACATAATTATCGGATAGCTCGGTCAATCTTTTACCCAAAGTCTGGTGTGAAGACAAGAGGATGCTCCCCTTTCGCGCTACCATACACTCACAATGTATGAGGTTGGCTTCTGCCACCCTGGAATCCCGCGGAGACAAACCGAGGGTTTTCAGCCAGGATGCCAGGTCGCGATCTGGACAGTTAAAATGCGTCCAGTTGTTCTCCAAACGGATATTTTGAAAATACGCCAAGGCTTTTCGTCTGTTTTCACAATATAGGAAGCGCCCTCCATGGGCTGTGAAATGAGAAGCGAACCGCTCATCCAAGGGTTTATTCCCCTTACATCCACTCGTCTCTTCCGCCTGGGCTTGTCCAAATATTTTTCTCAGTATGGACTTCATAGGTAAGGCTGCGCGGGCCGTTAAGCTCGAATGTCATCCTTATTGGAAACCGCCTCAGCGACGGGCTCTTCATCTTTTTTCCGCTCACCGAATAGCTGGACCAAATCCTCTTTGAAGATGACTTCTCTCTCCAATAGCTGATCGGCCAACTCGGTTAATTTATCCCGATTTTCGGTTAATATTTCAATGGCTCTTCGATATTGGGTCTCTACGATTTTTTTGATTTCCGCATCGATGAGCTTGGCCGTTTCCTCACTGTATGGCTTGGAAAAGGTATAATCGCTTTGCCCGCTGGAATCGTAATACGACAGGTTTCCCACCTTTTCATTCAACCCAAAGATGGTCACCATGGCTTGGGATTGCTTGGTCACCTTTTCCAAATCGCTGAGTGCACCGGTGGAGATGTTATCAAAGACGACTTTCTCCGCAGCGCGGCCGCCCAGGGCAGCGCATATCTCGTCGAGCATTTGCTCAGTCGTGGTGATTTGCCGTTCTTCAGGCAGATACCAGGCGGCTCCCAAGGATTGGCCGCGCGGCACGATGGTCACCTTTACCAGCGGCGCAGCGTGCTCCAGAAGCCAGCTCACCGTGGCATGCCCCGCTTCGTGAAAGGCGATTCGCCGCTTTTCCTGTGGTTTGATGATCTTATTTTTCTTTTCCAAGCCACCGATAATGCGGTCTACCGCATCTAAGAAAGCCTGTTTATCAACCCGCTTTTTATCTTTTCGGGCAGCGATTAAGGCTGCTTCATTACAAACATTGGCGATATCAGCCCCTGAGAAACCGGGGGTCTGTCGCGCCAAAAATCCCACATCCAAGCCCGCAGCCACTTTTAGCGGCTTGAGATGGACATCAAATATCTGCTCGCGCTCCTTGAGATCGGGCAAATCGACGTAAATCCGCCGATCGAAACGCCCGGCTCGCATCAGGGCCGAGTCCAGCACATCTGCCCGGTTTGTAGCGGCCATGACGATTACATTGGTATCCGTACCAAAACCATCCATTTCGGTGAGCAGCTGGTTGAGCGTATTTTCACGTTCGTCATTGGCCCCGGTAATATGGCTCTTACCCCGAGCCCGGCCAATGGCATCGATCTCGTCGATGAAGACTATACTCGGCGCTTTTTCCTTGGCTTGTTTAAACAGATCTCGAACTCGAGAGGCACCTACCCCTACGAACATTTCGACGAAGTCAGATCCGGATAAGGAGAAAAAGGGAACTTTGGCTTCCCCAGCTACCGCCTTCGCCAACAGGGTTTTACCCGTTCCAGGGAGGCCGACCAACAGCGCGCCTTTGGGAATCTTACCACCGAGACGGGTGTAGCGATCCGGGTGTTTGAGGAACTCCACGATTTCTTCTACCTCTTGCTTGGCGCCTTCCAAACCCGCTATATCCTTAAAAGTCACGCGGACATTGTCGTTCTCGTCAAACAGCTTGGCCCTCGACCGGCCTATGTTGAAGATTTGTCCAGCCGGCCCTGCGCCGCCCTTGGACATCCGCCTCAAGATGAACAACCAAACGATAAAAAAAATAGCTGGAAAGCTAAGCCAACCCAAGGCTTCCCAAATGACGCTCATACCGCTATTCCCTACGAAATCGTAACTGAATGCCAAGCGCTTATCGCTCTTAATCGCAGCGATGTCTTCCTGAAATTTCCCCAGGTCTCCATAATTGATCACGTATTGTGGACCCGTGCCCAACCCCGTGCTAAAAATATTATCGCTTTTGCGCGCGCCGCTATACGATTCTTTGCTCAGCGCTTCTTTTTTCAGGAAGACCTTCGCCTTGGCATCTTCTTTGAGGATCTCTATGCGCTTCACATCTCCAGAAGGCAATACCCGATCTAAAAATTCATCATAAGACATTTTTCTAGCCCCTGAACCGGAATTGCTGAAGATGGAAAATAGGATTAGTCCGCCGGCTACAATGCCGTAAAACCAGTAAAAATTAAAGCCGCCCCGTTTGCGCTGCGGCTTTCTGGCATCCTTATTCATCAATTTTTTTTTACTCAATTGAAGCTCTTGTTACATCGACATGGCACGCCTATTTCAGAGACTTCCGCATCGCACCAGAGGCCTTCTAAATCGTAGTAAGCACGGGTTTGCGGTTGAAAGACATGTACCACGACGCTTGCGTAATCGATCAGAATCCACTCCGACTGCTGCGATCCTTCCACATGCCAGGGCTTTTGTTTCAAGTTTCTACCCGTGTCCCTTTCAATCGAACGCGCAATGGCATCGACTTGGGTGCGGGAATCTCCTGTGGCAATCACAAAAAAATCCGCCACCGCGTTCTCGATATTTCGCAAATCCAACACCTTGACATCCCTTCCGCTAACACCGGCTATAGAATCGATTATCTGTTCGACCAACTGCGCTTCGGCAACTGCGCTTTTCAGCATGGATTATCGTAACTTTGTCACCTGCAAAGCTAAGGAAATCCACAGACTCCTCTCAGCCTCAAAAATCAGTCTCGAACCGGTGCCAGAAATACGCATAGTCCCGAGGGTAGATTCGACGAATTCCTTTTTATTGAAATTCGTAAAGGCGAATTCTGTGCCAAATCACTTCGTCTTGCGCGCACGCGATCAAACCGCTGGCAAAGGACAGCAAAGCAGCGCCTGGCTTTTCGACCCCAAGAGCAGCTTGGCTTTTAGCTACCTCTACAAATCTGACTATTTGGCAGCAGCAGATGGGTTTTACCTCAACATGGCAGTTAGCACAGCGTTATTGCATTGCTTTCAGCGCTTGGCCAAAAACACAAGGATCAAATGGCCCAACGACATCTACGCAAACGAAAAGAAAGTTTGCGGGATTTTGATTGAAAATCGATTGGTCGGAAAAAATATAAAAGAGAGCGTAATTGGTGTAGGTGTCAATGTAAAGCAAACCACTTTTCCGGCTCACCTGCCAAAGGCTTCTTCTCTCGAGGCGGAGTCCGGCACCAGCTGCGATTTAGACACCGTATTTGAAGCCTTGGTCAAAGCCCTGAAAAAACAATTGGAATCGATCGGCTCCAAGCAGTTAGATATCATTAGAAGTCAGTACATCAAAAACCTTTACCTAAGGGGGAAAACCCATGACTTTAGCCTGGCAAACGGCGATCGCTTAATCGGCGTGATAACGGGTGTAAGCCCCAGCGGAGAATTGGAAATACGCACCCGAGGGCGAGTCTTGCGTTTTAAAAACAAGGAGATTTCATTTTCGTAAATCCGCACAGGCGGTTTTGTAGACTGCAGGCCGTCGTTCCACCGCCTTTGCACAGGGGGCATTTGGTACTGACCCTGTGGGGGTTGCCTTTGTTTTTCTACCATGGGGTTAGTTGGGCTGTGTTGCCCGGATTAGGTGCGCGGGTGGGTTGCACGGGTGCGTGAGTCTGTCGGTTGGATTGAGTGGCTTGGATTGAGTGGCTTGGGTTGTTTTCTCGGCTTTTTCTTTTGTGTTGACTTGAAAGAGGCGGTTGTGGTTTATCAACACCAATTAACTTGAGTTCGACGTTTATAGGTGTCTGCTCACCTTTCCCGTACACA
>JANQLC010000017.1 GCA_028280815.1 Flavobacteriales bacterium | reverse complement strand
CATCGATCATTTCAGCGGCCTTTGCAGGATTCCCTTGCTTATATGCGCATTCTGCCGCGATAAAATACATTTCAGAGAGGCGGATAACCGGGATATTGTCTACCAGTTCGTCGGGGAATTTTAAGAATCGCTTGCTATTGAACCAGACAAATCAAAGGCACTAATTATCGTGGGGCCTATAGATTGTTTCACAGATAATACACAGATGGACATTAATTATATCTATAAAAATACTTAGAACCTGTGTATTGATTACATTTTTCAAAGGATAGACAAGCGTTTTAGCACAATCCCAAAGATGATTGGTTCAATATAAGAGACGCGTGAGCCTTTGCTCAGGTATGGGCGTGCATGCGGGTCGCAGTTGTCACTTGGCCACGCACTTCTTGAAGGCGGCTGAATACGCAGTGCGAGAAACGAGACGAGAAAAACTCCCAACCTCACTTTTTGGCGGATTCCGGCAGGAGCATGATCTCGATGTATGCGTCTCGATCAAATACTTTTCGGGCTGCTTTGATCAGATCTTTTGGGGTTACGGATTGAATCAGTTTCTGCTGTTTCTTATAAATCTCCATGCGTTCTCCATAGTAATCTGCATCGACCAATTGATCCATCCAATACTCGTTTTTCTCCTGTGATTCTTTTAGATTTTGGAGCTTTTCAGCCTTTACCTTTTCTAAGTCTTCGGATTTTATCGCACCGCTTTTGATTTTATGGAGAATGTTCCAAGTGGTTTGGACTAAGGTGTCCGCCCGGGCTAGATCGCTGTCGAAATAAATCACAAAGCGATAGTTGGGATAGGGTTCTCTATCCATTCCTCCATCCACATAAGGGCTGTAAACACCACCCATCTTTTCTCGCAAAACCGCGAGCAGGCGAATCTCGACGAGCTTTCCCAAAGTATTGATGATCTCGTCTTCCCTTTCGGAGTAGGCTTCTGCTCGGGTGAAATACAATAGTGTTCGCGCCTTCTTTTCGGTTCCATAATAGATCTTCTTTTCAACTCTTCCCTTTGGCGGTCGAATGCCCAAATCCTTCCCTTTTTCGCCTCGGTTTAAGTTCGGCAAGGAACCGAGGTATTTTGCGATGAGCGGTTTGCTCTTTTCGATATCGATGTTGCCGACCAAGAAAAAGTGAAACGCACCGGTGGCAAAGCGCTCTTTGTACGCTTGTTTGATATCGTCAAATGAGACCGAATCGATTTCCTGAGGGGTGTAAACCCTACTGCGTCTCGGATGGTTTTGCGTCAGGATTTTACTGATTTCATTATTAAAAAAAGTTCCTGGAACTTTCAGCTGATTTTCCGATAGGGATTTTTGGGCTGCTATAAAAGAAGCGAATGTCTCTTCGTCGAAATTTACGCGAGAAAAGTAATCGTGCACCATTTTGAGCAGGGTTTCAAAGTCTTTGACGCTACTGCTTCCGCTTATGGTTTCTTCCATTTGGCCCAGGTTCAAACGCACCTGCGCGTTCTTCCCGGCGAGATCGCGCTGGAATTGGGTGTGGTTGCGATCGCCCAGCCCTGACTTAGATATCAAGCCGTTGAGATACACGGCTG
Organism: Flavobacteriales bacterium; assembly: GCA_028280815.1. Taxonomy (GTDB): domain Bacteria; phylum Bacteroidota; class Bacteroidia; order Flavobacteriales; family JANQLC01; genus JANQLC01. The sequence goes on along the minus strand of JANQLC010000017.1, from coordinate 20,112 downwards.
AAAACGCTTGCGAATCATTTAACAAACTGCTGCCTCCCTTGCTGAACCCGTAAAGTGAGATCGCATCGTTCTTGAAATTCGTGGATTTCAAGAAGACTTTGACGCCATTGGACAGCTTTAGTTCTGTAAAGTCGAATTTTTTGTTTCTCTTTTCTTTGACAATCGTTCCGGGCTTGTCGATTTGGGTGAAAAGCGGTGTGGTCTTTACCTCTTCCCGATAAGGTTTCAATACCTCTCGGTCGACTTCTCGTTCCCATCTCAAAAAGGTATCCTCGTTCGGGTAGCGCAGTCCTTCTTTTTCCGGCCCAGTTATGAGTACGATTCGGTTCTCGGACGTATAGGTATCGGCTCCTATTTTATCGACTTCGCTCAGCGTGATACCGGGGACGATTTGGTAGGCGAGTTTCTTGCCATCTGCGATGGAGAATAAGGGGCTTTCGGATAAGAAATTGCGCTGTGATTCCGCGACATAGTGATTGGAAGACGTCTTGTTCCGCTCGGCATAGCGCTTGTCAATCCCTTTCAAATAGTCTTTTTTGTACCGATCCAACTCGGCTTGCGTGAGGCCAAAGGCTTTCATCCTTCGTATTTCTCGATATAAGCCTTTAAATGCGCGCTCGATTTTTCCTTCAGAAGCTAGTGCCACCACCTTGTAAGAGTCTTTGGTTCTCGTCATTGAATCAAACCCGTTACTCGCGTAAATAAAGGGCGCATCTTTTTTTTGTCTGATTTCATCCAATCTCTGATTCAGCGAGGTGGTATAAGCGTCCCTTAGAATGCTCCTTTTGAAGTCGCCAACGGTGCGCATCGTATCTCTCGGCTTTTTGCACTCGATTTCCAGAACGGTGTTTGAGAGTTCTTTATCTATGGCTACCCCAAACAGCGTTCCCTTGTTGTCGGGGACGGGATAGTATTTTCGCTCCGCCTCATCTCTTGGCGCTTTCCAATTTCCAAAGCGCGATTTAATCTCATTCTCAATGCGTTTGACATCGTAATCTCCCACTGCGATTACGGCGCATAAATCGGGGCGATACCACTTTTTGTAAAAAGCGCGGAGCTCGTTGGGATCAAAGGTCTTTAAAATGGAGACCTTACCGATCGGTAGGCGATCTTTATAGTGAGAGCCTGAAAATAGAATGGGAAAGAGTTTGTCTCGAATGCGCTCTTGCGCATTGTTTCCCCGCGAGCGTTTTTCGGATAGGATGACGCCCAGTTCGGCATGGATGTCATCGGTTTTCAGGTTCATATTTTGCGTCCAGTCGCTTAAGACCGTAAAGGCGCTGTTTACCAAAGAGTCGTCGTCAGTCGGTATCGGGAGCATGAAGACGGTTTCGTCAAAGCCGGTATGCGCATTGAGGTCGGAGCCGAATTCCAAGCCGACGGATTCGAGGTACGAGACCAGCTCGTTTTTGGGAAAGTGTTTGGTGCCGTTAAACGCCATATGTTCCAAGTAGTGCGCCAAGCCCTGCTGTTTATCGGTTTCCAGGATGGACCCCGCATCGACGACCAAACGGAGAACGAGCTTGTCCTCGGGCTTTTCGTTGTGGCGAATGTAGTAGGTGAGTCCGTTGCTTAATCTTCCTTTTATGAAGCTCGTATCGACCGGAATTTTTTGACCGAGGTCCTGGGCGTGGGTCGCTGAGACAGCCCATGCGGTAAAGAGGAGTAACGCAATTTTTTTCATGGTGATAGATGTAGGTGGTTTATGACGTAAAGCAATTGTTAGCAATCGTTGGGTTTGGCTTTTATCTAAAATTTCGCCTAAGGTACACATATTTTCTATATAGGATAGGCAAAATTGAAACAAAGCGTCTAAGCTCAGAAGTTGTAAAAGCGGCCTGAAATACGTGCAAGGGGCTATCGGCGGGGGTAAACACCGCTGTTCTCCGACTGAGGGCATTCCTGTTGCTCATGCTGAAAAATTAACGTAAATTTGATGCTTTAAAGAGGTTTACTCACATTCGGATATTCGCAGTATTGAATGATCCAGCGGTCTGGGTAGGTGATAAATCCATCTCATGAAGACAACAGATGTGCAGCGAGAAGTTTCAAAATTAAATTTGCCCGATGAACAAAAAAGCGCTATCTTAGCCTTGATCGATCTAAAAACCGATAGTGATATGAAGGAGGTCATCTCAGAAATAAGCAGACTGAGGGCTGATATGGACGCCAAGTTTAGCGGCATAGATTCCAAGTTTAAATCCATAGACGTACAGCTCAGGGTGCTGTTTTGGCTAATCGGATTCCTGATCGTTCTCGTCTCCATCTACAGGTTTTTGGAGTAACCGCAGACTTTTTTTGAGTTCGTCTGCATAGTAGCGCTTTGCTATCAGTTGGTTTAACCGATCAAAACCCCACAGCGGTGAAGCGATCAGCTGTCTCTTTGTCAAGGCCGTCTTTCATTATCGTATCAGAGCGATAAATGGACCCATCTGAGCCCGTCAAGCCAAACGCATCCATCCGAGCGGCCGTATCAAACCCTGTGTACCCATCCGGGCTTAACACACCCAATTGAAATCTCCTATTCGACCATTTTCTAAAGCCTTGCAAAGGATTTACAGCAGGGGTAAAAACGCGCTGACCAATTTTTCCAAACGCGCTGAAGCCCCTTGGGCCGCTCTTTGCACTTTTTCATGTGAAACGGCTGTTCCAACCATATCTGTAATCACGGAAAGTCCGAGCACCTTCATCCCCATATGGACGGCGGCGATCACCTCGGGCACCGTGCTCATGCCGACGGCATCACCGCCGATGGTTTTCATATAGCGGCATTCCGCTGGGGTTTCATAGCTGGGTCCCGGCGTGCCGACGTATACACCGGATTGCAATGGGATGTTTAATCTTTCCCCTAAGCGGGTGAACTCTTCTATGAAGTCGGCGCTATATGCCTCGTGCATATCTAAGAAACGGGGGCCGAGTGCATCGTCGTTCGAGCCGCGCAACGGATGTTCGGGAAACAGGTTGATGTGATCGGTAATCAGCATGATGTCGCCCACCCCAAAGTTGGGATTGATGCCGCCGGCGGCATTGGAGACAACCAAGTTTTGAACCCCTAAGTGGCGCAGCACCCGAACCGGGAAAGTCACTTGTCTCATGTTATAGCCTTCGTAGTAGTGAAACCGTCCTTGCATGGCCAAGACTTTTGCGGCGTTTAATCGGCCGTAATACAGATAACCCTTGTGTCCCTGTACGGTGGTCTGTGGAAAATGGGGTATGTCCCTATAGGAAATGCGCTCGATCACAGTCATTTCTCGTATTAGATTTCCGAGCCCACTCCCTAGGATGATGGCATTTGGGACCGGATCCTTTATTTTGAGCTGTAAGCGCTCAGCGGTGTTTTTTGCAGTTTTCAACATAGTCGATGAGCATTTGGTCAAATTCTTCTTCGGCGTCCAAAATTTGAACGGTGATGGGCAGGTAATAGAGGTTTTCTACCTTGCCCCGCAGGCGCATATAATCTTTTTCCGTCGTTAAAACAGGCGTTTCTGATGCGTATGACCGCATCTGCTCGACTTCCCGAGCTGTAAAATTATGGTGGTCTTTAAAAGCGAGGTGTTTGTAATGAAATCCGTTTTCGTCGAGGTGTTTGAGAAGCGGTTTGGGGTTGGCGATACCCGTTACCACTGTGATGGACTGGGACAGGCTGGTGAGTGGGCGCCTCTTCTCTCCCAGGACTTCGTCGGCGTAAATGAGCGTGGAGAAGTAAACGGACTGATCTCTGCCGGGTTTGATCGCTTTGAGATAATCCGCCTTCTCTTGGGGGCTCAGCTCTTTGGGCGATTTTGTGATCAGGATGCAATGGGCGCGTTTGGCCCCCGTTCGCCATTCGCGGAGGCGGCCCAGGGGCAGGAGAAAATCCGAGGTATAGGGCTCGGAAAAAGGGGTGAGCAACAGGGCGAATCCCGGTTGTAGACGCCGGTGCTGAAAGGCATCGTCCAAGACGACGACTTCGGGCTTTGCTCTTCGTTCCAGGATTTCCATGCCGCGTACGCGACACCCGTCCACGGCTACCGTTATCCCCGGGAATTTTTGGTGAATTTGAAACGGCTCGTCGCCGATGGTCTCCGCATTGTCCGACTCAGAAGCCAATCGGAACCCCTGGGTCTTCCGCCCGTAGCCGCGGCTGAGCACAGCGAGCTCATAGCGATCTCTTAAGCGCGCCATCACGTACATCACATGTGGGGTTTTTCCGCTACCGCCTGTGCTTAGGTTGCCCACCACCAGCGTAGGCGTACCGAATTTCTGAGCGCTTAACCAACCCCAATCGTATAATTTATTGCGCGTGAAAACCACTGTGCCATATAATAGAGAGAGGGGAAAGAGCAAAAGGTCTCTCACTTTCATCTCGGCGAAAGTAATGCGTTTTCAAACAAATTCTTTATTTTGTGCGGTGGATTTACATTGAAAAGTGCAGATAAAAGAGTTGACCAAGGCTTTGGAAAGTGTGATACCTCGCTGTTCGGCTGAGGATTTTGACAATGTGGGCTTGCTGGTGGGCGATGGGTGTGCTGAGATCGAAAGCGCGCTCTTGGCCCACGATATTACCGCAGCGGTTTTGGATGAGGCCGAGCAAAGGAGGGCGGGTTTGGTGATCGGTTTTCACCCCATTCTGTTTTCCAGCTTGAAGCGCATAACAAACCAAACCTATGTGGAGCGCATTGTGATGAAGGCGATTCGCGAGGATATAGCCCTTTATGCCATGCACACCAATTTAGACAACTACGAAAGGGGAACCAGTTATGCCATGGCTGCGCATTTGGGTTTGAGAAACCACAAGGTGTTGTTGCCCAAGCGCCGAACGATTAAAAAGCTGAGCACTTTTGTACCGGTCTCGGAGGCTGAAGCGTTGAGGCAAGCCCTTTTTCAGGCGGGTGCCGGACATATTGGAAACTACAGCCATTGCAGCTTTAGCTTTGACGGTGCGGGAACTTATCGCGGTGAATCAGGGGCCAACCCCGTTATCGGGACGCGCTTTTCACTTCGCGTTGAGCGGGAAACCTGTGTGACGGTAATCTTTCCCAAACACTTAGAAGCTGCGGTTTTGCAGGCGCTCTTTGAAGCGCATCCCTACGAAGAAGTCGCCTATGAAGTCATTTCGCTGGACAATGCGAACCCGCATTGGGGTATGGGACGCATCGGGGACTTAGCCGATGCGCTGGCGGAGCGCGATTTTTTGAGCCTTTTGAAACGAGAGCTAGGCCTCGAGGTGATTCGACACAGCGGGTTTACCGACAAAGAAATCAAGCGGGTTGCCTTGCTGGGTGGCTCGGGACGCTTTGCCATTCCTGCGGCCAAGGCGCAAGGTGCAGATGCTTTTGTCTCGGGAGACCTCACGTACCACAGCTTTTTTGAAGCGGACGGGCAGCTCTTGTTGGCCGATGTGGGGCACTATGAGTCTGAATTTCTAGCCACCGAGGTCATTCGCGATCTGATTGTGGAAAAATTCCCTAAGTTTGCAGTCGCTTTGAGTGAAACCAACACCCATCCAATTCATTATTTTTAATGCGGTATGACAGTCCAGCAGAAAGAGTTAGGCGCCTCTGTGGAAGAAAAGCTCCGCGCCTTATACGATTTGCAATACATCGATTCTAAGGTAGACGGCATACGGCGTACGCGTGGCGAGCTTCCGTTGGAAGTGGCGGACTTAGAAGATGAAGTGGCGGGCTTAGAGAAGCGGGCAGAGCGCTTGCACGCCGATATCGAAGATATAGCGTCCGAGATAAAGGATGGGCAGCAGTTTATAGACCGCGCCAAAGCGCTGAAAAAACGCTATGAATCCCAGCGTGAAAACGCGCGCAACAACCGTGAATACGACGCCTTGACCAAGGAGGTGGAATACCAGGATCTGGAAGTGGCGGCCACTGAGAAAAAGATCGGTCAACACCAGGCGCAGATCGAGCAAAGGCAGGCGGTTATTCAGCAGGCGGAAGAGCGGCTCGTCGAACGCCGCGAATACTTGAAAAACAAGGCTGGTGAGCTGGAAGGTATCTTAGCGGAAACCCAGAGAGAAGAGGATTTTCTCTTGGAGAAGAGCGCAGAATTTTCAAAGCGAATAGAGGAACGGCTTTTGAGGGCTTATCAGCGAATACGCCGCAACGTGAAGAATGGATTGGCGGTGGTTCCCGTGGAGCGCGGGGCTTCCAAAGGGTCTTTCTATACCATTCCACCGCAGCGAATTTTGGAGATCGCCCAACGAAAACGCCTGATCACCGATGAGCACAGCGGGCGCATCCTCGTAGACCCGGCACTGGCAGATGAAGAAGCTGAGAAAATTGAAAACATGCTGGCCGAGGTGAATCGTTGAGCGCTTTTTTGTCTCGGGTGTTCCAAACGGAATGTGAAAAACACCTTAATCGACTGCTCGCTTTCCCGGTTAGACCCTTCAAATCAACTCCCACTCCCGCTGTGTTGAGTAAGGCGCTAGGGACATGTGCGATTTTAAAAATTACAAGGCATTACAGTCCTCTTTCTTGCAGACCGTGTCGCCCATCTATGCCGAGCGCGAAGCCGGTCAGATCTTTTACCGCATCCTCGACCATTACCTGGGCTGGAGTCATACGGATTTTCACCTGAATCAGGCGCAAAAACCGGATGCCCGCTTAGTCGATGACCTAGGTGTGATCACAGATCAGCTTTTGGCTGCGCGTCCCGTTCAATACATTTTGGGGGTTGCCCATTTTTACGGTTTAAGGCTGAAGGTAAACCCAGCTGTGCTGATTCCACGTCCTGAAACCGAGGGCTTGGCCGAACTCGTCTTATCGGATCGGGTGATGGGCTGTCAATCCGTCATCGATATCGGGACCGGCTCCGGGGCGCTTGCCCTGGCCATCCAATCGCAGCGTCCCAGTTGGCGGGTTACCGCCATAGACGTATCGGCACCCGCTTTGGCAGTAGCGCGAGAAAACGCGGAGAGGAACGGGATCCCGTTGACTTTTAGACTGTTGGACATCTGTGTGCCCGCCGAGTGGGAAGCCTTGCCCCACTGGGATCGAATCGTCAGCAATCCGCCTTATGTGCAAGCGTCAGAAAAATCCCAAATGCAACCCAATGTACTGGATTACGAGCCCCATGCAGCGCTTTTTCCCCCTGCGGAAAACCCACTGCTCTTTTACGATGTCATCGCTGACTTTGCCCAGCAAAAGCTACGCTCCGGCGGCAAGCTTTATTTTGAGATCAACCCTTGTTTAACGAGGGAAACGGCGGATTTGGTCTGTCAGAAGGGATTTAAAACGGAATTGCACAAAGACCTATCGGGCAGGTGTCGCTTCCTCATCGCAAAAAGGTTTGACTAACCCAACCGCAAGGCAGCAACACAGAGCAACTCAATCAACCCAACAAACAGAGTAGCAATAAACCAAGTCGACAGAACAGCCACCCAATCCAACCTAGCTCAGCCAACTTAATCCACGCAACAACCCAGCCACAGCACAAATCCTCATCCGTACAAAGACGCCACCGACTCAAAACTGCTCGGACAGAAAGCCACCAACCCATAGCCACTACCAAGCCCTACTCTCCCAATGGCAAAAACACCTTTCAAACACCGGGTGCAAACCAAGCCGTCAATCCATCCAATCAACCTAACCCATCCGCACTACAACAACGCACCCGTGCACATCAATCGCAGAGAAGACACACAAAAGCCTGACGAAGGAAGAGGGATAAAGAAACGGGAGTCCCAAAATCCGACTATGCCGACTGTAGAAAAACAAATGTAAAAACCCCACCCAATCAACCAGCCCAATCCATGCGTCCAACTAACCCAAGCCATTCAGCCCAACCAAACAACCCAACGCAAACCCCTTCAGCAAAAAAACCGCCGACTCAAAGCCGCTTAGATAAAAAAGTCACCGACACGCAGTCGACAACGAGCTCGCCTCTTCTCATTGGCAAAGACATCTTTCAAACACTTTATATCCATATCAACCCAATTAACCAACCGATCCAATCCAAGCTTATCACCCCAACCCCCACCAACCCATACAACAGCGCAAAGCAGCCTGCCCATGCAACAAACCAACCAATAAAAGCACCAAAACAATGCACCCCAGCTTACTCGACGAACTCAGCCAGCCCAGTAAACCAACCTGTGCAGCAGCGCAAAGCAACTCGCCAATGTAACAATCCAATAAGCAAAAACGACAAAACGATTCAACTAACAAAACAAGCCCGAACGCTCAAACGCATATAAAAGGACAAAGCCAAAAACCTTTTTAAGCCGACAAAGAACAGCGGGAAATAACCCAATAGCTCAACCATGCATCAGCTATAACCCAGCCAGCAGTGCAAGCAACTCGATTGATCTAACCCAACCGATCTAAACCACTCCATTCAACTAATCCATCGTTCCAAAGCCGAGCCGATCATTTTTTCTACGGCGTTTTGGTAATCCGCACCAAAAGTGCCCAAGGCGCGGTTGGCTATGATGCAATTGAGGCTTAAAGCCTCGTGGCCGAACAGCTTGGCCAAGCCGTAAATGACGGCTGTCTCCATTTCAAAGTTGACAATGCGTTGGCCTTTGTAGCTGAATCGATCTATTTTTTCGCGTGTGTCGACGCCCAGACCGTAGCGCAACGCGCGCCCCTGCGGGGCGTAGAAGCCCGGTGCCGTATAGGTGATGCCCAGCTGTATGCCCGGGCCGGAAAACCGCTGTAAAAGCGATCCGCTCCCTTTGACAAAATAAGGGTGGGGAAGGGGGGGAGTAGCCCAGTCGGTTTGGCTGACAAAAGCCTGTGCCATTTCGGTTTCGAGTACCGCTTTGCTATCGTAGAAATAGAGCATGCCATCCATGCCCAAGGCGATCGCAGCCGCTACGGTGCTGCCCAGTGGCATGTCGGGTGACAAGCCGCCCGAGGTGCCGAGGCGTATGATTTGTAATCGGGTATGTCGGTCTTTGGGTTCCCGCTTTTTCAGATCGATGTTGACCAGCGCATCCAATTCGTTCATGATGATTTCAACACCGCCCGTGCCCATACCCGTGGAGAGCACGGTGATTCGCTCGCCTCGGTAAAAACCCGTGTGGGTGATGATTTCGCGGTTGGCCGTTCGGCCTTCGATCGAATCGAAATGCCGGCTCACCTGGGCCACGCGGTTGGGGTCGCCTACGGTGATGATCTTGTGTGCCAGCTCGCCAGGCTTTAGGTGTAAGTGGTAGGTACTGCCATCTGGATTTAAGATGAGTTCAGATTCGGAAAATTTCATAATTCGATGGTTTATCGATTGGTTTTTTTAATGGGGTGATCTCGTATCCAATGGTTTTTTCATCTCGATATATCATTTGTGCAACTCGATTGATGACATGCTGTTGCTCGCGTTTCGATCGGGGTTATCGCTCCAACTCGGATGGCCCGTCCCTGTGTATTTCCATGATTTTGTCTCGGTGCTCACCCTGAATGACGATCACATCGCCCTTTGCGGTAAGGTTTTGGTCGGGGCTTTAAAGTCTGCTGCCGCGCCCTTTTTTGGTACTTGCACACGATGGGTTCAGCTTGTATCCAAAGCCCTTTTTCTTTGGTTTTCCCCGCATCCGCACCCAATTTGTGGGCTGGAAATGGCTTTTTAATTTCTTCTTGTAGGCCTCTCTTGTAGGTCTCTCATGACCGCTGTGCTATAGTGCCAAGGCCGTGTAAAGGTAGGCATTTCTATCCGAAATCTAAGGTTGCCTACACCACACCGCGAATGATTTATCGGGCTTAATCGGGTAGGCACCTCAGGCCCTACAGCTGTGAGGCTGTAAAAATAAGCCCCCTCTTTCATCTCCCATGCAGGAAAAAAAGTAAGCCCGCTTTTTAAAACGACACAGAAGGACAAAAGCAAGAAAATGCGTTCCGATTTTCAAACCGCTCCAAAAGATCAAAAGCAGAGGATGACCCTTTCAGAAGTGCACCCTATGGTTGACACTGCAGATGGGGATTTTGCAAGGGAATACCGCACAGACGAGAAAAGGCTTAAGGCCCGTTTCAAACGGACACAAGGACCTAAAAACAAAAAGATGAGTCTTGCTTTTCAGATTGACCTTACAAGGCTGAGAACAAAATGGGAGTATCGACCCTTAGGCCGACTCCGCGGAGACAAAACAAAAAAATGAACCCCCTTTTTCAAATTCCTACAGCGGACAGACGCCAAAAAAACGAGTCCTCTTTTCAAACCGACAGACGGGGAGGAGAAAACAAGGCCGATTTTACGAATTTATCACATGGGATTTGCAGTGCTTAAAACCGATAGCAGGCGACCGCTTTGACGAAGTCAGCCTAGCTGACCGAAGAGACAAAGATTAAAAAACACAGCTGACTCCACGCATTCATCGCACGGGATTTGCAAGGCTTAAAGCCGATTACAGGCGACTGTCTCAATGAAACACCAGCGCGGCCGACCACAGGGATAAATCCACCCTCGCCTGAGTGGCAGCTGGTGTTTACCGAAATTGTGGGTACAACACGGGTAAACTTTGGTGTATACAGTGGCGTGATTGACGGGCTAACGACAACCGGAAGCCGGGGTGCAGCGATCGGGCTTTGGCGCGCTCAGCTCGGATGGTTTTACCTTGGATTCCTCTATCGCGCTGCATTTCTCTTTGGCCAGGCAATGGGTTTGCTTCGCGGTCAGTACGAAATGCCTACCGTTGTGATCCAGTCCATACTTTCCTAGGGTAGTAGTCTGATAGGCTACTTCTACGTCCAAATCCCCCATCTTTAGTATTCGTTCCGAAAATTGGATGATGTCCAACAATTTTTCGGGGCTCAGTCGGTGGTCGTAATCGGCTGCTTCCCACAGTTGGAAGTCAGCTACCTCCTCGGTGTGTAACACACTGCCGCAATCCACAAAGCGTTTGGTGGCAACCCCTACTTCCGTAACGTGAAAATGCGCTGGCACAAAGGAAGCGTTGGGCAGCTGAAATCGGAGGGTGTCGGTTTGGCACAATTGGGTTTTGAATTGAGATAGTTTCATGGCAGATCAATTTTTGGGTTGTGTACATGGATTTTCGCTTTGACAGCAGTTCTTTGAGGGGAGCTTTTCGCCCTGGTCAAATAGTCGGTTGAACCGCTCTTTTATTTCAGCCCAGCGTTCGGGATCTATGCAATAGCACATGGAAACGCCTTCAATCCTTCCCTGTAGGATGCCGATGTCTTTAAGTGCCCTCAAATGTTGGCTTATGGTGGCTTGGGCTAGTCCCAATTCCCGTACCAAGTCACCGTTGATACATCCCTGGACCCTCAAAATGGACTGCAGAATAGCCACGCGTGCTGGGTTGCCAAAGGCTTTAGCCGCCCTTGCCAGGTCGTTTTGTTCAGGGGTAAACAAGTCAGTCTTGCTAAGGCCCATATCCCTTTTATCGTTTAATTGCAATATTACGATAAATAAATAGAACTGCAAAATAAAAGAGGAGAAAAGTGGAGAGCGATACGAGCATACCTTTGTATAGCTCTGTAAAAGAGCCAAATAGAGGATTTAAATGAAAAACTAGTCTCGGGCGAGCCCACAACCTGTACCCGCTTGTATTCAGGTGTTTTTTGTCCGTTTTTAAACTGGGAATGGTTTTTCTCCAACTGCTGTAAGGCTTTTATTTTTACTGCGATGTAAGTAAAGGATTCAGCGGATTGGAATTTTTATCCGGGTCGTTTTTCTGTGTTATTGGATAAGGGTAAGATCGCTTGGGCTCTTTTTATGGGGATACCATAGACCCCGTACTATCTCCTCTGATGTTTTTCCTTTTGAACTATAATTTGAAGCGATTGATGTAATAGCGCCTTATCGGCCCTGGGGTCAGCTGTGCTCGCTTTTGTTGCGTATTTACCGATGGCCAATCCAAAGGATCGCTTTGTCGTTTTGTTTTCTGGTCGGCGGTCTGAAAACGGGTCTTATTTTTTTATATCTCTCCGCCCTGTCGATTTGAACAAGAGGCTTATCCGCTGCGTTGTCTAAGCGAATCGATTTGAAAAACGGGTGCTGTTTTTACCCTTATCCTGTGGCGGGCTGAAAGAGGTTTTTTTTGACCTTGATCTTTTGATCGGGTTGGGGGTTGTACCGTTTTTGGCGTTTGTCTTGGGGCTGGCTCTGCTGATTCTCGGGTCCTGTGGATCGGCTTAAAAGCCTTTTTTGTTCCAATCGGCGGTCCGAGGGGGCTTGCCTTGTGCGATTATCTCTTGCCTGGCTTCTCTTCTGTGCAACTCTTATTTGGTAATGTTTTGTGTGGCTTATCCTTTGTGGGCTTGTCTTTTGGTGTTTATCCCTTTGTGGCAGTTTGGGAAAGGGGTTAATCCCTTTGGTGTTCGTTTCCACGATGATCTGAAAAGGGGTATTTTTGGTGCTTATCTCTTGCTCGGCTCGTCTTCTGTGCAACTCTTATTTGGTAATGTTTTGTGCAGCCTATCCTTCGTGGGCTTGTCTTTTGTGTGACTTGTTTTTTTGCTGATCGCCTCTATGAGCGGGTTTGGAAATCCGATATTATCCTTTGTTTTTGCCTTTGCGCCATGGTTTGAAAGTTAGGTGCCGTCTTTTGATCGCATCCTGGGGTCAGCTGGGCTGACTTTTGTCGGCGAGTCGAGCTCACAGCGCACTGAAAAGGGCCCGCCCTTTTGTTTTTATCTGGTGACGCGATGGCTCTGTAGCGCCTTTGTCTCGACGGGTGTTTTTTGCAACGCCATGGGAAAGGCCTCTTTGGCGAAGTGGAGAAATGCTGCACGGCGCGCTGCGCTATAGACCCATCTTTTCGGTTTGGCAAAGCGGTTGTATCACTTTGGGGCCTGATTGCTTTTCCGGGCTCTTTTGTAGAATGGCGGCTTGACGATCTGGGCTGAAATGCGCTTGTCCCTGACTTTTATCCTTATGGGCATACCCACTTGGGCCCAAGCGGTTTTGACGTACCCCAAGCCGATCCCCTTTTTTAGGGTGGGAGATTGGGCGCCGCTCGTCACCCATCCGATTGGATTTTCGTCTTCGTCCTGCAGTTCATAGCCCTTGCGGGGAATGCCGCGCTCGGTGACTTCAAAAGCCACCAGCTTTTTATCCGTGCCGGCTGACTTTTGCCGCTGCAACAGGGTATCCGCTGTAAAGCTTTTGGTGAACGGGGTGATCCAGCTCAAACCGGCTTCTATGGGTGTCGTGGAGTCGGTGATGTCATTGCCGTATAGGCAATACCCCATTTCCAAGCGCAGGGCATCGCGGGCGGCCAGCCCGCAGGGCTTCATTCCAAATACCTTTCCCACTCCTGTGATTTTGTCCCAGATGGGCTCAGCATTTTCATTCGAGAAGTACAATTCAAAACCACCGGAGCCCGTATACCCCGTATTTGAAATGATCACGTCTGCTACCCCAGCCAGTTGTCCTAGGTCGAAATGGTAGTATTTGATTTGGCTCAGGTCTTTGTCGGTTAGCCTTTGGAGCGCTTCGATGGCTTTGGGTCCTTGAACGGCTATGAGGGCTGTTTCATCTGACTTATTTTGCACGGCGGTTTCCCATTTGTCCCGCTCTGCAATCCACCTCCAATCCTTTTCGATGTTTGCCGCATTGACCACGAGCATATACTTCTCTTTGGACAGGTTGTAGAGGATTAAATCGTCTAGGATGCCGCCACTGTCATTGGTCATGCAGGTGTATTGGGCCTGCCCTGGGCGTAATCGGGCAGCATCATTGGTGCTCAACGCTTGAATCAAGTCCAGCGCATGGGGCCCTTCTAAGATCAATTCGCCCATATGCGATACATCAAAAACGCCCAGGCGATTGCGAACAGCGTCGCATTCTTCGCTTACACTGTGATATTGCAGCGGCATTTCGTAGCCTGCGTAGGCGGCCATCTTCGCACCCAACTGAAGGTGTGTGTTGTAAAGGACTGTTTTTTTTATCACTTTTTTGCGCTAAAATAGATAATTTTATCCGGTGATATCGAAAGCCTTATGTTGAAAATATTGGATGCTGAAAGCATTCGAGAAGCGGAGCGTAAAACCATCGAGAACGAGTCGATCCGTTCCTGGGATTTGATGGAGCGCGCGGCGCGGCGTTGTTATGAGTGGATCAGGCGCCACCACCCGCGCATGCGGGCGATCACTTTTTTTTGTGGACTCGGCAACAACGGGGGGGATGGTTTGGCCATGGCGCGCATGTTTTGTGAAAACGGCGTTTCAACGCGGGTTGTGCAGGTAAAATATTCCGATGAGATGACGTTGGATTGTCAGACCAACCTCGAAAAAATAAGGCTTTTAGACATTTCCATCACGACGATTCACGAAGGCGATGATCTCTCGAAATTAAGCATCGAATCGGGGATCACGGTGGACTGTATATGGGGCTTGGGACTCAGTAGAGCGGTGAAGGGATACTGGGGTGATCTAATCGATTGCATCAGTGCCCAGGCCGGAGAGATAATCTCTATCGACATGCCTTCCGGCCTTTTTGGCAACCGGCCCACACCCGAAGGAGGCAAGGTGATCCGTGCGGACGTCGTCCTGACATTTCAAGTTCCCAAGCTCGCTCTCTTGCTCCCTGACAACGCCAAATGTGCAAGGCGCTGGCATGTGGTGGATATCGGTTTGGATCGAGCCTATCTCGATCGGGCAAAGACAAAGGCGTATTGCGTAACCCGAAGCGCGATTGCCAAGGTCTATCGACCGCGCGAGAAATTCAGTCACAAAGGCACTTATGGGCACGCGTTGTTGATCGGCGGGAGCTGTGGAAAGATGGGCGCTATTTCGCTCAGCACCATGGCCTGCTTGCGCGTGGGTAGTGGCTTGACCACCGCTCATGTGCCCGAGCTCGGCTACGACATTGTGCAAACCCGCGTGCCCGAAGCCATGTGCACGATGGGTAAGGGGCATGCGCATTTGGTCGGTTTGGGGCCCATCGGCAAACCCAGCGCAGTGGGAATTGGCCCTGGGTTGGGAACACACCGGGAGGTGGGGGATGTCTTGCTGGCTCTCTTCCAAGGCGTCGATTGTCCCGTGGTGGTGGATGCAGATGCGATTAACGCTTTGGCAGCACACCCAGATTTGTTGGCGTACCTGCCTGAAAATGCGATTTTGACCCCCCATTACCGAGAGTTTCAAAGGTTGGCGGGTACTTGGCGGGACGATTTTGAAAAGCTGCAAATGCTCCGCGCGTTTGCGGAATCGCATTCGTGCATAGTGGTATATAAAGGTGCCCATACGATCGTTGTGAACACGGATGGAGATTTGTTTTTCAATTCCACCGGAAATCCGGGCATGGCGACGGGGGGGACTGGCGACGTCTTAACCGGCATGCTATGCGGCCTCTTGGCGCAAGGCTATAGCCCTTTGTCAGCGGCTTTGATGGGCGTTTACCTCCACGGTTCGGCCGCCGATTTGGCTTTGCAAAGCCAAAGTCAGGAATCCCTGATCGCTACGGATTTAATCGCCTGTATCGGCGATGCGTTCAAGTCGGTGGGTTTTCTTTGGGATTGAGTTCTGGTCAAAAGCGATTTGAATCAAATTTGGGATGAGGAGAAGTCCATTTGGAAGGGTCGAAGCCAGGTTGTGCGACCGGTTTGAAATCCCTGTCTCGGCTGGGGTTTTGGTTTTTTAGAACGGGGTAAACCGTCTCGGTGAACAATGTGGACTTCAGGTGTTTTTTTGCGAGGGTTCTGCAGTGGAAATAGCCAGAAGTGCGGATACGAGGCGATTCGGTAGATTGGATGAGTACAATAGGTATTTCAAAGTAATTTTATACGTTTGTAAAGTGATCGATTGCTTTTGAGCAATTTGTATTTGCCTATCGAATCTTATAAGATATGAGCCCAAGGCAGTTAGAATACCATGGGTACAGAAAACGCAATGCGATGAAGGAGCCGAATCAAATCCGAGCTGTTGTAAGGTCGTTTAAAACCCTGAAGGCTGTGGTTCTTTTCGCCTTGCTCTTTTTTGCGCCTTCCCTCACCTGGGCCCAGCACCGAGATTCGTTTTTCTTTGATGGCGGGTATAATTTCCGGGGCTATTTTCTTGGCCTGGGCTACAACTTGGATTTGGGTCCCTCTTACGATGCGCCATGGCGGCTTACCCTCGAGGGTCATGCGAGCCATGAAGAGTTTAAACTCAGGGGGATGGAGGTACCGGTTAATTCTGTTGTGGGCATGGTATCGATAAGTCACGATTCAAATGGGTTGTTGAGAGAGACTTTCCTCCCTGCTTGGCGGGCTTATTTGGGCCTGGGCGGGCTATGCGGCAGCGAACGCGTTAACAACGATAGGGAATACCTGGCAGAGGGGTTTCGAATAATCGATAAGTCCAAAGCGGTTTATGGGGTTTTTGCCCATATCAGCTTTCTGATTCCCCTTTTTTTAGACAGATCGGATATCCATTTGAGATTGGCTTACAAGCCGTTCTATTTGTTGAACTCGGATGTGGGGAGTTTTGTACACAACATAGGCATGGGCTTGGTGTTTAAAATCAACTAGCGTGCTGAACCTATGAATCATGCGAAACGATTTGTGTGCTTTGTAATCCCGGTCTTGTCCTCGGCCTTTCTATTCCGCTGTGGAGATCGGATAAGTGAAAAACCCGGCTACAAAGTCGAATTGGAATCGAAAAATTCATTTGAACCCGAAGGTCCAATAAGGGTGTAAGTCGGACAACCCGTCGGTATTGCTCTTGAAATTACCAGTACAGCTGGAATAGTCTCCTCAAAAACCCTTCGCTACACCGGTGATTTGGATGGAATCATTTCGTATGGGGACAAGCCGTACAGCCCAGGAGAGATTATAAATATTGGGACGGAAGAAGAAATACCGCTCATCTTTACCCTTACAGAATCGGGCGAGGGCGATTTGCACTTTACCTTTGAGGATAGTGCGGGCCAAACGAGAGAACTTACCCTGCCAATAGAGGTTGAAAAGAACGATATAACCGTAACGGTAACGCCGACTGGAGGCTCGGCTTATGATAATCATGCCAAAGATATAGAGATTGAGGTGACCCCGAACTCGAATGGAGATGTGGGTAAGTATAGTATTAAATACGAGGTGCTTGATGGAAACGGTGTCATAGATCAACTCACTTTTGTAGATGGGCAAGGCGGTAAAGTGCCCATAGGAAAGTTTGTACCCTTAGGGCAGTTTAAACGAACCATACGGCTTAAATCAAAACCGTATAGGGGGGCGAATTCAGGATTACTGCAACGGTGAAAGAGCTTGAATACAAAAGCGAAGATAAGGGTGATAGTAGCTTTGAGGTTATAAATCGGGAACTCAGTGGAGCTCCAATACCGGAAGATCTCGATGATGTAGGTAAAACAGAGCACGATGCGGTACGTGAATTTACCGTTCCGTTTACTATTATCTCCGTCCGATTCGCCGGACAATGATATTGTCATATCCATCGACCATGCGAAACTAAAAGAATATAAAATAACTTTTGTAGATGGAAGTGATGTTGTGCTTGGTCAGTCTTATTCTATTCATGATGAACGGCTCTGTCTCACAGAGAGCCCAGAAGGTAGCTTTTCTGTTAAATTTAAATTACACGCCCTATTTGTTGGAGGGACTCATACAAATGATATCAGTTATACCATTGGGAAGGCATCGTTGTAGCGATCCGCAGAAATGCTTGTCTGAATCTGTTTTCGGCTTGTTGTGCCACAGCTATAAAGGAAAGTGCCCACTGTCAACACAAGGGATGTTAGGTAAACCGCGATTTAAATGGGTTGTTGCGAGAGACCTTCTCCCTGGGTTGGGAAATACCTAAAAGATGGAGCTCGAATAGTCGACAAATGTTTGGACGAATCATGTACTTTGTGCGCATCGCATAGGAGCTGAAATTCCCGGTTGCGAAGTCGAGTCCTTATAGAAAGGTCCATTTGATTCCGAGGTTCAACAGAGGTGCAAGTCAGACAACTCGTCGATGTTGCGCTTAAAATTACCGATATAGCTGGGATAAGCTCCCCATTCCCCTTAACTACACGAGCGATTTGACTGGAAGCACTTGGTACGAGGGTGACGAATACAAACCAACGGATACGATAGGTATTGGAAAGAAAGCGGATACAAGCTCCTCCTTTACTCCTTTGAAACTTGGCAGCGGTGATTTAATCTTTGCCGTTAAGGGCCTTGATGACTCGACGAAAACGCTTCCGGTCTCGATAGGGGTTGAAGCCAACGCTGTTGCCATTTCGCTTAGGGCCTGATAAATAGGCCTGATAAAAAAGAGATGTCGGCAAATGAGACTACCCAATTGAAGTCGGCGTTAAACCGGATTGGGTCAGCGATGGGATTGTGCATACGGTAACCTATACGCTTAAACCGCTAACTTTTCCGCAGGACCCTGAGCAGACCATGGAATTCAAACCGACCAAACAAACGCAGGGAAAGGTTATGCTAAGGGTAGAAGTTTGTGGATAATCATGGCCAAAGTTACGCCAGTACTACTTCCTGGATGGTCAAAAACAACGATATAGCCATAAACCTAAATCTAACTAAGGCTCAGGCCTTCGATAACCGTAACAAAGCGATAGAGATTGAGGTTATCCGAATTTGAATAAAAAAGTTGTAAAGCGCTATGAAATTAAATACGAAATGATAAAGCGGGCTTGCGATATCATGGATAAACTCACCTTTACACATGAGTCGAAGGGGGTTCATACACTAAGCCTGGACAAATCCTTTAGAGCGGTTTGCGCTAAGCCATACAGCTCAAGTCAAAAGCGGCTACGGGCGGCGTTATTTTCCTTACGCGACGGTAAAGAGGATGAATACGATAGAAAAGATGAGATACCACCGCATTTGGAGTGATAAATCGAACGGTAACCTCAGGGGAGATGGGTGGGATCTCAAGGGTATGAAAGCGGGTGAGGTACGCGACTTTGCCATTAGATTTACAACTGCACCGAGCTAAGCTCCATCTACTATACGAATTCAACATATTTTAGAATGATTTTTGCAAATAGAATCCCTATTGAGTAGGGCTAGCCTTATGCTATTGACGAGGTTTTCACGGAAATAGGAGCGAGGTCTTTTTCTGCTGCTCTCAAGTTAAGCGTCTCTGCCGATGCAGGCTCTGATGCTATCGGTGAGTTTGGATTTACAATAATAAGGGGTTAAAAACCTTAATCGATTGCGGCGATCCGCAGAAATTCCCATCTCGGTAGCTGTCTTCCAACTCGTTGCTTTACAAAGATGTAAACGAAGGTATCCCCGCTGTGAATACTATGAACAGGGTATCGATAAATCTCGGAGTAAAGGATTATTGAGGGGTTCTCTCTTCCTTAGTTGGGGCATCACTTGGGTCTGGGCGGGCCCTAAGGCAGCGAACGCATTGTGGAGATGGTAAACGCTTAAAAATCAGCCTTCTGATTCCTTTTTTCGGATAGATTGGATACCGTTTGAGCTGGGTTTGCAAGCCGCTCTACCTGTTGAATCCAGACTGGATCGGCTGTCCCTTTTTGAAATAAATATATTAGATATTAAATAAATACACGTGGTTTTACAATATAAAATAAAAATTATGTTTGCACGCTATAAAATAAAAATTATGTTTGCACGCTATAAAATGAATATTATGTTTTATCAAACTGTGAAACGAGGTATACATATTGTAATCTCGGTATTGTTCTCGGTTTTTCTCATCGATTGTGAAGGGCTCGAGAAAGACGATAATTGTGTTGAATTCACGCCTTTTACCTTACAGTTATCGAGTACCAAGTCAGACAAAACGGTTTTTGTTCGAGAAAAAGTGCCGATATCGGTACAAGTTTACTATGAAGGAAAATTGGTAAGGAGTTCGTTTGACATTTCGACAGAAATGAATCGCCCTGGTGAATTAAAACTTGGGTCTGCTTCGGTCGACAAATGGAAGGCCGAACAAAGTGGGAAAACACACCTTGTGTTTATACCCGCGGAACCCGGCGAATACGTCATATCTTTTTATGCTGAGGACAGATACGAACAAAGACAGCAAGGCAGCTTGGCCTTTCACGTGAAAGAAGCTCCCTTTACCTGGGCGTTAAAGAGCGAATCATCGCCGTGGATTTGCCCTGGGGATTCAGCTGCAATTGGCATAGACTTTAAGGGCGCCTCGGGTTTGAGCGGTTATCGGTGGAAATACACCGGTTCGAGCACCAGTGGACGATTGATGTGGAAGAGAGGGGGTAAGTGGGACGAGATAGAAGCTGGTA
>JANQLC010000009.1 GCA_028280815.1 Flavobacteriales bacterium | reverse complement strand
GTGAACTTAAGAGTTTTATTGCCTGGGAAGTATTGCCCGCAAGCAAATACCGGCAGTTCCGTATTGGCGTGAAGCCCGATATTCGTAAAGACTTCAAGGCAAAGATCACGTAAAACATCTTTTATTTCTATAGGTATATGACCCAAACTCCTGTGAGCTTCCTTTTGACTTACACAAGAGTCAAATATATGCAGTTGCCTTGGTTATGGGACTAATTCGTCCAGAGTAAAATAAAGAACGATCTGTTTTCAGTTGTTTCGGTATTATCCTTTGATTATCAATTTCTTATAAAATTTTAGCTTGGCATTTACCCTTTCGTAGCTGCCCAAAAGTGGCTACGGTTTGACTCCCCAAATGACTCCCCAAACGGTATTTTGCAGTTTGGGGTTGCAAGCTGCCTGCCTTGATATTCTGGTACAAAAAGCCCATATGTTGGGGCGTGATTTAGTGAATTCGATGATCCTTCAGCCCTTTATTTATAGGAGATAGCCCGTTTATGGCAATTAAATGACGGTTGATGATAAAAAACGCGTGCGTATCGTCTTGAAATGACAATTAAATGTCGGTCGAATGACAGTTAAATGTAAGTTTTTGGACGATTTGTTTTTCTTTGGTTACCCATCCTGATTCGCCTGTATTGCCTGTAATTACTGGCGTTCCCGCCCATTTTCACCCCTCTTTAAATTGGGACGATTTGTTTTACCCCCCTAGGGCGTTCAGTCTTTTTTCTCATCCCTATGAGAGTCCGTTTGAAAATCGGGGGTTGTCCTTTGTGTTGGCGCTGAAAACTCGGCTTTTATCTCTTTGTTCTTCGGGCTTTTGTAGAGGGCTCCGCCGAGCTATTTGGTAAAGAGCAACTCTCGGTACTTGGTAACCGGCCACAACTCATCATCCACATTCATCTCCAAGCTGTCGATGTGCTCGCGAATCTCGTCAAAAATGGGTTTCACTTCGTCGCTATATGCTTCCGCCTGCTTTTGAGGATCCGCTATGCCCTGTGCTCGGGTATAGGCCTGCACGAGTTCGCCCGTCTTTTGACTGACCACCGCAATGGCGTTTGAAATCTTTTGGATCAATACCCGCTGCGCAGCTCCGCTGTCCTTTAACGCATCGCCGTAAACAGCGCTGAGTGCACGCACATTTTCGATCAGGCGATTTTGATAGCTAATGGCTGTCGGGATGATGTGATTGCGCACCATATCGGCCAATGTCTGTGCTTCGATTTGCAAGGTCATGCTGTATTTGCGCAGTTTGATCTCATTGCGCGCGCGCAACTCCACCTCGGACAACACCGCATTTCTTTTAAACATTTCAATGACCCCTGCGCTGAGCTCAGCCTTGAGCGCTGCTGGCGTGGTTCTAAAATTATTCAATCTTCGCTTTCTGGCCAGTTTTTCCCAATCGCTACTATAGCCATCACCTTCAAACAGAATGTCTTTGGAAGTGAGGATATAATTGCGAAGTATATTAAAAATGGCCTCGTCCCTTTTGAGTTTTCCGCCTGCGACTGAGGTGTCCACTTCTCTCTTAAACGCAGCCAATCGGTCGGCTAAGATGGTATTCAAAACGGTGATGAGCTCCGCACAGTTTGCCGCAGCGCCCACAGCGCGCACTTCAAATTTACTTCCGGTAAACGCAAATGGCGAGGTGCGATTTCGATCCGTGTTATCGAGTAAAATCTCGGGGATCTTACCGACGACATTGAGTTTTAACTCCGTCTTCACCGCTGGACTCAACCTACCACCCGGCAGGTCTTCCAGCTCTCGCAAAACCGCAGACAAATAGGAGCCGATGTAAACGGAGATGATGGCCGGCGGGGCTTCATCGGCACCCAATCGGTGGTCGTTACCCGCTGAGGCAATGCTGGCGCGTATCAAATCAGCGTGATCGCAAACCGCTTTGATCACATTGATGAAAAAAGTGAGGAATCGCAAATTCTTTTTGGGGTTAGAGCCCGGCGCCAAGAGATTCACGCCCGTATCTGTAACGAGTGACCAGTTGTTGTGCTTACCCGAGCCGTTGACACTGGCAAAGGGCTTTTCGTGAAAGAGCACGCGGAAGTTATGCTTGCGCGCGAGCTTGTCCATCAGATCCATGATCAACGTGTTGTGATCCACCGCCAAATTGGCCTCTTCAAAGATGGGAGCCAGTTCGAATTGGTTGGGCGCCACTTCGTTGTGACGGGTCTTTACCGGAATGCCCAAACGCATGCATTCGAACTCCAGCTCATTCATAAAGGCCATAGCACGCGAGGGGATGGAGCCGAAGTAGTGATCGCCCAACTGTTGACCCTTTGCCGGCGCATGGCCGATCAGTGTGCGTCCGGTTAAAATCAAATCCGGCCGGGCGTCAAAAAGCGCCTTGTCGATCAGGAAGTACTCTTGTTCCCAACCCAAGTTCATATTTACCCTTTTTACGCTTCGATCGAAATACTGTACCACTGCTGTGGCTGCTTCGTCAACCGCTTGCAAGGCGCGCAACAAGGGTGTTTTGTTATCTAAGGCTTCTCCGGTATAAGAGATGAAGACAGTCGGAATGCACAGCGTAGAACCCATGACAAATGCCGGCGAAGTCGGATCCCAAGCTGTGTAACCCCTAGCCTCAAAAGTATTTCGGATACCACCCGAAGGAAAACTCGACGCATCGGGCTCTTGCTGCACCAGCATAGAGCCGGAAAATCTTTCAATCGGCTTACCGCCTGCCATCGGCTCAAAAAAGGCATCGTGTTTCTCTGCCGATGCCCCAGTGAGCGGCTGAAACCAATGCGTATAGTGCGTCGCCCCCTTAGAGACAGCCCAATCCCTCATCCCTGCGGCAATCGAGTCGGCTACCCGGCGACTGATCTTTTTGTTGTGCACGACTGCATCCCGCACACCGTGAAAGGCATCTTCGGTTAAAAACTGCCGCAGGGCATCTGAATTAAACACATTTTCACCAAAAATTTCAGATAACTTGCACTCGGGCAAACGCAGTTCCAATGGGCGGCGTTTGATCACTTCTTCGAGCGCTTTAAACCGGATATGCGCCATAGCTTATCTCATTAAATAGGTCGCAAAGATAATAAAAACCAAACTCACCCCCTATTTGAAAGGGGGTATATCGAAAATAATAAACTTATAAAGTTCAAAAACCCCTGTTAAACAGGGGGTAATCTATTTTTATCAAATTTACAAAACCTGGGAATCGGGTGGTCTCCCTGCCGGTGGTCATCTTTGCGCGACCGATCTCTTTGGGGCTTACCTCTTGTATAACCCCTCTCTTGGGCGACTGATCTCCTGTGTGACTCGCCTTCTGCATGACGGCTTTTTACGACTCACCCCTTGGGTAAATCACCTCATTATGAGATTTTTCTTTTGGACGGCCGACCTTTCGCCTGTCTCTTCTTTTGGGCAACTCAACCCTTATGCGATTTTTCTTTTGGACGGCTGACTTTTCACCTGTCTCTTCTTTTGGGCAACTCACCTTTTACACAATTTATCTCTTGTGTGACCTCCCTTTTTGTAAAGGCTATATTTCTCGTGCTCGCTTCTCTGAGGTCTAAGTCTTTTTAAACGATTCAAACTGAGTCTCAAACAGCTTGCGATACACCCCGTTTTTTTTGTGAAGCAGCTCACCGGGTGTACCGGTTTCCACGACCTTACCCGCGTGCATCACCATGATCTTATCTGCATTTTGAACGCTGGCCAAACGATGGGCTATGATGATCGATGTACGCCCCTCGGCAACTCGATCAATCGCCCTTTGCACGCGCTCTTCTGTGTTGGGATCCACGGAAGAAGTGGCCTCATCCAGAATCAAAATAGACGCATTGCAAACATAAGCGCGCAAAAGCGATAGCAATTGCCGCTGTCCCACCGAAAGCGTTACGCCCCGCTCTCTAACGTCGTATCCATAACCACCGGGCAAACCCGCTATGAAATCGTGTATCCCGATTTCACGGGCCGCCTCAACCACGCGCTCCAAGCTCACATCCAACTCGAGGACGACATTGCGGTAAATGGAGTCCGAAAAGAGAAAGATATCTTGTAACACGATGGCGATGTGTTTGCGCAGGTTTTTCAAATCCCAATCCTTCAATGCTACACCATCTATAGAGATACTCCCCTTTTGAACGTCATAAAATCGCAACAACAAATTGGCGATCGTCGATTTACCCGACCCGGTAGCCCCGACAATGGCGAGGGTTTCACCGGGTCTCACCTCAAAGGTGACCCCTTTCAAGACCGGTTCACCCTCAACGTAGGAGAAATGGACATCCCGAAAGCAAACCCCACCCGAGGCTTTATCCACAGCATGCGTACCCCGATTGGGCAGGGTTTCATCCAAATCTATAATCCGCCAAACGCGTGCAGCGCTGAGCAAACCATTTTGCATGGTATTAAATCGATCGGCGATTTGGCGCATGGGTCTAAACAAGAGTTGAACGAAGCTTATAAAGGCAACCATATCGCCAATGGAAACGGCTTTTCCCAAAACGGCTCGTGCACACCCATACCAAATGATCAGACCCAAAGCAATGGATGCCAACAAGTTGATGATGGGAAAGAAAAAAGAAAAGTATAAGACCATTCGAATCTGCGCATCGCGATGACCTGCATTGATCGCGCTAAACTTTTCGTATTCCGCCTGCTCACGGTTAAACAGCTGCACGATATGCATGGCTGATAGACGTTCTTGTACAAATGTATTCAAGCGCGCTACCGCGCTGCGAATGGATTCATAGGCGCGTTTGATCGCACGCTGAAACCAACGCATAATCCAATAGAGAACTGGAAAAATCGCAAAAACCACTAAGGAGAGCCGCCAGTTCATATACAACATGACGCCGACGATAACCACCAAGCGCAGCAAATCGCCAAAGACGACCAAAACGCCATCGCTAAAGATCACGGCAATCGTCTCGATGTCATTGACGGAACGCGTAACCAAAAGGCCTACGGGCGTGTCGTCAAAATATTTTAACCTAAAGTAGAGCATATGGGCAAACAGCTTGACGCGCAAGTCGCGGATGACCCGTTGTCCGAGCCAGTTGGCCAAATAAGCAAAAGCGTATTGAAAGAGGGCTTGCACCAACAAAAGGCCAGTCATGATGAGCATGAGCAGCAAAAAGCCCGATGCCCTCGCTTGGAGGATGTAATCATCCACCGCGATTTTTGTCAAGTAGGGGCGTGCAGAATCCAAAACCGCTAAGAGTACAGAGAGCCCTAGCCCGATCAGCATTTGCTTTCGATAGTCACTGGCGAAGCGCAACAAGCGAAACAGGGCTTTAAAATCGTATTTCTTACCGCCGTACATAAATTTCCTCAGGATAGCGGATGCGCTCTAAAAACAGCCCCTGTGCGGGTGCCGAAACGCCCGCTTGTCGGCGGTCTCTCCGAGCTACCACCTCCTCGAACTCCGCAACGGAGCGCTTGTTCATGCCGACCTCCAACAACGTGCCTACCAAAGCCCGCACCATATTTCTCAGGAAGCGGTTAGCCGTCACCTCAAAGACCAACCCCTTATCCGTCTCAAGCCAAAAAGCCTGGGTGAGGGCACACAAATGCGGTGCTGTATCGCTGCCCGAACGGGAAAAACTGCTAAAATCATCGCATCGCAACAGCACCTCAGCCGCTCGGTTCATCTTCTCTACATCCAAGCGCACGGATTGCAAATGGTATGCGGTCTCAACTTGAAACGGATCTTTTTCCCGGGTGATGTAATACCGATACGTACGGCTGCGTGCGCTAAAACGCGCATGGGCTTTATCGCGCACTTCACAAATAGATCGGATGGCGACACTAAGGGGCAAAAGCGCATTCATCCGATACAGAAAATCCCGTTTGCTGCAGCTCAATTCCCCATCGAAGTGAGCTACCATTTGACGTGCGTGCACCCCAGCATCGGTTCGCCCCGCTCCCACCACTGCAATCGGCTGGCGTAGCAACTGGGATAGACTTTCGTTTAAAACCTGCTGTACAGTCAGCACACCAGGCTGAACTTGCCAACCGTGATAGCGGGCTCCATGGTAAGCACATTGCAAAAAATATCTCAAAATCCTTCCTTTGTACCTGCAAAAATAACCAAACCGAGAGCTCCGATGAAAAGGATTTTACTGCTGTCCGATACACATGGGTATTTCGGCCCTGAAATGGCGAGGCACGCAGGAGATGCCGATGAGATATGGCACGCTGGCGACATCGGCAGCTGGGCCGTCGCCCAATCGCTGGAAGCGATCAAACCCTTACGCGCCGTATACGGCAACATAGATGGCCGAGATATGCGCGCTGCCTTTCCGCTTCACAACCGCTTTGCGTTGGAAGGCATGGACATTTGGATCACCCATATCGGAGGCTATCCCGGGCACTACGATGCCCAAATCAGCGCGCTGTTAGCTGCAAACCCACCCGACTTATTCGTCACCGGACACAGCCATATCTTAAAAGTCCAGTTTGATAAGAGATTAAAGCTGCTTCACTTAAATCCAGGTGCTATCGGCAAACAGGGGTTTCACAAAGTACGGACGATGCTGAAATTCGAAATTGAAAATGACGCGGCAAAAAATATGCACATCATCGAGTTACAGCGATAAAAAATCACCAAACCGTGCAAAGTCTTACCCCACCGGCGGATTCGATCCACAGCTTTTACGGGCTCTCCTTCGACCTCCTCATGGGAGCGCTCAGGTTCGCCGGTCAAATGCACCCCAGTACTTATAGCAATCCGAGCAAAACCAAACGAGCTGCAATTTTAGGATCGCGACAAATGCCCGTGCAAGTCGCAGCAAAGACGAGGACAAAAACAGTGTGGAATCCACAACCCGAGCCCATGCCACTTCCCTGCCAACCATTCAAACCGCGATAGATATACAGGCTGCATACCTTGAGTTGTAATTTTTTTATACATTTGAGCTCAAAACCAAGCGCATTTTCTAATTCCAATAATTATTTCTATGCTTGTCGCACAAGGGGTCACCCGGAACCGCATGGACTCCTCCCTCGTGACTCCACTCAAAAATCCAAATGCGAAACAACGCTTATAACTCCTTTTGAAGAAACCAATTTCACACAAATGCTCATGTACGATATAAGCAAACTAAAGACGAAGAAACTACCGGAACTGCGCGACTTAGCCAAGGAATTGAAGCTAACCAAAATCAGTCAACTGAAAAAGCAAGACTTGATTTACAGAATTCTGGACTTCCAAGCCGTTAACCCACAGCGCTTTGCAGGTCCCAAAAGCGATCGATCAAGCCCCAGCACCCAACGGATTAAATCCTTTGTGCACCATCGAGAAAACCACCCACCCAGCCCACAGCAAAAGGCGCGACAATTAGACCGACGATCCAACCAATCGGAGAACGCAGATGTCCAGCATACCGATAGGGGGGATCAGCAACAGGAGGTTGAAAATCCGAGCGTCGAGAGAAGGCAAAAAAAAGAATACCGCTTCAACCAACCGCAAAGGAAGGAAGCCCGTGCACAAGCCGAAGAAGATAAAAACCCCTATCTGAATAACGATTACGAGTTCGAGGGTATTATAAAATCAGAAGGCGTTTTAGAAGTTTTACCCGATGGCTACGGCTTCTTGCGCTCTTCAGACTACAACTACCTATCCTCTCCCGATGACATCTACCTGTCTCAATCACAAATCCGCCTCTTTGGTTTAAAAACGGGAGACACCTTAGAGGGCATCGTCCGTCCGCCCAAAGAGGGCGAAAAGTATTTTCCATTGGTAAAGGTGGTACAAATCAATGGCCGAAGGCCCGATTTTATTCGCGATCGAATCGCCTTTGAGCACTTAACACCGCTTTTCCCAGATGAAAAATTCAATTTGGTCGATGCCAAAAACACCCTATCTACGCGTATCATCGACCTGTTTTCCCCTTTGGGCAAAGGACAACGCGGGATGATTGTAGCCCAGCCCAAGACGGGCAAAACGACATTGCTCAAGGACATCGCCAATACAATAGCCGACAACCATCCCGAAGTATATCTGATGATGCTGCTCATCAATGAGCGCCCCGAGGAGGTAACCGATATGCAGCGGAGTGTAAAGGGAGAGGTAATCGCTTCAACCTTTGACAAAGAGGCCCAGGAACACGTGAAAATAGCCAACTTCGTCTTAGAAAAATCAAAGCGAATGGTAGAAAGCGGTCATGATGTCGTCATTCTATTAGACTCCATCACGCGTTTGGCACGCGCCTACAACACCGTATCCCCAGCTTCTGGAAAGGTTCTATCCGGGGGCGTCGATGCCAATGCATTGCACAAACCCAAGCGATTTTTTGGGGCAGCTCGTAACATTGAAGGAGGCGGATCGCTCAGCATCATCGCCACGGCCTTGATCGGCACCGGTTCAAAAATGGATGAAGTCATCTTTGAAGAATTCAAAGGAACCGGCAATATGGAGCTGCAATTGGATAGAAAAATCGCCAATCGACGCATCTTTCCCGCCATCGATCTGGTCTCCTCTGGGACACGCCGCGACGACTTACTCTTAGATGAAGTCACCCTACAGCGCATGTGGATCTTGCGCAAGTACCTAGCTGATATGAATCCGGTAGAAGCGATGGAGTTTTTACGCGATCGCATCCATTCCACAAGGACCAACCAAGAGTTCTTAATCTCGATGAACGGGTAAAGCCATAACTACCCCGCTCATGTAAGCGCTTCGAGTCCTGAGAAAACATCCAAAAATGGGCACGCCACCGAGCTGTTCAATCGAGTGCAGTGGGATCAATTCCTTTAAATGCCGTAGCGTGGGGGGGACTTGAACCCCCGACCTCCGGGTTATGAATCCGACGCTCTAACCGGCTGAGCTACCACGCCATAAGGGGTGTCAAATATAAATCGGTTGGACCGGAATCCAAAAACAGAGGCCAAGAAAATTAAATTTTTAAAAATCAAGCGCCATTGGCTACCTTGCCGAGTTGAAAAGTTTCAAAAATGCCAGAGAAGGAGAAATTGGAAATGGAGTTCGTATTCTATGCCTCTCCGAGATTGCTATTCAGTTATTTGTCCACGCCTTCGGGCTTGGGTGAGTGGTTTGCCGATGACGTAAATGCCGAGGACGGGTATTTTACCTTTTCTTGGGAGGGTGCAGCAGAAAGGGCAAAACTCTTGGAGAAGCGGGACGAGAAGTACATCCGGTTTCAATGGGAAGGTGACGCGGGCACAGATTTTTACTGGGCGTTTGCCATTGAGGTAGACGAGTTGACCAAGGATATTTCCCTCATCGTTACAGATTTTGCCGTCGGAGACGAAGTGGAAGAGTCGAAGTTGTTCTGGAAAAATCAGATTGGGGAATTGAAGCAAATCATTGGGCATTAGTGGATCAGCCCGCAAAGGCGATGGTAAATTACAACGGGCGGCTATGCCGAGCCGACGAAGGACTTCCCTTTGACAACCGGGGGTTCGCATATGGCGATTCGATTTTTGATACCCTCGCTATCGCAGCGGGTCGAATCCGCTTTTGGGAAGACCACTACTTTAGGATGATGGCGGGCATGCGTGTACTTCGGATGTGCATTCCCATGTCCTTTACGATGGATTTTCTGCAACAGGAGATAGAGAAGGTATTGGACAGGCCGAGTGCACGGGTGCGGATCACGCTTTTTCGGGAAGCCAAAGGGCTTTACACGGCTGAAAAGGGGGGTGTCGGCTACCTCATTAAGGCCGAACCCCTGAGCGATACAACCTATTCCATCTCAGATGAGAAATACGAGGTCGCACTCTTTACAGATTTTTACGTGCAGCAGAGCGCACTGAATAACATCAAGCATACCAATCGCGCCTTACATGTGGTGGCCGGTGTTTTTGCACGGGAAAACGCTTATGACAATTGCCTTTTGCTCAACGACTCCAAACAGCTCGTGAGCGCGATTAACGGCAACTCATTTCTCATCTCAGGCACCCAACTGAGCACGCCAGCCCCCGAACAGGGATGCGTCAAAGGGGTTTTCCGAAAGAACTTGCTGCGCTTTGTCAAAGAGAATGCCCTACTTGAGGTGGTGGAACGCCCCATCACGCCCTTTGAACTGATGCGGGCAGAAGAGGTATTCATCACCAACGTCATCTCGGGGATCACATCGGTAACCCGCTACCGAAAAAAGGTTTTCAGCACGGAAAAGACAAGAGAACTGTTGAATCGGTTCAACTCAGCCCTTTAGTTCCAATTTGGATTTCTAGGCGCATTAGCCCAAATGAGGTGAGACCCGCCCAAACGGATCATCTCAGATCGCCAAAGGTTTTGCTCAAAATCGGAAAACAAGTTCGGATTAAAGCGATCGAGCATAACCCATACGCTTCTACCGAGCTCAGCCTTGAGCTGTTCGCTACCCCAGCTGGAACAACCGAGAAAGAACTTGATGTTTTCCGCATTTAAACTTCCATCTAACAACCGCGCTTTTACCCGGCTAAAATCACCAGCCAAAAAAATGTCACCCACTACGGGAGTCGCATCTTCAATCAAATCAGCGCGCTTGTGTACGTAGTATAAATGGTAGGGTTTCACGGGCCCGCCCCGGTAAATCTTCAAGTCGACTTCCAAATCCGAAATCAAGTCACCCAAAACCAATCCAGTGGGCTGATTTAAAATAAAACCTAGGGTCCCCTCCCTGCCATGGCTGGTCAGGTAGACGACTGAACGCGCAAAAGGATCCTCATTCAACAAGGGCTCTGCGAGCAAGGTATTTCCTTTTTTTATAATTTTGGTAACCGTCGATCGCATGGGTAGTCAAATATAGTAAATAAAAAGATGAGAGCAGAACAAAAAATATTTATCGACTTATTAAAAAAAACAGGGCTGACGCAGCATGGCTTTGCGAAAAAAGTAGGCTGGGCACAGAGCAGGGTTTCGAGATGTGGGAGCGGTAAGATTCATCTCAATTTTACCGAGTTGCAAGAACTGGCAAATGCCTTTGGTTTTCAAATCAAACGCAAATTTGAAATGGTGAGAAGAGAAAAGGGCTGGTGGGTGTGCGCCGATAACGATAAAAAGGAAAAAGACTTGAGCCACTACAGAAAGGAATACGAGAGGGGTGAGTGCTCAGCAGAAAAGACCTTGCAGAACCCGGTTGCGCAGTTTCAAAAGTGGTTTGAAGAAGCTGAAGATGAAACGTCGGACGAAGTCAATGCGATGGCGCTTTCGACGCTCGGTGAAGACGGCTACCCCAAAACCCGCATGGTATTGCTAAAAGCGGTAACCGAATCCGGCTTTGTCTTTTTTACAAACTACAACAGCGATAAGGGAAGGGATATTCAAGAGCACCCAAAGGTTTGCTTGAGTTTTTTTTGGTCCCATATGGAACGCCAGGTAATCATTAAAGGCAGGTGTCAAAAAACGGCTGCCGCCACCTCGGATGCGTACTTTGAGAAGCGTCCCCGTGGCAGCCAGTTGGGCGCTTGGGCTTCCGACCAAAGCAAGGCGATCCGCAATCGCGATGCACTGGAAGAGAAGTATCGAATGTTCGAAGAGCAGTTCAGAGGCCATGCCGTACCCCGCCCCCCGCATTGGGGTGGGTATGTCGTACAGCCGCAAGGCATAGAGTTTTGGCAGGGTGGCACCGATCGTTTACACGACAGAATACGCTATACTTTAAAGGCTGGCGCCTGGCAAAAGACCCGGTTGTCCCCCTAACCCATCGGATTCGAAGCAGCTGCTAACCCACCTGCGCACTCAATTCAGCACCCGGTTTGAACTTTACCACCCTTTTAGCCGGAATTCTAATGTTCTGCCCCGTTCGTGGGTTGCGTCCTTCCCGGGCGTTTCGTTGCAATACGGAAAAAGAGCCAAAACCGACCAAGGAAACCCGACCCCCCCGTTTCAAGGTATGGGTAATACCGGCCGTAAATGCGTTCAATGCCCTTTTTGAACTGGCCTTTGAAATTCCGGCAGCTTCTGCCATGCTTTGAATCAAATCAGCTTTATTCATAGTGACGAGTATTAAAAGGTTATCAACTATTTCTTAGTAGTAGCAAATATATGTTATTCAAGCAATCAGTCAAGCTTTTCATGGATTTTTTTACCTTTATGTTGATAAAAGAGTACTTTTGTTGATAAAGAGAAAAAGATGCGACACAAAACGGCGGAAACGGGGCTATCTCAAATAAAAAGCCTTGTTGAAATGCGCCCCATTTAAGAAGTCCACCGCATTCATCCTTCGCTTTCCAGCTGCTTGTAGCTCTAAAATGGACAGCCATCCATCTCGGGTAGCAACCCGCATAGCCTTTTTTTCAAGGGATAGCGATCCAGGGTTCAACTCAGCTCGACCCGCGCAGCGCGCGGCTTTAAAGATTTTTATCGGGTATTGTATCTGTCCATCTGTAAGCATTGTCCATGCGGTGGGATAAGGGCTCAATCCCCTGATTTTGTCAAACAGGTGCTGGGCTGTATCGTTCCAGTTCAGCCGGCAGCTCTTTCGGTCGAGCTTGGGTGCGGTCTTGAGACGCTCAGCTCGGGGTTGCACCTTTGGAGTGAGCGATTCTCTTTCGATTGCACATACGGTCTTCAAAACCACTTCAGCGCCGAGCCGCATGAGCTTATCGCGAAGTTCCCCCGCATTTTCCGCCTGCGTGATGGGTATTTTTTCGCACATGAGTACAGGGCCGGTATCTACGTGTTCGTCGATGAAAAAAGTGGTGACGCCCGTCTCGGTTTCACCGTTTATGATAGCCCAATGGATGGGCGCGGCGCCGCGGTATTGCGGCAGTAAGCTGGCGTGTAGATTACAGGTGCCCGCAGGGGGCATCGCCCAAACGACCGCAGGTAGGATTCGAAAGGCGACGACGACCTGCAAATCGGCTTCCAGCCTCTTTAGTTCAGCTATAAAATCTGGAGATTTCAGCTGAGGGGGCTGCAAGAGTTTGAGCCCTTTTTGCAGCGCGTATCTCTTCACCTCGGATGGCAAAGACTTTTTCCCACGTCCAGCGGGTTTGTCGGGAGCGGTTACCACAGCGACGACCTCGTGCTCGGAATGGCATAAGGCATCCAAGGAGGCAACGGCAAAGCGCGGCGTACCCATAAAGACGATTCGCAAACTCATCGGCCATACCATTCATCAGACCACTTGCCTACACGGCTTAGGCAAATGTCGCATTTTCCACAGTCCGCTGTGGTCTTTTCGCCAAAATAATCCAGGATAACCCGGTTTCGACACAGCTCGCGCTGGAATGCATAGTGCAGAACAGCCTGCATACGACTCGCGCGCCACTGTTGAACCTCCAAAAAGCCCTTCTCAAAAGCTTTTAGGGTGCGCGCATCCTCACGGGGCACCAAAAACTGTATGCGCTGCACTGCCTTGGGCGTGTAGCCAACCACAGCGTGTGCGTGCAAATTGTGCAATACCCTTTTCACCGTAGGCAAATCCAACCGACTACGATCGGCAATCCGAGCTTCATCTATATAGGAAGCCTCCGAAAAAATACCCCCGTACAAGCGCACTAGGGTCTCAACCGTCCTTTCCGTCAGCGGCCCCCGTTTGTACAAGGCTTGCAATTGGGCGGGATTTACCTGTATGCGGATGCTCGAGCGCGGGTTTGACCATTCGAAAAACCGAATGACCTCATAGCGTTCGAGCACTTTGAGAACCCGGTGAACCAACCGAGGGTCTAAGCCGTGCTTTTCAGAGAAAGCCGACAGGTCGATCGGGTGCACGCGCTCGTTTCGTTCACCGAATCGGACTTGGAAGTGGTTGTTCAATTTGACGTAAATGTCTAGGATATGGGCCATGCTCAGACTGCGGTGAGCCAAGCGGGATTTCATCACACCCCTATCTGAAGCGTTTTTGAGCAACCAACTGCAGGCGGGTTTTCCATCGCGTCCCGCCCGTCCAGCTTCCTGATAGAGGGCTTCTATACTCTCGGGCAAATCGCGATGTATGACACAGCGCACATCGGGCTTGTCGATACCCATACCAAAAGCTGTGGTAGCTACCAGCGTTTGAACCCGACCTGCCATCCACGCCTCTTGCCGGCTATCTCTCGCAGCGGCAGTCAAGCCAGCATGGTAAAAAGTGCTGTGCACCCCCCTGTTATTCAGGTATTTTGAAAGCTGTTCAGCGGCTTTTCTACTTCGGGTGTAAACGATGGCAGCGCCTTTACGCCGCTGCAGTATGGCAGCGATCACGCCTTCCTTCACCGACGTGTGAACCACGCGAAAGGAGAGATTTTCACGCTGGAACGAACGCCGAAAAACCACCGGCGCCTGTAGTGCCAGACCTCGCTCGATGTCTGCTACCACCCTGGGGGTAGCCGTTGCGGTAAGCGCCAAAAAGGGAATATGTGAAAACGCCGCTCTAAAATTTTTGATCTTCTGGTAGGCCGGTCGAAAGTCATGTCCCCATTGCGAGATGCAATGCGCCTCATCTACCGCCACAAACCGAAGTCTGAGATTTTTAAGGCGCGTGATGACTGCCCGGTTACCGAGCCGCTCGGGGGTCATATATAGAAATTTGTAGCCGCCGTATTTCAAATTGTCAAAGAGTCGGTGCAGCTCCGCAGCGGAGCAATTTCCGTGCAGGTAGAGGGATTTAATCCCTTTGGCCCTGAGCTGTGCTTGCTGATCCTTCATCAGCGAAACCAATGGCGAAATGATCAGGCAACTGCCTGCCCGCATCAATGCAGGCAGTTGAAAGCAAACGGATTTACCCCCCCCCGTGGGGAGCAGGGCTAGGGTGTCCCGGCCCGATAGGATGGATGCTATAGTGGGATATTGCAGCGGCCTAAATCGCTCATGTCCCCAATAATTCTGCAATATGCGCAGGGCTTTGGATTCCAAAAATCACCTTTTTTATATGAGGTAGCTATACGCTACTTTCACACCTTGGATAAAATCCTCACTTCTTGCAAGCCGATAAATCCAGGTGAACAACTGTGAATCCCGCGCTTCAAAGTTGCGAAAAAGTCGTGTAACACAGGGATAATTTTTGTAAAAACACGCTGAGATCTAAAGCCTTTTAGATCTGCATTTACCCATCGCGCCACGGGGTTGAAGATGCTGTCCAGGGATCAAACCCCGATCGCTTCTCCCGACTTTTTTAAAAGAAAAGCATTTCTCTTTAGCCTTATTTTCTCTAACGTCATTCCCCTCGGTGTCATTCCTCTATCCCATTCTCTCGGGTGCCATACGCTCTATCGCCATCCTTTTGGTGCCATGTTTTTGAGTATCATCCCTCTTTGCCACGCGAGCGCAAAGCTTTCATTTGCTATTTTTGTCCCCAGCGCCCCAGCACAAACATAGGGCAGTATGAAAGCCAAGTCCCTCATACTATTTTCGCTACTCCTCCTCTTTTCCAATTGCCGCAGCTTTTGCGAGGGGGCTCATCCCGAGATCACACAAAAAAAGTCGTCTGTTTCAATTTGGGACAACTCTCCCCACAAGGGGAGGAATCCGCCAAGAATCAGCGCACACCGGGGTGGCACCTACCCGGGCTACCCTGAAAATTGCTTGGAAACCATGCAGCACGTAGCCCGATACGGCGTGCTGTGTTTTGAAATCGACATACGTGAAACGGCTGATGGCAAGCTGGTTTTACTACACGATAGGAGCCTCGATCGAACCACAACGGGTAAGGGATTAGTCGAAAAAAAGACGTATTCGGAACTGGAAAACTTACGCCTAAGGGATTTGAATGGAAAGCCAACCGATTTTAAAATTCCGCTGTTTTCCACTGTATTACAGTGGGCAAAAGCCAGGGGATTCTCCTTGATGTTAGACCGAAAAAAGCCGGTTTCCTGGCAGACCATCATCGAGGCGGTTCAATCCCAAAATGCGGAAAGCCAGTGCGTGATCATCACCTATGGTGTCGAAGAAGCCAAGCGGGTTCACCGTGCGCATCCCCAGCTGCGCCTGTCGGTACCCATGCGCAATGAGCAGGAGTTTCGATGGGTGATGGAATCCGGCATACCACGCGATTTGATGTTGGCTTTTACCGGCACACAACTATCGCCGAGGCGCTTATACGAGAAGATTCGCGATCAGGGCATCCCAACCCAATTGGGCACACTGGGAAACTTAGACAAGCGCGCAGCTGTCCGGGGCGATTCGATATATGAGAAATACATACGGGATGGCATCGATATCCTAGCCACCGATCGCCCCATTGAAGTAGCCCGCGCGCTGGGCTTAACGAGATAAGCGCATGAAAGTCGAAAACCTAGCGTTCACCCAGGCGCATTTTTTATCCCCTTTACCGCGAGATTACCAGGCGCAAAGCGATCGCTTATCACCCTTTTACAACGCTTTTCCCAGTTTTGAAAACCTCTACAAGCAAGCCGGGAAAAGGGTGTTCTCCCCCGCATCGCGCAGCCTTTTGCTGCGCGCTTTGCGCGCGCAATACCAGGGCTTTGCGATCAGCGAAGCCGTATCGGCAAACCTCTCCAGCCTAACGGCAAAAAACACCTTTACCCTGACCACCGGGCACCAATTGAACCTCTTTAGCGGCCCGCTTTACACCTGGTATAAAATCCAAACGGCGATCAACCTCTGCCAAGCGCTCAATCGCAGATACAGGGATTATCACTTCGTACCGGTTTATTGGATGGCCACAGAAGACCACGATTTTAAAGAGATCGACCACTTCCACTTCAACGGACACCTCATCCGTTGGCCCGTTGCACCAACTGGCGCACTAGGTCGCCTGCCGACTGATTCACTAGCGGCCCTCTTTCCCGATATAGAAAGGCGATTCGGCACCTCTGATCGGGGCAGACAACTGACACAGTGGTTTGTAAATGCATATCGAAATCACAAGAACCTAGCCGATGCTACCCGTTACTTGTTCAACGAATGGTTTGGGGCCCAGGGATTGCTCATTTTAGATGGGGATGCCAAGCCGTTGAAACAAGCGTTTATCCCTCACCTCAAAGCGG
This sequence comes from Flavobacteriales bacterium, assembly GCA_028280815.1. Taxonomy (GTDB): domain Bacteria; phylum Bacteroidota; class Bacteroidia; order Flavobacteriales; family JANQLC01; genus JANQLC01. The sequence continues at coordinate 46,789 of JANQLC010000009.1, read as the reverse complement.
AGTTATTCGACCATGTCGCCCATCGGGAAGTCAGCCGATCCACACGGATGCTTACGAATTTGGGTTATCGAACACAAGCCAAGCCACGGTTGATCAATTTGTTTTACCTCGGGGAAAGCTACCGTGAACGCTTGGTACAACAAGGTGAAACCTTTGAGGTTTTGCGCCTGGGATGCTCGTTTTCAAAGCGAGAAATGATGCAAGAAGTCGAAGCCCATCCGCAGCGCTTCAGCCCCAATGTGATCACGAGACTCCTGTACCAGGAGGCAATCCTACCCAACCTAGCCTATATCGGTGGGGGTGCGGAGCTGGCTTACGGCTTGCAGCTCAAGCGTCTTTTTGATTCCCAAGGGGTTTTGTTTCCCCTTTTAATCCTGCGGAATTCGCTGCTCATCCTGAGTAAAAAACAAAGGGAGAAGCTGAACAAGCTGGGGCTATCCCCTGCGGTGTTCAACGCGCCACTCGCCGAAATCATAACGGCACAAACCCGCAAAAACTCAAATTTCGACCTGCGGCTTACCCGAGAGCGAGCCCAATTGGCTCGCCTATTCCTACAGCTGAAAAAGCGGGCTGAGCATACCGACCGTTCCTTCATCGGTGCGGTCCAGGCGCAGGAAGCCAAGCAACTGAAGGGGATGGAAAAATTGGAAAATCGCTTGCTACAAGCCGAAAAGAGGCGGATGCAAGCCGAGCACGCGCGTATCGAAGACCTGAAAAACAGCCTTTTCCCCGATGGCACCCTGCAGGAACGCGTGCTCAACTTCTCCCACTTTTACTCAGATTACGGCCATGCCTTTAAACAGGCCTTACAGCAGGCGATCCGCCCCTTGGAAAACGAATTTCTATACCTGACGCTATAGGCCGTAAACCCTATATTTGTAGCACAAATTGCAGTTTGATGATCAAAAGAACCACCCTCTTCCTCTTGCTGCTTACGAGCTCCTGCGTTTTTGCGCAGCAAACCATCAGCCACAGCATAAAAAAGGGAGAGACCCTTTATTCCATCAGCAGAAAGTACGGCGTCACCCCGTACGACATACTGTCTAAAAATCCCGATTTGAAGGCCGAAGCCCTAAGAATAGGGAGGGTCATCGAGATTCCAGCCCCGGTTCCCCGAGCGGTAGTCGAAAAACCTACAAAAAACGCTTTTCAAGCCGAGGGCTACTTCGAGCTCTATACCGTAAAACCCCATCAAACCCTATACGCCTTAAGTAAAATATATGATGTGTCCGTTCAAGACCTAAGGGACTGGAATGACGGCCTGCCCGAAGGGATCAAAGCCGGTATGCGGCTCAAGATAAGGCGTTCAAAAATTAGCAGCGCGACACCCTATCAATCCGCGATCAACCGATCCGAAGCAGCCCAGCGGCAGGAAGTGGAGCGGGATTCGATGGTATCCATCACTGTGCAGCCCGGTCAAAGCCTGTTCAGCATTATGCGCCAGACCCAGCTGCGCTTTGCGCAACTCTTGCAACTCAACCCCGCCCTAGCCGATGGGCTTCAAGCGGGCATGCGGCTCGATATAGGCCGGACCAGCGCGCACAAAGCACTGGATTTTGATAAAAATGCAATCGACTTTGGCGATAAAATCAATGTGAGCGACCAAATCGGTGCGCAGACCCGACTCAACGTCGTACTTTTGGCGCCTTTTTACACCCGGTCGGATTCCAAAACGCTTGGAAACTTCGGCGCGGATAATACGGCCGACACGGCTTCTCATAGGATTTTCAACGCGGATTCCGATGCGATTCCCGATGCGGATTCCCATGCGATTGTAAAGGACAAATCTCGATATGCTACCGAGTTTAGCATCGGCGCCCGGCTCGCCTTAGAAGCGCTCGAGAAAAAGGGCCTGCACATCCATTTTTCAATTTTTGACACCGGCAGAGACCCGCGCCAGCTGGAAGACATTTTGGCTGCAAACGACTTGGAGAAAGCAGACCTGATCATCGGCCCTTTTTACACCGACCTATCGGAACTAACAGCCCAATCGGTTGGAGACACCCCTGTGGTCTCCCCCTTTTCGCAACGGCTGGACTTGAACGGACACCCCAACCTGATCCAGCTGCTGCCTTCAGCAGCGCTTATGCAGAAAAAAATACTGGATTGGGTACTCCACGAGTCCGATCCCACAAGTCGGATTTGGGTCTTGGGCAAGCCTTCACCCGCTCGGGACAAAACCTTAGATTACTTACGGTCAAAGACGATTTTGCCCATCGAAGTCAGGGCCGAGCTGCCGGCCGACTCGACCCTATATGAGCTGGCAGGCCAAAGCCTGCAGGTCGTGTTCCCCGACAGTGCCGATGCAGATTATTCGGAATGCCTCTACAAACTGGCTGAAATCAATACGGACTCCACCCACATCAGGGTTTACTTCACGCACGATGTCAGCTATTACAACGCCATGCCCCTGCGCGATAAGGTCGGCTTACAAATCACCCTACCGAGAATGCCCTATTGCGACCGGGACAACAAATCCTATAGGGAGTTGGAGAAAAAATTTATCGAGAAATACGAGATGGGACCCAGGGTTTACGAGTTGATGGGTTACGATACAGTCTATGAATTTTTAATGCGCCTTTCGCAACATCCAAATTTATATCAATCCCTGCAATCGCAGCGGTCGCAGGGCATTGAATTGGTCACGGACTTTAAGAAGTGGAAGGGCGGAGGGTATTTCAACGATGCGGTATCGCTGTTGCGCTATGGAAAAAAGGGGTTAAAACCCATCGGCAAAGCCCGTTGAAAAGTGCATTGCCCTCAGGCGAGCCAGCTCAGCCCAAAGCATTTCATCACTGCGACCCGCGATTGTATGCTCAGCAGGCAAAAGAGGAACGCCACTATCAAAAACGATGAAACCCAAACTGACGATAGAACGGCTTAAAAGCGCGGCAAAGGATTTCTGCGAACGGGAATCCACCCACTCCAACAAAGACCTGTATGGCATCACAGATGGCAAAGCGGTTGGAACCCATATCGAGCATCGATTTCAAGTCTATCTCGAATCGCGTTATGAATACAATAAAGGTTCTGCTGCAAGGGGAATCGACTTACCGGGTGACGAAACGGATATAAAGGCTACCTCGATCAGACAGCCCCAGTCTTCCTGTCCTTTTCAAGATGCTGCACAAAAGATATTTGGATTGGGCTATCACCTACTCCTCTTCGTCTATGAAAAGACTGATGACCCAGCGCGCAGAACGGCCGTGCTCGACTTTCTGAGCTGCTCATTTATCGAAAAGAGTAGGACAGCCGATTATACGACCACTTTCCGGATTAGGCAGATGCTAAAAGATGGAGCCAACAAAGAGGACATTATCGCTTATCTGAGTGACAGGCAGATTCCCGCAGATGAGATCACACTTGACTCAATTGCAACACGCCTCTTATCCCAAGCGCCTGAACAAGGATACTTAACCTTATCAAATGCCCTTCAATGGCGACTTCAATACGCTAGAGTGGTACATCTGACCGACAAGGTGCATGGGATTGATAAACTGATTGATAAAGTAAATCGATGAATTTCAGCCAAATAGAAATACCTGCCGCCGTCATTGAATTCTTTTCAAAGCATCGAGAACATATGCGAGATGTAGAAAACGGCAACGCGTTCATAGAAAAGACATGCGGTATGGGAGACTTCTTTGAATCAACCGAACAACTGGCTCAATGCAAGGCGGTAATTTCTAAAAGAGAAAGCCGCGTGGAAGAACCCGACAGACGTGAGTACGGAGACTTTCAAACGAATCGAAACCTCGCGTTAGAATCCGTCCGATACATACTATCCAAGCGCGGGCAAAGAGATTGCGATCTGCTCATCGAGCCGAGCTGCGGCACGGGCAATTTCATACTGGCTGCGCTTTGTGAATTACCTACTTTGCGCAGGATAATCGGATTGGAAATTTACAAACCTTATGTATGGGAGACGAAGTTTAAAATACTGGCGCACCTTCTTCAGTATGAAAGGTGGATTGAAATCGAAATCCTTCATGCCAATGCATTTGACTTTGATTTTGAAAAGCTATCCCAAGAGACGAGGCATTTGAAAACCGGAGTCATCGGAAATCCCCCTTGGGTGACCAATGCTGAACTCGGGACGATGGATTCCGACAACCTACCCCCCAAATCAAACTTCAAGAAGCACAGCGGTTTGGATGCCATGACGGGCAAGGGCAACTTTGATATCGGTGAGTATATAACCTTGACGATGCTTCGGAATTTCAGCACTCACAGCGGATACTTTGGCTTTCTCATAAAGAATTCGGTCGTCAAAAACTTAGTCTTCGACCAAAGGCGAAATCGCTTTAGAATTGGCCGAATGGAAAAGCTAAATATCGATGCCAAAAAGGAATTTAATACATCAGTTGACGCCTGTCTATTTCTTTCAGCACTCAATCGAGAGCCCGAATTATCTTGTAGGGAGTTGGATTTTTACACCGGCCGAGAACAGACTGTATTCGGCTGGACGGGGGATCATTTCGTCTATGCAATAGCCGACTACAAAAGAGCCAAAGACATAGAAGGAAAATCACCATTCACCTGGCGACAAGGGATCAAGCATGACTGCGCCAAAGTGATGGAGCTCGAAAGCTGTAATGGACATTTCAAAAACGGACTAAATCGAAAACTCGAGATCGAGCCGGACTTGGTTTACGGCCTGCTAAAAAGTGCCGATCTAAAAGAACGTGAAGCGGGTTCTTACAGAAAACGCACCATCATTACGCAGCGGAAAATAGGTCAAGAGACGAGCTACATAAAAAGAGACTATCCGCTTACCTACCGCTATCTGAAATCGAATAAGCACTACTTTGACAAGCGGAAGTCTATCATTTACAAAGGGAAGCCCGAGTTTTCCATCTTCGGCGTAGGTGACTATTCATTTATGCCCTATAAAGTAGCCATTTCGGGCCTGTACAAAAGCACCCATTTTACATTGGTACGCCCTGAGAACGACAAGCCGATCATGCTGGACGACACCTGTTATTTCATCGGGTTTGCAGATCTAAAGCAAGCTCAAATCGCGCTTTATCTACTCAACCACAAGCGCACACAACAATTTTTACAATCCATCGTTTTCCCCGATTCCAAAAGGCCTATCACCAAGGAGGTCCTGATGCGGATCGACCTTGAGAAATGCCATCGATCATCGGATTATCGTTTGCTTCAAAGAGAATGGGGCATAAAAAGAGTGAGTTGGGAAGCCTTTGGCAAAAGGCTGATATCTAAGGTGGAAATTGAACAGGCGGCAAGCCCCTAAGGTGTTTGGAAGAAAGCGAATAGAGGCGAACACAGCGGTGGATTACAGGCGTTATTTTTAATCCCACATTACTTCAGCGGGCTTGGTAAGGGATGAACATCTAACCTGGGTCAACGCTGTGACTTCTGTCACACATCCCAATCGGCGCAGTCTGAAGAGGGGGTATTTTTTAATTTTATCCCTGAGGGTCGGCTTGAAAACCGGGCTTTATTCTTTTGCCTCCATAAGGTTACCCTTTTAATCTGCTTCCGATGAAACCTGACGGTTATCGGTTGGCATTGACCGACTCGTCTATCTGGTCGTTGGCATCGATCTCCTCTTGGGGCACTTTCAGATAAAACCGCTTGTCATTGGGGGCTAAATCGATATCGCTGGGATGGTAAGCGCTACGTTTAATGCCGCGCTGCAGCCTTCGGGCATCGTACCACTCCGTACCGATTTCGAGGTAGAGCTCCTTTCTGCGCTCCAGCAGTATTTCATCGAGTAGGGCTGTTCCGGTATTTGAAGATTTCACCGCATTGGGATCGCGATTTTCCTGCAGTTGGTGTAGCAAGCCGTGCGCCTTGCCCTCCTTACCTTGCCAATACTCAGCCTCCGCCTCGATTAAGATCATCTCGGCGGTGCGCATCAACACCATATCGGCATCAAAAGAAAATTTAAACTTCTCGGTTGCAAAGGTCTTGTATTTGGGGGTTGCATTTCCATCTTCTATAAACAAACGCCTGACATCGGCATCGGAAAAGCTATTTACAAAGTCTTTATCGATATAAATACATGCATAACCACCGCCGCGGGGATCAGAAAAAACCGACGGAGTAGTAAAGAAGGATTGCTTTTGATCATCACTTTGGGGCATGCCCCAAATCCACTCTTTATTTTGGATATCGTCAAAGCCCTTGCGATAAGATTGGGCGTCTAAAGCCGATGCCACATTATCCCCATAGGCCAGTTTAGCCATTCTTTCAGCCTTGGGCCAGTATGCACTCGCCGGATCAGTACCCCCCATAACCTGATACACCCGAGCCAACATGCCGGCGACCACATTTTTGTTAATATAGGATTTCCCCAATCTTTCGGTTCTGACATTGGCAAACGCTTTCTCCAAGTCTTGGGTGATCAGCGCATACATATCTTCTAACGTACGCATGGGACCGCCCTTTTGAGTGGGTTTCGTATAGATGGGCGGCGCTGGGGCATTGGGATCACGGGTATAGGTCAGCTGAAACTCTTGAGCCAACTGAAAGTAATAAAACCCGCGCAATGCATAGCCCTGTGCGGCGAGCTCCTCTTTGTCGGATTCGGACAAGTCATCACTGTTTTCAATGCCTTCGAGTAAAATGTTCGCCTGTTTGATTATCATATAAGGAAACTCCCAAGTAAATCTAGTACGCACATAACCAGGCTCTCTGTTAATCAGTTGATAGTCATACATATACCAACCATCTGATATAAGATCCTTTCCTTTCATCGAACGTGCCATATATATGCTATATAGCGCGGCTGCATCTGACCGATGGACTGAGGTAAGCGGAGTTGCAGTCCGTTGTAAACGCAAAATACCGGAAATAAAGGCTTCAACCCCCGATCGGGTATTAAATACAATTTCATCTGAAGCCGATGCAGTGGGCTTGGGTTCATTTAAATAGTCTTTGGAGCAAGCTATTATCAACAGCAATAAAATACCGGTATAGGATAACTTTTTCATGGTATGATTTTTAAAATTCAACCTTTAAACCCACCGAAATCGTACGCAATGGATATGACCCGTTACTAGTCATACCACCGAGACCTTGCTCGGGATCGATTCCCTTATGGCTTTGGTAAGTCCATAAATTTTCCCCTTGTAAGTAAAATCTTAAAGCGGAGAGGTTTAGGTCCCGTACAAAATCCTCGGGCAAACTATACCCTACATTTAAGGCCTTTAATCGGATGTAATTGTTTTTAAATAAAAATCTCGTAGATCGAGCGTTAAATTCATTTTTTGACGCAAGTAAAAGGGGGATATCGGTCACATCCCCTTTCTTTTGCCACCTTCGTTCCAAATCGGGTGAGCCTTGTAGGCCAGCATCTGATAAACTCGACATGAGCCCGACGTACGAGTAATCGTACACATACCCACCCCAACTAAAGTTAAACAAAGCGTATAGGTCGAAGTTTTTATATCTGAGATCAGTGTTAAAGCCGCCTTGTATATCGGGAATCGATCGCTTGTTTTGGTAATAACGGGTAGCATCACTGTAATTCTTTGTCTTTTCCCGCTTACCGGTGGGCTTGCCCTCTTTATCTTTCACATCCTTATACCACGTGCCATAGCCATCATCGGGATCCACGCCAGCCCATTCACGAATAAAGAAATCATATAAGGAACGGCCTACCTGCCATTTTTTACTACCCGATATAAACTCCTTTTGAGTGAGTTCAGCGATCTTATTTCTATCGATTGAAAAGTTGATACCCGTATGCCACTCCAAGTTTTGATTTCTCAGGTTTACACTATATAAAGAGACCTCGTAACCGTAATTGCGGACTGCCCCCACATTGGTCGTAACAGAAGCGGCTCCCGTGGACGTAGGTAGGGGTTTTTCATAGATTAAGTCAATGGACTTTTTGTTGTAGTATTCAAAGGAGCCGCTAAGTCGATCTTTAAACAAGCTGAATTCCACTCCCGCATTAAAGGAAGCCGTCTTTTCCCACTTTAATTCCGGATCTACAGTAGCGTCCTGTACTACGCCTTTTTGATCCAGCTGGCTATAGCCAGTACCGAATGCTTCCACATAAGGAAAATATGCAGCATAGTCTCCGATGTATCCTGCCGACACATCGTACCTCGTTCTATTATTTCCCAATTCACCGTAAGAAGTTTTGAGTTTTAAGAGATCGATAAAATCAAGACGCTGGATAAAGGGCTCTTGGGAAAGAATCCAGCTGCCCCCTACCGCATAAAAATTACTCCATCGGTTATCGGGCGAAAATCTCGTCGAACCGTCCCGCCGAAAAGAGGCTTCGAGAAAGTACTTGGAATTATAATCGTACGAGGCGCGAGCCAAATAGCTGGCCAGCCTTTCTTCAGCTGTATGGCCGGAAGCCCCGGTAGGCTTTGTAGAACCACTTAAAACCTTAACCCCAGGAAGAAATCCTTGCGCTTCTGCGGTAAACCTATCGTAATACAAATCATAGGCTTCCATTAAGAGCTGGGCCTCCAAATTGTGGGGTCCAAAACTATTTTTATAAGTGAGAGAGTTGTTAAAATTCAGGGTTTTATGAATATTTCTATATTGAAAAATCCGCCCCTCCACTTTTGCGGCGTCTCCATGTTCACTATTGTAGTATTGCTTTACATCAAATAAATACTGCGCATAAGACAATCGCGTTTTAAACTTTAGACCTTTCAAAACATCTACAGCTGCAAATCCATTGATGCCCGCATGGCTTCGATTATACTTCGCCTCATCATCGTAAAGCACGCCTAAAGGATTACTATTCGTAATAGATGTTGTTGGTCTTTTTCCATTCAGCCCGCTTCCCTCGCCATAATCGAGAACCTTATTTCCTTTGTCATCATAGACCAATTTTCCCTCTTCATCTCTTTTATAAACGGGATAAATGGAAGGCATGCTATATACCCATAACATCGGGTTTCTATACACACCTCCCGACTGAGTCGGGTTATTTTGATAGGAGTTGGCCAAGTCGGTATTTAGCCCGAGTTGTAACCAGTCCTTTACCTGACTGTTCAGGTCTAAACGAGTGGTAAAACGCTCGAAATTGGAGCTTATAACCGAGCCGTCCTGTTTTAAATAACTACCCGATAGCGCATAGGTGGTCTGCTCGCCCCCACCGCTCACGTTAAACTCATATTCATTTCTAAAAGCCTGATCTCTGAGAACTGCTTTTTTCCAATCGGTGTCCCAAAGCAACGCTGCGCCCGGAAGGGTTTTTCCATCCGTACCCACGGGTTTTTCAAGCGTACCGTAGGGATTGTAACCCAGTGTGGAGACCAATTCATCTGTAGCCTTTTGGGCCGCCTCGGCCTTTTGAGCTTTGGTAGCTGAACCGGGTTTGGGCTTATCCTCTCCTACATATAGCTCCCTGTTTCGTATCGCTTCCCAAAAGTATTTCATGTACTGCGCAGCGCCCAACACCTTGTGGAAACCCACTGCGGGATCGGAAACGCCTTGACTCATCTGTATGCTGACCTGGGGTTGGCTGTTGAGTTGCCCCCGTTTGGTGGTGATCAGTATCACCCCATTGGCACCCCGCGAACCGTAAAGCGCGGTAGCGCTGACATCTTTCAAGATATTCATGCTCTCCACCTCGTTGTCGCTAATGCTATTCAAATTCCCATTGTAGGGAACCCCATTGACAATAACGAGTGGGCTTGCCTCGGCATTTATGGATGTGATACCGCGTATGCGAATGATGGGGCCACTTCCCGGCTGGCCACCGGACTGAATGACGGTAACGCCGGGCACATTGCCTTGAATGGCGGTTGTTATATTGTCGGTTTGCTGCTTTTGCAGGGTCTCCGCATCGATACTGGCAATCGATCCTACGATTTCGTTCTTCTTGCGGGTTCCGTAAGCCACGACGACCACTTCTGCTAGTTCTTTACTAATCGGATATAGTTGAACGTTTAAGATATTGTTTTCCCCTACGGGTCTGGAAACCGATTGATAACCCACGTAGCTAAACCGCAAGCTTTGACCTGGGCTCACTTCGATACGGTACTTTCCATCGAAATCCGTAGCCGTGCCTCGGCGGGCTCCTTCAATCACTATGTTTACCCCGACCAGCGGTTTGCCGCTCTCACCGACCACCGTACCGGATACCGTCTTTTGCTGTGCCAGCGCTGGGGTGGGCAGAAGCGTCCATAAGAGTAAGAAGGTGTTTGTGATATTTTTGTTCATTACGGTGAATTTTATTAAACACGAGGCTAAGGTACAATAATTTTGATAGAATTCCCCAATTTGATTCAATAATTCAATAAGGGTGTTTCTTAATACTTAATCACAACTTATGATAAATTGTAAAGCTCACAAGTGTGTTGATAAGTTATACAAAAGACAGCTAAGCCATTATATCGAGAGCGCGGTAGGAGCTGCCGACCTCAATTTAAATGGTAAAGCCTGATTACTTTTTGCGCATGTAGATCAGTGCCCTTTTTTAATTGTGTTATAATCAATTTATGCTACATTCCTCCCCAAGGGTTTATTTTTTGCCTTTGTGGCGGTTGGAAAATCCCCAATCGCCTTGTCAGCCATAAGGGGGCAGGTCTGAAAGGCTGGCGCCATTCTCTCATTTGCGTTTGGCGGTTTGAAAAAGGAGGGCTCGTTCTCACAGGACTACCGCAGCTTTATTGCGCGTTTACCCCGGTGGGCAGAGGAGTTGCAGACGTAGTGAGTCAATTTGAAAGGAGGGCTTGTCTTTTGCGCCTGCCTCCTCGCTCTCATCCCTCTGTGACGGTTTGAAAAAAAGGACTTTATATCGTGGGAATCAGCTTAAGAGAAGCTACCTTATTCCCTGTGTTTATCCATGCGTGACAGCCCAATGGAGAATGGACTTATCTCTTTGCGCTTGAGGATTTAAAAACTGGAATTTGCCTTTTGTCGCTAGGGCTGCCTGAAAACCGGAAATCATTTTTTTGCTCTTGTGCTGTTTTAAAAAGCGGGCTTATTCTTTTTGATTCTATCAGGCACTTTTTCACAATCTCCGTAATTTACTCGTCTGAGCCCGCAGGTAAAAGTCAGCGATTACCAGGGCCGCCATGGCTTCGACGATGGGAACCGCCCGAGGCAGCACACAGGGATCGTGTCGGCCCTTACCGATCAGCTCTACCGGCTCACCCCTCCGATCGATCGAACGCTGCGCCCGCATCAGGGTGGCCACCGGTTTAAAAGCCACCCGAAAACCGATATCCATCCCGTTGCTGATACCGCCTTGAACACCGCCCGAAAAATTGGTTTGGGTACTTCCGTCCGGATTGAAAACGTCGTTATGCGCACTGCCCCTCATCTGCGAACCGGCAAATCCGCTTCCGCATTCAAAACCCTTTGCCGCATTGATGGAGAGCATCGCCTTGCCCAATTCAGCGTGTAATTTATCAAAAACTGGCTCGCCCAGGCCCACGGGCACATTTTCGACGATTCCGGTGACGACCCCCCCCACGGTATCCCCCTGCTTGCGAACTTCCTCGATATAGGCTAGCATTTCTCGGGCGCATTCGGAATCGGGGCAACGCAGCGCATTGGATTCGATTTCCTGGGGTGCGTACTTCTTGTAATCCCCTCCCAGGCTTATAGGTCCGACGACAGAAACGTAGGATTGAAATGCAACACCTTTGAGCAATCGCTTAGCAACGGCACCTCCCACCACGCGGCTGACGGTTTCCCGAGCTGAAGACCGACCCCCGCCGCGATAGTCTCGCCAACCATACTTTTTATCATAGACAAAATCCGCATGTGAAGGCCGATAGGTTTCAGCGATATGGGCATAGTCTGCTGGCTTTTGGTCTTCGTTATAAATAGCAAAGCCAATGGGTGCTCCAGTGGTTTTTCCGCAAAAAAGGCCGGATAAAAAATGCACTTTATCGCGCTCTTTACGTCGGGTTGTGATGGGGCTCTGTCCCGGGCGCCGCCTATCCAAATCCCGCTGGATTTCATCCTGGTCCAACTCCAAGCCGGCTGGACAGCCATCGATGATGCCGCCCAGGGCCTGGCCGTGCGACTCACCAAATGTGGTGAGCTTAAATAAGGTTCCAAAGGTGTTTCCCGCCATACGCTTTAAAATAAATCCCGAAAAACCGCCATCTCTCTTGAATCGCTCAGCCCAAAAAAATCCCAGCCCCCTGTCGCAAGACTTCCGGCCCAGATTCTCCAGCGAGGTCCACAACCGTAGAAGCCGTATTGGTTCCAAGCCCCCCATCGACGACCAAATCCACGCGTTTGTGGTATTTTTCACAGATCAGCGCCGGGTCTGTGTCGTATTCGATCAGCTCGTCTTCGTGATAGATGGACGTAGAGACGATGGGATTCCCCAAATGGCGGACGATCGCCCTGGGAACCGGGTTGTCCGGTACCCGGATGCCCACTGTTTTCCTACCTTTGAAAGCCTTGGGCAGATGGCTACTCCCCGGCAGTACAAACGCAAAAGGGCCAGGCGTGTAGCGCTTGAGTATTTTGTAGGTCTGGGTATCGATTTGCTTTACGTACGCAGACAATTGGCTCAGGTCTTCACAGATAAAAGAAAAACGCGCCTTTGCCAACTTGACCCCTTTGATCTGTGCGACGCGCTCCAAAGCGCCGCGGTTCTCAATATCGCAACCCAAAGCGTAAACCGTATCGGTGGGATAGATGATCACCCCACCTCTTTGCAAGACGGATACCACTTGATCAATGGCACGTCCGTGCGGGTTTTTAGGATGGATTTCGAGCCGTTTTCTATCCATCTGGTCTCTCAAAGGAAAGTCATTCGACCAATATAAGGTAAATTATTTGAACGATGAAAACCTCACAAATCGCAAAGCCGTTGCACGAAAACCCTTGACCTCTTCCAGCCGCTGCCGAACGAATCGGAGTCCCCGACGAGAGGCCACCCGCCAAAAGAACGAGAAGATTTAAAAATCCTTTACTCTAATCATCAGAAGGACGAGTGCGAAAAACCCGACATAGGACCATGCGGTCAAAAAACCACATAACCCAAAATCCGCCCCCGCCAATCGCAGAAAAACCCCATCCGAGGGAATCGACGAAGGATAGGCCAACCCGAGCCGCGCAACTCGACCTAACTCAGCCAACCGAGCTAATCATCGGAGAGACAAACGCAAAAAAACCAATACGGGTGACAAGGGGAGAAACGAGAACACCAAAACTCGCATACACCAACCGCAGAAAAGACAAACGCAAAATCCCGACAGGAACAATACCAAAGCACTTCCTATGCAAACGCAGCGGAATGACAGACCCCAACCGACAAACCCGCATACACCCATCGCAGAAAAGACAAATGCAAAAAACCAGACGAAGAACAAAGCAGTCCAAAATCACCTACTCCAGTTATCGGAAGGGCAAATGGAAAGACCCCGACAAGGGACAACACATCAAAAGAACGAGAGGGTCCAAAGTCCTTTATCATCCCAAAACCCATCCGAGCCAATTAATAGGAAAGGCAAATGCGAAAAACCCGACCCGCCCTCAGCGCTCGGGTTTGGGGTGGCTCACCCAGGGGTTGGTTTTTATCGAATAGCGCCAGGGCACACTCCGATAGGGTTCTGGAACCCGGATACCGACGCGCTTGCTCTCGCTTATTTCACAAGCCGTTACCCCTACACCGCAGTCTTCTATCCAAATCTCCGATCCCATTAAGTCCGAACCGCTATCGGCAAGGGTTATGCCCAGGGCACGGCTCAAAACGCCGGGTCCTTGGGTGAGCTTTCCATTCTTGCCACCGGATTCAACCGCTCTTCTCCGCCTCATCAGTTCCAAGCCGTCAAGCGGTTGCAAGGCGCGAATGAGCACGGCATGGGGTTGGCCTTTTTGATTGGTAATCACATTGAACAGCGCATACATGCCGTAAATCAGATAGACGTAAGCCACACCTCCATCGGCAAACATAACCGCTGTGCGGGCTGTCCGCCTGTAGTTATGCGCATGGCTGGCGCTGTCCTCAGGGGCTTTATAGGCCTCGGTTTCCACGATGATACCACTGGTGATCTGCCCGCCTTTGTGCGTGACCAATACCTTGCCCAACAGATCTTTGGCAATCTGATTGACATCTGACCGTCTATAAAATGTTTTCGGTAACTTGGGCACAGGACGCAAGGTAAAGGGTTAAAAGGCAAAAATCTGATAAAAAGAGGTACCGGTCAAGCCGCGTATGCCAGCTGCACCTGGGCATCCCCTTGGCACAGCAGATTCTAAGCGACACAAATACAAGCCAGGCGCTCCAAGGGCTTTGCCGGTCATTTAAAAACCCGATTGAAATTCTCATGCCAACGACAAGCGCGATTCCCATTGAGCTGTATTTTTGCTGGCTTTGGAACAATGCCTTTCAACGTTTTTCTGTCCGTTTATCGCCCTCCGATAGATGGGGCGGGAAGTCGAATTAGTCGAACAAGATTTCTTCCACCTGTTTTTTGGCTTTCGCCACCGCCGCTATCACCTCTCTTTATTAAGCGCTGAGCTTGGGTGCCTTTGAACATAAGTGGACTCATATAAAATTTTTATCAAGCCCCTTAGCATCCAAATCCACTTTGCGGCTAGTCCCTGGTATGTGCGCAGTAGTTTTTATTTTAAATCATTGTCTAAAATAAAAGAGTATTTAATTATCCAAAACAGATTAAGACCTCTAAGATTATTAATCAAATTACAAAATTGCTTAAGAGTTGCTTCGGCTCTAACCATCTTTGCTTCAACTTCATTAATCGCTTCTCGAGCAAGTGACTTTAAATAACCACATTCCTTTAAGTGTTTAATTTCACCTTCAATTTGTTTTTCCTCTATATGAATCCTCAGTTTTCTGTGGTATTTTTCCCATAATTGAAATGGCATATACTTCCTTAAAAAATCTATGCTATAATAAATATCCAACAACGATATATAGTTTTTAGTATTGAAAGCGACTCTCCTTAATTCATCCTGAGAAAAACTTTTAAATATATCGCTTGTGAACATTGGCATTTCATCAACTCCATAATTAGCTGATTGAATTCCACTTATTTCATCTTCGTCTTCTGCTTCCATGTACCGCTTTATATGTTTCATGTCTTTTATATATTGTGAAGATTTATCCAAGCCAATAAAGACACTATAATCTAAAATAACTCGTCTCAATCGATTTAGCCTTAAAGCAGTCAATAATCTATCATACAAGGATTTCATAATTAGCCCCAATAAAGCCCCAGTTAAAATCCCTTCAAGGCTTACTCTTGATAAATCCATGCTCACTTCTTTAATTACTACTAACTAAGGTATAGACGACGTCAGGCTGCAGCTTTATATCCTCCTTAAATACTTTTCCTCTTCTTGTTTCGCCTTTTGGTATATGGTGTCTATGCGTTTACCGACTTCTTTTAGGGTTTCGTTCGTACCGATTTGAAATTGATAGGATTTGTTTTTTGGGGTTGATTTTTCGTCTTTTAATTTACAAAATAACAATGTTGGATACCTCGTCAAAGGCAGTAGTGGGGGCTAACTTCCCACCTTGCCAAACGGTATTGTAACATTTTTCGAGCGCCTTAATAAGCTCCTCGCGAGATACCATTTTTAAATCTCTTCCCGCTTGTTTATAGTATTTATACTTGGGTGGTCTTCCGTATTGGGTGGGGATATCGCCAATGATATTGGCTTTTCGCTCCCCGCTTTTAAATCTTTTGCGATCAAACCTTTCTACTGTATTTCCCGCCACTACCACCACATACGCAGCACTTTTATAATGGGCATACCTGAAGGCTTGTTCTATGGCGCTTTTAAATTCCGCATCGGTTATTCCATCCCTTTTGCACTTTTGCACTCCACGACGACAAACGGATCTTTTTTCGCATCATCGGCATATACCAGAATATCTATCCGGTCTTGGTCGGGCTTGGTAACGACTTCAAAGTCTATCCGTTCGGGTGGGTATTTATAGTCTAAAACCAATTCCGTAAAATAAGAAGCCCTGACGATCTCTTCGGGCTTTTTTAGGCTAGCCGTAAATTCACGGGCTGCCCGATAAGTTATACTTTGCGTTTTCCAATCGATAGCGAGTATATTCGCCGTGTTTCCGCGTTCCATATTGCTGCGGAATATGGAGCGGTCTTGGGTTTCGGTTCTCATCATCTCTTCTTTAGTTTTTGGCATTATACCCTCGTTCTTATCCCCCTATCGGGCAGCTTGTCAAGGCTTTTAAGTCTTCCCATCTCGGCGCATTCCAGAACTACCTTACCGTTAAATTCGGTGAAATATCAGAAAAATTATCGAAGTTGAAAAAGTTATTTTGCTCCAAGGCGAGTTGCTATCACAGGGGCTGAGCTCAGTCGGTTAAAAAGCCGGGGTTCAACTTGCACATCTCGACCAAAAAATTAATTTTGCAAAAATTTTTAAAAATCCCGTATCATTATGTATTGGACGCTTGAATTGGCTTCGTATTTAAGTGATGCGCCTTGGCCGGCTACCAAGGATGAGTTGATCGATTACACCATTCGCACGGGCGCCCCACTCGAGGTGGTTGAGAATTTGCAAGCCATCGAAGATGAAGAAGGGGCCTATGAGTCGATTGAAGAGATCTGGCCAGACTATCCGACCAATGAGGATTTCTTGTGGAATGAAGACGAGTATTGAGTTGTACATTTGAGCAGAAAAAGACGGATCGATGGCTGCGCTGAGCAAAATATTGGAAAACCTATTTGGAAACAAACACAAAAAAGACATAAAAGGCTTACAAGCTGTAATCGATGAGATAAAGGCTTGTGGTGAGGCGTACAAAAGCCTGTCAAACGACGAATTGCGCGGCAAGACCACCAAGCTAAAAGAGGAGATCAAGAGGGCTACCGCAGACCGCGAAGATCAAATTCAGGCCTTAGAAGTCAAAGCAGATCAGACTGAGGATGTCGATGAAAAGGAGGGCATCTACCGGGAAATCGACAAATTGAAGCAAGCGATCACCAGCGTAATAGCGGATAAACTCCATGCGCTTTTGCCGCAAGCCTTTGCAGTGATAAGAGAAACGGCACGCCGCTTTGCGAACAACCCCAGCCTCGTAGTCACCGCAACTGCTTTTGACCGCGCGTTGAGCAGTGAGAAGGATTTGATTAGCTTAGAGGGCGATAAAGCGATCTGGAAAAATTCCTGGGATGCAGCGGGCAAAAAGGTGACCTGGGATATGGTGCATTACGATGTACAACTGATCGGGGGCATTGTGCTACACCAAGGCAAAGTTGCGGAAATGGCTACCGGTGAGGGAAAAACCTTAGTCGCTACCTTACCCCTATATTTAAACGCGCTGGCGGGAAAAGGGGTGCATCTGGTAACCGTAAACGACTACCTGGCCAAGCGCGACTCCGCCTGGATGGGCCCCCTATTTGAATTTCACGGTTTATCCGTGGGTTGTATCGATTGGCACGAAGCCAATTCCGAAGGCCGGCGCAAGGCGTATTTAGCCGACATCACCTATGGTACCAACAACGAATTTGGCTTTGACTACTTGCGCGACAACATGGCTCATGCACCCGCTGATTTGGTGCAACGCGAACACAACTACGCCATTGTCGATGAGGTGGATTCCGTTTTGATAGACGATGCGCGCACCCCTCTGATCATCTCCGGCCCTGTATCCAAAAGCGATACACAAGAGTTTGACAAGCTCAAGCCAAAAGTGGAAAAAATCGTTGCCGAGCAGCGAAAATACCTGACCCACGCCTTGACCGAATCAAAAAAGTCATTCGCCAAAGGGGATGAAAAAGAAGGCGGATTCAAGCTGTTACGCGTTTTCAGGGGATTGCCCAAGAACAAGACACTGATCAAATTCTTGAGTGAAGAAGGCATTCGCGCCCGCTTGCAGAAGACCGAAAACCACTATATGCGGGATAACAACCGCGACATGCCCAAAGTGGATCGAGAACTGTACTTCGTCATCGATGAAAAAGACAATTCAATTGAACTCACCGACAAAGGGGCGGAGTTCTTATCCAAAGACATTTCCGATAAAGGTTTTTTCATCATGCCGGACATCGGCATGGAAATCGCTAAGATTGAAAATGCAGGGCTGAGCGACGCAGAAAAAGCCGACAAAAAAGATGAGCTCTTTCGCGATTACAGCATCAAGAGCGAACGCATACACACCCTCAAGCAATTGCTAAGGGCCTATACCCTATTTGAAAGGGATGTGGCGTATGTGGTCTTGGACGGCCAGGTAAAAATCGTGGACGAGCAAACCGGCCGCATCATGGAAGGCCGCCGCTACGCTGAGGGCTTACACCAGGCCATCGAAGCCAAGGAAAACGTAACGGTAGAAGAGGCCACACAAACCCTGGCCACCGTCACGCTGCAAAACTATTTCCGCATGTATGACAAGCTGGCCGGCATGACGGGTACAGCGGAAACCGAAGGGGCTGAGCTCTGGAAAATCTATGAGCTCGACGTGGTGGTCATCCCGACCAACCGCCCAGTCGTACGTACCGATAGAGCCGACATCATCTACAAAACCAAGCGTGAAAAGTACAACGCAATTATCGACGAAGTGGTAAAGCTCACAGAACAAAAGCGTCCGGTACTGGTGGGCACGACCAACGTGGAGGTTTCCGAATTGCTGAGCCGCATGCTCAAGATAAAGCGAATACCACACAATGTGTTGAATGCCAAACGACACAAAAAAGAAGCTGAAATCGTAGCCGAGGCAGGCAAGCCGGGCAAGGTAACCATCGCCACCAATATGGCGGGACGGGGCACGGATATCAAGATTACCACAGCGGTTAAAGAAGCGGGTGGCCTGGCCATCATCGGGACGGAAC
Organism: Flavobacteriales bacterium; assembly: GCA_028280815.1. GTDB lineage: Bacteria > Bacteroidota > Bacteroidia > Flavobacteriales > JANQLC01 > JANQLC01. The sequence goes on along the minus strand of JANQLC010000009.1, from coordinate 28,049 downwards.
GCCATGACGCTCGGCGGGTGGACAGACAATTGCGCGGTCGTTCTGGACGACAAGGCGATCCGGGCACTTCACAGTTCTACATCTCACTCGAAGACGACTTGATGCGCCTCTTCGGTTCGGAAAGATTGGCCAAAGTGATGGATCGCCTGGGATTAAAAGACGGTGAGATGATCCAACACAACCTGATCAGCAAATCCATCGCGCGGGCGCAGAAAAAAGTGGAGGAAAACAATTTTGGCATTCGAAAACGACTTCTCGAATACGACGACGTGATGAACAGCCAACGCGAAGTCATTTACAAACGCCGTCGCCACGCCCTATTTGGCGACCGGCTAACCATCGACATCGCCAACGTGATCTGGGAAACCGCCCACACAATCGCCTCGGAGAGTAAGGAAGACAAAGACTTTGAGCGCTTTAAAGGCAAGGTGATCCGCTTGATGGCAATCGATACAGCCATCACTGAGCCAGCGTTTGAGAAAAAGTCTGAAGATGAACTCGCCCACGAACTATACGATGCGGCTTCGACACATCGAGAAGAAAAAAACGAACGCAACGCCCGCCAGGCCATGCCCGTCATGGCGAGCGTGTTGGAAAACCAAGGCGATCGCTACGAGCGCATAGTCGTACCCTTTACCGACGGCGTAAAGACCATGCAAGTGGTAACCGACTTGAAAAGAGCTCATGAAACCCAAGGCTTACAACTCATCCGGGATTTTGAGAAAAGCACCACCCTGGCTTTAATCGACGAAAATTGGAAGACGCATTTGCGCGAAATGGATGAACTGCGCAGCGCGGTGCAAAACGCCGTTTACGAACAAAAAGATCCGCTCTTGATATACAAATTCGAATCTTTTAAACTGTTTAGCGAAATGATCGACAACGTAAATCGCGAAATGGTATCCTTCTTGTTTAAGGGTGAGGTACCCGATCGCGATGCAGCAGAGGAGGTGCGACAAGCGCGTGAACCCCGTCGCGAACGCATCCAGCTGAGTCGCGGCACAGCATCAGATGCAAACAGTTCGCCTATGCGAACTGGGCAACAGCGAGAAGTAGCCGTCACCGAACCGCGTTCCGTCACCAAAATCGGTAGAAACGAGCGCGTACAAATCAGGGCGGTAAAGAGCGGCGAGGTGAGAGAGTTGAAATACAAACAAGCCCAACCGCTTATCGAAAAAGGGGAATGGGTGCTCGAGGACTAAATCCCATCTACAACCCCATCCCAATGGCTAAGGCAAATACACCGCACCGTCATTGTAAGCTGCTGAAATAGTCTTTTAAAATGACCTCACTGGCTCGGTTTTGCGTAAATACCTCCAACAACTCGGGCCTATCGGAACAGCGATAAAATCCATCTAGAGCCCGGTTCAGTTCTGCCGCATTCGAGGCGGATCGATATCCCCAGTCGTGCAGGGCTGCCAAGTGTCTAGCATCTAAGGTGTGGGGCGTGGTAAAAAGGGGGCTGCACCGGGCAGAAGGACCCAAGTCGGAAACAAATTTGAAAATGCCGCCCCCACCATTGTTTACAATTGCGATTCGCATGTCCGGCCGCACGTACTTTATCCAAAGGGCATTGCTGTCGTAGAAAAAACCCAGGTCACCACCTATGAAAACCGTCGGGGAATCGGCAGACCAAGCTGCACCGATGGCCGTACTGGTGCTCCCATCAATCCCACTGGTGCCCCGGTTGGCAAAGACCCGCAAGCTGGAACCCAGTTCGAACAACTGCGCATAACGCACGACCGCACTGTTGCCGAGCTGCAGTTGACAACCATCGGGTAGGCTGTTCAACAGGGTTTCCACAACCTTTAAATCGCTATATGCCGATTCTTTTAAGTAGGCCCGGTGCTTGGCGAGACGATACCGCTTTAAGCGGTCCCAATCGCTTCGATAAGAACTGGACCTCACCTGCACACGCTGTGCAAATCGCTTGACAAAAACGTCTAAATCCACTGGAAAGGGATGCGTCAGCTTTCCAAAAGTCGCCGGCAATGGCGATTGGGTCCCAACCTGGGCGATAACCGCAGGGGGGTTATTTCGCAGCAGCGATTTGATCTTCCTTGAAATGACATTCGTACCGAAACTCAGCAATACCGCTGGTGCATAGGGTCTAAAGTCGGCATCGGAAAAGGGAAAGACCAATTGATCAACGGTCGCAAAAAAAGGATTGACCCGAATGTTAGAAGTCGCCTCTGATAAAATGACGACAGAAGGATCACAGGCCAACTCCTGTATGTAACGCTGCACCTCCACCGATGGGGACAACATGCCCAAAATCACCATCTTCCGATCCGAAGCATTCCACTTTTCGACAAAGTCGTCCCAGGCGCAGCAGTCGGGCTCAATACCCCGTATTTCAGGCGGTGGAATAGCAAAAGCGCATCTTTGAGTCGTCTGCCCATACAAGGGTTCATCAAATGGGAGGTTGATGTGCACCGGCCTTTTAAACACCCGACACCGATCTAAAGCGTCGGCCGCTTGGCGGCACAAGGCCAAAGCGCTGCTCTCCAGGTTGACCGATTGCAATACGTGGTTGCCCAACACATTTTCTTGCCGAATGGTCTGCCCCATACCCTGGTCGACAAAGGATCGGGGCCGATCGGCGGAGAGGACGACGAGCGGCAGCTGCTGATAAAAGGCTTCCGCCACAGCCGGATAATAGTTTAAGACCGCAGAACCCGAAGTGCAACAAACGGCTACCGGCTGTTGCAACTGCTGTGCCAACCCGACTGCAAAAAAGGCGGCCGATCGCTCATCGACAATGCTGTATAGGGTAAAGTGCGCATGGTTAAAGAGTTCAATGACCAAGGGGGCATTGCGCGAGCCCGGTGAAATCACGATGTGTGAAATGCGCCTGTCCCAGAGAATCTGCACGAGAAACTGTGCGGTTTCCTTATCCGAATGCATGGATTCTATTTAAAGGCCTAAAATTACGACAAGCCCGGTCAGAAATAACGCATCTATGGATAGGCGGATTGGATGTCTTTCGCTTTGCAAGGGAAGAAAAAGATGGGGATTACTACAAATTCACCTTCGATTTTAAGGTTTTTGCCGCTGACGACAAGCGTGGAGAACGCCTCGAAACATCGACGGAGCTCAGAGCATACTACAATTATATATTTACAATTATGGCAACGAATAAAATAAGTCAAAATGTATATTTTAACGATATCTCTCTCGTAAAACTCCTTAGCTGACAGAGGCAAAACGTCCTTTATTATAAAAGAAAAAGGCAGAAGGGCTTATGGTTTGCTGAAATTTTCACCTTTCACCATTTTAAACCCCAACCTCAGCGAGAGGGCAATGCGCTCTCATGTAATCAGGATTGTGTTATACTCACTTTTTTGGCAAATTCAATCTGCCAGTCCGATTTTTTTTTGGAAAACACGCTTTCCCGCCACATGGATAGATGCGATCTGGAAGACCCAATTTGCCGTCCCGAAAGGTTATAAAATTTTGTCCCTGTGGTTTTCACAAAGTCGATAGACCTCTTCTTCTGAGGACGCAAGAATACGATTATCATTCATCGGTACCCCTTCAAAATTAATTTTTATTTCAAAGCCCAACCTTTTGGCACAGAGGCGCAAGGCTTTGAGGCTGGGGTGCGCATGCCCGCTATATAAGTCGTGACACATAATGTTTTACACATGCTTTTTTCTGCGAACCGGTTTAATTCCAAGTCAGACTTTTCAACCAGCGCGGAATATTTTTTACTCTGTTTTCATTTTCAGCACATTTTATACCTGGCATTTCGAGGCTTTCCACTCATCGAACGAATCACTTGGATTCACCCGATCGGGCCGACAAATCCCGTCTCATCTCAGCCGAAAAGTCTATAAAAAAGCGCATCGCCTCCGGGTTGCGCGTGGCACCTCTTTGATACGCTTTTGAGGAATCCATCCCCATCAAAATCTTCTTTACCGGGGTTTCCATCTTTTTACCACTAAGGTATAGGGAATCGCCGCTACCGCTATGATGGCATCGGGCAGGTGTCGGGGCGAGCACACCGCTTTTAGCCTCGTCCGAATCACCTCTTTAACCCCATCGTCCAGCTGCTCGCCTTCATCCATCAAGACGAACAACGGCATATAAGAATCCCCATCAGAACGCTCGACATTGACGATCAAGGCATCTCGGATCCGTGGGATTTCGTCTAGGACACGGTATATCTCAGCCGTACTGATTCGAACGCCGTGGCGGTTGAGCTTGGCATTGCTCCGCCCCAAAATAACCGCTGAGCCGCGTGCGTTGATCAGAACCCAATCCCCGTGACGCCAACAGCCGGGATAGGTCTTGAAGTAGGAATCCATATAGCGTTCGCGGTCTTTATCGCCCCAAAAGTAAATCGGCATGGAGGGAATCGGAGCACAGATGACCATCTCGCCCACTCGATCAACCAAGGGTTTCCCGCCCTCATCAAAGGCGTATAGGGCACAGCCCAAAGCCCTGCACTAAGTCTCTCCTTCGCGAACCGGCAAGGTGGGATTACCCCCCACAAAAGCGGTACAAACGTCCGTGCCCCCACTCATGGAAACCAACCAAAGCGCTTCTTTTCTCGGGTATAGACGTAATCAAATGCCTCGGGCGCCAAGGGTGAGCCCGTAGCGCTCACGGAACGCAAGGCGGACAGGTCAAAATCGCGACCCGGGCTGAGCTCAGATTTCATACAAGCCCTGAGGTAGGCGGCCGAGGCACCAAAATGCGTGATTCACGCCTTTTCAGCCAAGGCCCACAGCGCATCCTTTCGGGGATACATCGGGTTGCCATCGTATAAGACGACGGCTGCACCGGCGAGAAACGAGGCCTGGACGAAGTTCTACATCATCCAGCCCGTGTTGGTAAACCAAAAGAAGCGTTCCCCAGGCTTTACGTCGTTGTGCAGCTGCAAGTACTCCAAATGTTCGAGTAGCACGCCGCCGTGTGAGTGGGTGATGGCTTTGGGCTGTCCCGTCGTACCCGATGAGTACAAAACCCAAATGGGATGGGCAAAGGGAAGCGGCGTAAAAGTCAATTCAGGCGCAGTGGTGGAAAATATGGTATATATACTCTTCTCTCCTGCCCCGCGCTCGTAATCGGCGTCCGCATCGAGATAAGGCACCCACACGAGCCTCTGTACCGAGGGCAGCTACCGGAGGATGTGCGCAAGGGTTTCCCTGCGGTGAAATGCCTTGTCCCCATAGGTATAGCCATCTGAGGCAACCAAGATTTTGGGCTTGATCTGACTGAGGCGCTCCACCACGCTCCCCACACCGAAATCAGGCGAACAGCAAGACCAAACAGCCCCTAAGGCTGCAGTGGTCAGAAAAGCGATGGTCGCTTCGGGCGCATTGGCCAAATAACCTGCCACGCAATCCCCGGGCCCTACACCCAATGCCTTAAAAAAAGCAGCCAATGAAGCGGTCTTCCGTTCCAGCTCAAACCAATCGATCACCTGAATCTCCTTTCCTTCCTGCTGAAAGACAATAGCGGGATGGCTGCGGTTCGCCCTTAAGAAGATGTGTTCGACATAGTTTAGCCGCGCGCCTTTGAGCCACTTGTAAAAGGGCATGGCTTCCCCCTGCAACACCGATTCGTAAGGCGTCGCAGACCGCACACCGCAATAGGTCCAGATGGTCTCCCAAAATGCAGCCAGCTCCGCGCTGTAGACCAAGCCCATAGCGATTGATAATCGGCAAATTCAAGGCCCCTGCATTTCGCGAGCCACCGACTGTATTGACTCAGATTGGATTGGGCCTTAAAATCCCCACTGGGCACCCAGCGCACTCGAGCTGACTCTTCCATCCCGCAAATTACGCAATTCGTGAAAGCTGAAAACACCAAACGCAAGAGGGCTGGACAACCAAATCTTTCAAAAACCTCAAACCCAAAAATGAGCAAACCTCAGTGCGGACAGAGCCTAAAACCCCATCCACACAAAACCGCTATGAATCCAGCCCTCCATCGAAGTAAAATCGCTATCGGCGAAAATCCCCTATCGACACCAAATCACCACCGACTCAAAACCGCTATCGACGAAAATCCCTTACCGACACGAAGTCATCATGGAAGCAAAACCCTACATTTACACCTCGGTTTCACAGTCGTCATGGCAAACCTATCCCACATACCGAAGATCAAGCACTTAGAGACAGACAACTTTTTGCTATTGGCAGGCCCTTGTGCCATCGAAGGGGAAAAAATGGCGCTTGAAATCGCAGAGAAAATCACCGGGCTGACCGACGAACTAAAGATCCCCTACATCTTTAAAGGCTCGTTTAAGAAAGCGAACCGCTCCCGCTTGGACAGCTTCACCGGAATCGGTGACGAAAAGGCGTTAAAAATCCTCCGAAAAGTATCCGAAACCTTTGCCATACCAGCCCTGACCGACATCCATAAGGAATCCGATGCAGCGCTCGCTGCTCCCTATGTGGAGGTTTTGCAAATCCCCGCTTTTCTGGTGCGGCAAACTGATTTGTTGGTGGCCGCAGCCCGAACCGGAAAGTTTGTCAACCTGAAAAAGGGACAATTCATGAGCCCCGAGTCCATGCGCTTTGCCGTGGACAAGGTGGTGCAAAGCGGCAATGAAAATGCAATCCTAACCGATCGGGGGACCATGTTTGGCTACCAAAATTTAATCGTCGACTTCAGCGGCATTCCCATCATGAAGCAATACGCTCCTACGGTTTTAGATGTCACGCACAGCATACAGCAACCCAATTCGAGCGCCGGTCTTACGGGCGGACGGCCGCAATTCATAGAAACGCTGGCGAGAAGCGCCATTGCTGCGGGGGCAGACGGCATTTTTATCGAAACTCACCCCGACCCCGCTGCAGCCCGATCCGATGGTGCCAATATGTTAAGCCTGAATGCGCTCCCCGACTTGCTCCAAAAATTAGTCGCCCTGCGCAAAACGGTAAACGGGTTTTCGAGCTGAGCAATGGTTTATGGCATTTGCCTCTGCAGTGCAGTTTGAAAAGTTGGATTTGTTCTCTTGTTCTCGTTTGGTAACCTAAAAAGCAGGCTTATTTTTTTGTCTCTGCCTGCATTGCGTTCCAGTTACAAAAGTCTAACGATGTCTTTAAAAATCAAGTAGCGATGACCTTTGGGAGCCTCTGAAAAGCGAGGAATTTACTTTTCTGATTCTCTTTGGTAGCTAAAAACCCCGATCTCATTTTTTCTGCGTTTGCATTGGGGTCGGCCAGCGCTGACCTCACTCTATACCTGAACTCGGAGAGCGTCTGAAAAGACAGCCTCATCTTCTGTATGCCCCTATATGACAGGTTAAAATGGGCTTATCCCTCCCCTGCGGGTCGATCTGAAAAGCGAGTTTTGTCTTTTTGTGTTCATCTGTGCTGTGTTTCGGTTGTAAGGGTATAGTCGCGTCGCTACGATCGAGTTGAGAGAGTTAAAAAGGGCGGTGTTTCTGTACGGGCTCGTCTCATGTCGATTTTAAAAAGAGGCTTGCTCTTTTGGTTTTGTCCTGCGCGGTGGTTAAAACAGGCACTTATTCTTTGTCCTGACCTCGATGGCGATATGAAAATTTGGGCGTATATCTTATGGGGGCGGCTTGAGAGGGATACCTTTTTGTCTCGCGGGTCGATCTGAAAAGCGAGTCTTGCCTTTATCCCATGTATCGGTTTGAAAATTGGGATATGGCTTTTTTAATTCGCCTATTGGTATCGGTTTAAAAAGGAAACACTACCCTTTTGTACTCGATGGTTTGAAAAGCGGGTTTTACATTTATCCCATGTATCGATTTGAAAATTGGGATATGGCTTTTTTAATTCGCCTATACATGTCGGTTTAAAAAGGGCGTAATACGCCTTTTTTCTTTTGTATGGAGGTGGCAAGCCAGCGGTCGTCTTCTATCCCTTTGGGCGATCTGATAGCCCTTAATTATGCTTTGTGCTTGTACGCTTATGGGTTGGACTGCAACCCCGATCTTATCTCTTGGCATGCGCCTGTGCACAGGTCGATTTGAAAGGTGCTCTTATCTTTTTGTTTTGACCCTCTTATAAGGGTTTGAAAAGCCCGGTTCACCCTTTCGTCCATCTCCACACGTCCTCTAAGCCCGGTTTTTTTGCCTTGCCCCTACGAGGCATCTGGGCTTTACCTTTTGTACGCCCCATGGGCGGCGGTTAGAAAATGGGCTCGTCTTGTTTTGTCCATGTGCGACAACCTGAAGGGAAAGCCCTCGTCTTTTAATAGCGACAGCTCAAATACCTCAAATTAGACGAGGGCGTGAACAGAGGTCTTAGTCATCGGCCTTTTGGTAATCGGATAGAAATTTTTTCAACCCCATATCGGTTAAAGGGTGTTTCAAGAGCGCCAGTATGGCATGTAGTGGAGCGGTGATCGCATCTGCACCGAGCTGAGCGCTTTCGACGATGTGCATGGGGTGGCGAATGGAAGCCGCCAAAATCTCTGTCGGATAACCGCAATTGTCGTAGATCAGTCGGATTTCTTCGATCAGCTGTAAGCCATCGGCCGAAATGTCATCCAATCGACCGATAAAGGGCGATACATAAGAAGCCCCGGCCTTCGCAGCCAATAGGGCTTGACCAGCGGAAAAGACAAGCGTACAATTGGTTTTGATCCCTTGCTGTGCCAGGTGGGCAATGGCTTTTACCCCATCTTTGATCAGCGGCACTTTCACCGCGATTTGGTCGCTGAGCGCCGCCAAGGCTTCTCCTTCTCGGATCATGCCTTCGCAATCCGTGGCGATGACTTCTGCGCTCACATCGCCATCCACTGCATCGCATATGCGGCGGTAGTGCGCCTTTACATCGGCGGCTCCGCGGATCCCCGCTTTCGCCATCAGGGACGGGTTGGTCGTTACCCCATCCAATATACCGAGCGCTTGGGCTTCCCGAATTTGGTCGAGGTCGGCTGTATCGATAAAGAATTTCATCCGCTATCCGATTGTTTCCCAGGGCGAATTTACGAATTTTCCAGTGCAGACCCATTGCAAAAAAAGGGCGAACCTTCCACCTCACACCGCTGCGACTGCCTGCCCTTGCTGCGTTCCCGCCCTGGGGGATGAAGCAGGAGCTGGTTGTGTGGGGCTCGCCCCGAAGGGGGCAAAGGTAAAGACATTTTTGACTTCCACCTAAGAGAGAGAAACCACACGTGCAAAGGTACAAAAGCACACAGAGAAGTAAAGTAAATTTTGCCGTCTTTGGTAAATGGTGTATATCTCTAAAATAGAAAGAGCAAAGGCAGCGGGAAAAATAAGGGATTATCTATGCGATAGTTGCAACACCGGGCTCGGAAGATTTCAGAACGGGAAAAATTATCTAAAAAACGCAGTTGCCTGTATAGCGTCCTTCAGAAAGTGGTAAATGCAAGCAGTCCACACAGAAGTCGGGTAAAACACCTAGGGCACGAGGATTAAAACGGATGCACAAGTCGAATAAAGAGGATATGACGATACAACAAAGAGTCATAAGAAGTATAATTGCCCGATAAAGCCTATATTTGAACTGTAAAAATCCGCTCGATCATGCGTCACGATACCATACTGAAAAACGCAGCCATTCTCACCGCTTGTTTCCTATCTTTTACCCTCTTGCAATGGGGATTGGGAACGGTGTACTTCAAAGAGAAGTCGCTGCTCAGCTCAGCGATCCTGAGGATCGTCACGGCGTTGCTAGTCACCCTTATCGCCCTAGCAGTCGGCATCGTCAGCATACAAAAAATAAAGCGGAGATCGGGCTTTATAACCCTTAAAAATGCCTTTGCTGCCCTGTTTTTGCCGATATTGATCGCCTTAATCCTAAACGGTATCTTTAAAGTCGTGTTGTTCAATTATATCGACCCGGATTACATAGAGTTGAATCGAAAATTTGCCATAGAATCGATGATGAAAGCGCGAGATGCCTATGCCAAAGCCAGGGGCGAGTCGGATTTTAACGCCCAACTGGAACGGATAAAAGCCACGAATCCCTATTCGGTGCCAACTGTGGTCAGGTCGATTACCACAAGCCTATTCGGATACCTAATACTGAGCCTTATCACGGTGTTCTCAATCAAAAAGGCGAAGACCATCCCCGAATCCCAGTAATGGGCAAAGCCGGTGAAAAAAGTATAAAACACCCCATCATGGACATGGAAATCGCATGGCGCAAAGCCAAAACCTGGTTGTGTCCACCCTACGACAGGGAGACGCGAGACGAAGTGCAGAATTTAATCGATACGAACCCCGATGCGCTCTACGACGCTTTTTACAAAGAGCTGACATTTGGAACCGCTGGCATGCGGGGGATAATGGGTGTAGGGACGAATCGGGTCAACCGATACACCATCGGAAAGGCTACCCAGGGTTTGGCGGATTACCTAAGAGAACGATTTCCTGCGGCACGGGAGATCAAAATAGCCATCGCTTACGATTGCCGACACCACAGCAGGGCATGGGGGACGGTCTGCGCAAACATCCTATCGGCAAATGGCATCCAAGTCTATATCTTTGAGGATCTCCGGCCCGCCCCAGAGCTCTCCTACGCGGTTCGCCACCTGAAGTGCCAAGCCGGGATCGTGCTCACAGCCTCACACAACCCGCCAGCATACAACGGCTATAAAGTATATGGGTCAGATGGGGCGCAAGTCGTACCCCCCCGAGATAAGGCAATCGCCGATCGGGTGAATAAGACGCGCACCGCCGACATCAAGTGGGGGGGAAATGCAGCTCGGATCGAGTGGATTGGCCAGGCGGTGGACGATGCTTTTATTCAGGCCTGCTTGCGAGAAGCCCACCACACGACAACTGGCAAAAAAGAACTGAAAATAGCCTTTACCCCGCTGCACGGCACTTCGATAAAACTGATTCCCCAAGCCCTTCGGGCAGCAGGCTTTGAAAACATTCACATCGTAGAAGCCCAAGCCGAACCCGATGGGGGGTTTCCAACCGTCAAATCCCCCAATCCAGAAGAGCCTGCTGCGCTACAGATGGTCTTGAACCTCGCCGATGAAGTAGGCGCCGACATCGCCATCGGCACCGACCCAGATGCAGACCGAATCGGGATCGGTGTACGCGACCTAAAAGGCCGTATGACACTGTTAAACGGAAATCAAACCAACACCGTACTGATGTCCTATTTGCTCAAGCGCTGGCGGGAAAGCGGCCGGCTGAACGGCGCGCAATTCATATGCAGCACCTTGGTCTCTTCCGACATCTTTTACAGCTTGGCCAAAGAATACGAAACCGAGTTAAAGCTGACGCCCACCGGGTTTAAATGGATTGGAAAAGCCATAGGCGAATCGGAAGGCCAGCTGGAATTCATCGGCGGTGGAGAAGAGAGCTTCGGCTTTATGGTCGGCGATTTCGTACGCGACAAAGATTCCGTTGCTTCCACGCTGCTGGCCTGTGAAATCGCAGCGGTAGCCAAGGCCCAGGGCAGTTCTTTTTTCAGGGAATTGCTGGCGCAATACGCAAAGCACAAGCTGTACCGAGACCGGCAGATATCGATCGTCGAAAAGGGGGCAGAAGGAGCAAAAAGAATTCAACGATGGATGCGGGAGTTGCGAGAAAATCCATACGAGGCGCTGGACGGCAGCCCGGTAACCCGCATAGCGGACTACCAGCGGGGAGTCGCTTGCGAATCGAAGGAAAAAACCGAAAGACCACTCACCGGCATACCCGCTTCCAACCTTTTGATTTACCATACCGAGGCAGGCAGCAAAGTAGCGGTACGGCCTTCTGGCACAGAGCCCAAGATCAAATTCTACATCAGCGCACAGGCTACCTTAGACCGAGTAGAAAACTACGAAAAAACCCAGGTGCGCTTAGATGAAAAGATAGACCGAATCACCGCGGAAATGGGGATAAAAAGCCATTAAACCGCCTGTAGGTCCAAGAACTTCTTATAAATCCCACCCCGTTCTACCAGCGCTTGATGCGTGCCCTTTTCAACGATTCTACCCCCTTGCATCACCGCGATTACAGCTGCTTTCTGTATGGTGGAAAGCCGGTGTGCGATGACGATTACCGTGCGGTTGGCCATCATTTTTTCCAGTGCATCCTGAACCAAGCGTTCACTCTTGGTATCCAAGGCCGAAGTAGCCTCGTCCAGCAACATAATCGGCGGATTTTTCAATACGGCACGAGCAATGCTGATGCGCTGCTGTTGCCCGCCCGATAGCTTGCTGCCCGCATCGCCTATAGGCGTTTGATACCCCTGTGGCAAAGCCTGGATGAAGTCGTGGGCATTGGCAACCCTGGCAGCGGCTTCTACCTCTGATTGCGTCGCAGCGTCCTTTCCCATGGCGATATTGTTGTAAACCGTATCGTTAAAGAGAATGGACTCCTGCGTGACCACACCCATCAGCGCCCTGTAATCCCTAAGCCTTATATCCCTTATGTCCACACCATCGAGTAAAATCGCACCGCCTTGCACGTCGTAAAAGCGCAGTAACAAGCTGGCCAACGTGCTCTTACCGCTCCCCGACTCCCCTACCAGCGCGATGGTCTTCCCTTTGGGAATATATAGTGAAACGCCTTGCAAAACCCACTTTTCCGCATATCGAAAACCCAGGTTTTGGAGTTGAATACCGTTTTCAAAACCTGAAATCGACTTGGCATTGGGCTTGTCTTTTAAAGTAACTGGCGCATCGATAATCTCAAAGATTCGCTGCGCAGCAGCGCTTCCCTTTTGCATGTTTGAATAGGACTCCGTCATGCGCTTAGCCGGATCGATCAATTGGTAAAACAACGCCAAGTAGACCAAAAAATCCTGGGGCCTCATGGGATCACCATTCAGAATGAGTCGGCCGCCATACCAAAAAATGGCCACCATGGCTATCGATCCGATCAATTCACCGAGCGGTGAGGCCAAATCCTTTTTGCGAAATACGCGATTGGCATACCTCATAAATTCCTTATTCGTCTCCTCAAAACGGCTGCGCACCCGATCCGCTGCATGGAATACCTCGATGATTTTTAAAGCGCTCAAGGTTTCTTCCACATGGGAGAGCAGCCTGCCCAAGACAGCCTGTGTGCGCGCCGCTTCCCTGCGCAAACTCCTACCCATCCGAGAGATGACAAATCCAGCTACCGGAATCGTAAGCAGTGCAAAAAAGGTGAGCTCACAATTGATAAAGAGCAGGGCGACGAGATTGCCCAAAAACATGAAAGGGGCGCGAATCAATTGAACCAACGAAGAGAGGATTGACCACTCGACCTCATTGACGTCGGATGAAACCCGCGACAACACATCGCCTTTTCGCTTTTCACTAAAAAAAGAAACCGGCAAAACCGCAATTTTGTGGTGTATGGCGTTTCGAATATCACGTGAAACCCCATTTCGTATGGGCGTCAAAAAATATAGGGATGCGTAGCGAAACAGGTTTTTTAGGAAAAAAGCGCCCACGAGCAGCACGCTCACCGCACCCAAAGCCTCAACATTTCCATGTAGTTGAATGTACCGCGTCAAATAATAGAAAAAAGAATCCGTCAGATAAGAGGGGAAACCCATCGGGGAATCGGGAAGCTGCGGCAAGGTATAAACCCTTTTAGTCGTACTTAAAATAATGCCGAGCAAGGGCTGCAAAGAGAGCAGTGAAACCACGGAGAAAACAGCAAACAAAACGGTAGAGATGGCGACTAGGACCGAATGGCGCCGATAGCCCTTCCAAATGATTCCCAATATGCGATAAAAGTAACGCATCGACCTGTAAAAGCCGCAAAGTTAAGCATCGGTATTCTCTCGACAAGCCTTGTGGAGAAGCCAGCGCTTTGGCAGTCGAGTTTTGTAAATTCAGCCAGGCGGCCTTTTAGGCCGATTACCAACCGCCCGCTGATACTTGTCTCAACTGTTGCTCTTAGCCCAGCACTTTCTAAGGCCTTATCCCAATTCTGACACCTTTTGAATGGGCTGGGACTGCATTCAGATGATACTCGGCCTCCCATACACCTTGAAATGGAGCACAAAAAAAGGGTGGAAGACCGGGTTCGAACCGGCGACCTCTGGAACCACAATCCAGCGCTCTAACCAGCTGAGCTACGACCACCATTAAAAAAATCAGGCGTACAAATATAAGGACGCCTGCATCCTCATCGAAATTTTATTTAAAAAACAGGGCAAATAACAGGTTTACAACACATGCCGATGCCTTCGCACAAACCTAAGAGAAGGATAGACCTGCGAATCCGCATTTCCAAACGCCGAGGCGAATACAGCGACAAGCCCTCGGCAAAAGCCTCATTCCCGCAACCACAAAATTCAATGGTCAGGTTATTTTAAATCAAACAGCGATTCCACACAGGGATAGCGCCCCGCCGTATAGCCCTCAGCGTATTCCACAGCTGCGAAACGGCCCCAGTTTCGAGCGCGAAATGTCAGCAACTCAAAGAAGTCTTTACGCGTAATCGGGCTTTCCGGCTCCTTGGAATCGGGGTTGTAAAACTGCGAGGCATGCGCCCGAATCGATTCCAACTTAACTTCCATAAACCCACTGATATCGACTAAAAAATCAGGGGGAATATCCTTATCCTGAATGTAGTGATAGACCCGCCCGGGTCGCCAGGCTTTCTGAGATCGGCCTTCGCAGTCCGTTCGTATCCGCCACAAACCAGACAAAAAACAAGCGTCAGAAGTCAGTTTACCCGCCTTTCCGTGATCGGGATGCCGATCGGCAAGGGCGTTGAGCAGCACCACCTCGGGTCTGTACTTTCGAATGACCGGTATGAGCTGTAGCTGAAAGGCTGGGGAATTCTCCAAAAAAGCATCGGGCAGACCTAAGTTTTCACGAACGGAAACGCCGAGTACCTCAGCGGCTTTTTGGGCTTCCTGAAGGCGTGTCTCAGCTATCCCCCGCGTGCTCGACTCCCCCCGGGTCAAATCCAAAATACCCACCTTTTTACCCCTTGAAATCTCCTTGGCCAGACACCCCCCGCACCCCAATTCCACATCATCGGGATGGGCACCCACGGCCAAAATATCCAATTTCACCGCTCAATCCAATTTACAATGCGCGCATCATCGGGTTCAACCCCTGAAAAGTAAACCGCAGATAGGGTACCATCGCGATTGATCAAATACTTTTGAAAGCTCCACTGCACCTTGGAATCCATGACCCCATTTCTGGATTTTTCAGTCAAAAAGCAATAGACCTCATTCTCATCAGCCCCTTTTACAACACTCTTTTCCATGATGGGAAAGCACACCCCAAAACGCGACTTACAGAATTGCTCGATCTCCGCATTGCTACCGGGTTCCTGGTGGGCAAAATCATCAGACGGAAAGGCGATAACCACAAAACCGTCGGCCTTATACCGCTCGTAAAGCACTTCTAATTTTTTGTATTGAGGCGTAAACGCACACTTGGAAGCGGTATTCACAATCATGACACGCTTGCCTTTGAGCCTTGAAAAATCGTATGTGTTCCCTTTGATGTCGGTATAGGTAAACCGGTATATAGTGGGCTTTTTCACAGGGGCTTTATCGACTGTTGCAGTCGTCCGCTTCCTGTGACATCCTACCAGGCAGCTCAGCAAAAAGAGAACGGCCAACCCGTGATTGGGCATTTTAACCATCGTTTTCATCTCTCATCACATTTTATAATTCCTGTGTCTAAGATACGCAATTGCGATTAATATGCAAATCAAAGCAAGGGAAATGTACACCCCAATCGGGATGGGGATGGGATCGCCTTTGGCATAGGAATGCAACCCCGATAGGTAGTAATTCACGCCGAAATACGTCATAATTATAGAGCCAACCGCCAGTAAACTAACCACATGAAAGGCAAAGGGATTATCCAAACGGGTCATCAAGCGCAGGTGTAAGACAAAGGCGTAAACCATCACGCTGATCAGCGCCCAAGTCTCCTTCGGATCCCAGCCCCAATAGCGCCCCCAGCTTTCGCCAGCCCACACAGCGCCGAGAAAGGTCCCCACCGTTAGCATAAACAAACCGATGGTCAAGGCCATTTCATTGATATAGGAGAGCTTCACAAGGACGGCATCAAAGGCTTTACCCGTACGCTTGTTGCGCACAGCGATCAGCACCAATGCGATCAATCCCAGCGAGCTGCCCAGGCCGAGGAATCCGTAGCTCCCCGTTATCACGGCTACGTGAATCATCAGCCAATAGGATTTGAGCACCGGCTCGAGATCGGTCAGCTGCGGACTCATCAAATTTCCATAGGCTATGCCGAGGAGCACGACAGCCATAAGCGCTGCCGAAGCTAAGACAAAGCGGTTGTCCTTACGGGCAAAGACCAAACCGGAACCCACGGCAACCGCGGCGATAAATACCGTAGCCTCATGCCCATTGCTCCAGGGCGGGTGCCCCGTGATATACCAACGCAGCGCCAAGCCACCGACGTGAATCAAAAAGCCGACGAAAGTCAAAAGGGCCAACACGCGGAGCCAGGTCCTTACCCATCGAGCCTTTTTAAACAAGGCGACGAAAGACAAAATCAACAACAGTACACCGAGTAGGGCATAGGCGAGCATCAGCTTGAAAAAGATACGCCATCGGTTGTAGCGAATCTCCCATTTCACCCTTCCGGGTGAAGGCATTACAGCAGCGCCGATCTGCTTTTGATAGCGTGCAATCATCGATACGATCCGAGCGGCAGTCGTCCAATCACCACTGCGCTTGGCGCGGCTGATGGCATTGAAATAAGAGGGGATTAACTCCTTTTGCACCAAACTGTCCACCCCCTGGAAATCAGCCTTTGGGTCGGTGAAACTGTACCAGCTGTGATCGGGATCGCCCGGCTTGGGAAAAATTCGCAGGTACTTCCCAAATAATATAGCCCAAACGATATTGACCCGCTCATCCACACCTATGACATCCTTGTCGAGCGCCGTCTGCTCAGCAGGCCGCTTTCGGTTGGCTCTTTCCACGTAATCGCGCAGGATATAGTCGGCCTGCGCATCAAAAAAAGCCAAGGGTGTGGCGCGATCGCCATCGACTTTTAACCGAGAGCCCAGTTCCCTTTGCAAGGCCTCAGGAACGTAAATGATGGGAATCAATTGCCAGGCCATCGGGTCGTAATGCACGCCCAAAAAGACTTGATCGGGTGTCATATGAATGGTGCGCCCCGCTTGGGCCGTATAGGAAAACGCGTTGCGCCGGTAAACCTTTCTGAGGATGTCCGTAGCCAAGGTGTTGATCGGTTGCATCCGCCCATCGAATCGCTGCACGATTAGACGCCCAAAGTCCGCTGCCTTTTCCGCATCGATGTATTGTGCCTCCAGCAGTGAATCCAAGCTTACATCTGAGTGAAAAGGCGGCTCTGCCGTATCGGATCGAACCCTCGGCGGCTGTGCAAAGGTGCTCAGACTCAAAAACAAGAGGGCTGCAGCAACCCCCTTTTTCCCATTCACCTCCTTTAGCCTTTCATTGAGCTGCCAAAACCGACTCCCCTTAGAAAACAGGGTTAACAACATGCCCAAAGCCATCAGCAAATAACCGATGTAGGAGACCCAAGTCCCCCAAAAATCGCAGTTGACGGACAAAACCGTGCCGCTCTCATCGGGAAAGTAAGAAGCCTGAAAAAATCGATTACCTCTATAGTCCAATACGTGGTTCATAAAGATTCGATAATCCGTTCGTCTGCCCTGGTCGATAAGGGTTATCTCACTCGCATAGGATGACGGGCTGTTAGAGCCCGGATATCGCTCCATCTGAAAATCGCGCAACGCGATGGAAAAGGGCAGTTCAATAGACTTGGAACCATAAGACAGATAGAGGTTTAAACCATTGATCTCCGTCAGGGTTTCCGGGCTGACCCGGCCGCTCTTACCCGACAAGTTGAGGTATTGGGTCTGATCCCCTGAAGTAATCCGCAACTGGATCACATCTAAATTAGCCACGTCTCTCTGCTTGTTTCCGGCTTTTAATACCAACTCGGCGCCTGGAATGACCTCGGCGACCACAAAGTCGATTCCCTTCATCTGATAGAGGCTGCGCAAATGCAAGTCGCTCAGCTGGTTTTTGCGAATCGTTCCCGTCTGCTGCGTAGCCATGATGCGATAGACCCCATCAAAAGGGGTTTCAATCTGCAAGGCGTCATCATGCGTATAAATTTGAACGGCCCCCGGAACCGGCTTATCAAAGGCAAAACCCAAGCCCAAAATCGATTGGACGCCGCCCTTTTTGATGTAGTAATCCCGCCGGTCCCCACCCGCACCGACGACGAGATGAAGCAGTGGGACGCCTCGGGACACACCGCGCACCACTTCTGTCACAGCGAGTGGAATGTAATTCATCAGTTCAACCCGAACCGCTTTGCCCCGAAAGGGATAGGTTTGAGAAAAGCGATTGCCACCCCAGGCGGAGAGCGCCATCTCCCTATCCGGATAGCTGCGCTGCTCTCGGTTGTCGTCGATGCGCACCTGAAAATACAAGCGATCCGTAATGACCCGATTACTCGATTCCCCCTCTTTGATAAACATCCGACCCTCATAACCCGTCCAACGCGTAAGGGCCGCACCGAGCAGAATCACATAGAAGGCGAGGTGAAAGAGCAATATGGGAAACTTGTCGCGCCGCCACAAGCGGTAACGCCTTATGTTGCCAGCAAAATTAAGCGCGAGCAAGAGCAGGGCGAGCTCAAACCAAGTGGCGTGATAGACCAAGGCCCGGGCGGTCATCGCACCATAGTCGTTCTCTATAAAGGTGGCCGCCGCCATGGCGAGCGCCAAGAGGAGTAGCAAAAAGCCGGTAAACCGAGTGGAGAACAGCAAGCCACAGATCTTTTTCATGCGCTGACACCAAGGGGCACAAAGGTAGGGGTTAGACTGCAACTAAATAAAAGATAAGACCTGCAAAAGATAGCCCCCCGACAAAAGCCTTAAAAGTCATACCTTAGCCGACACTTCTCAATCGGTAACAGGTGTCGAAAACGATAAGCATCATCGGATTCGGAAATTGGGGCAGTCATCTGCACCAAATGCTCGTCGAGAACGGCGTCGCTTCAGCGATTCAGGTCATCACCCACCACGACCGCACAGTCAAAGGGGTGCCTGTGGTCAGTTGGGAAAAAGCCCGAGAGACCGATGTGTACTTTTTAGCCGTACCCGATGAAAAAATCGCAGCGGTGGCAAGGAGAATCCCCAACCCCCACGCACGGGTCATCCACTCGAGCGGTGCCCTGCCGCTGACGATCGTCCCACAACAAAAACGCGGGGTGCTGTACCCACTGGAGAGCTTTACGAAAGGCACACAGACAGACTACAACCGCATCCCTTTCTTTGTAGAAGCCTCAGACGCTGGCACGGCGGCTTTCTTAGAAGGACTAACGGCACAGATCGCCAAAAAAGGGCGGTATCTATCCAGTGCGCAAAGGCTTCAGCTACACCTGGCAGCCGTATTGAGCAACAACTTCGTAAACCACCTACTCTACCTGAGCCAACAAATGCTGGCGAACATCGGCATGGATTTTCACACGCTCCACCCCCTCGTGGATACCACCCTGCAAAAAGCCTTTGCCCTAGGGCCCCAAGCGGCACAAACCGGCCCGGCCCTGCGCCGGGATTGGAAATCCATAAAAAACCACCTAGCCTTGATGAAAGGGAAAAAAGGGCGATCCCTCTATACAGCCCTGACTCAATCCATAATAGAAACCCATGAAAGAGAACTATAAGACTTTATTAACGGACATCCAAGCCCTGCTCTTCGACGTGGACGGCGTCATGACGGACAACCGACTCATCTTACTACCCGATGGCAGCCTGGTGCGAAGCGTGCATTCACGCGATGGCTATGCACTGCACTTCGCCGTACAACAGGACATGCGCGTTGGAATCATCACCGGAGGCAGAAACGAAATGGTCAAAAAGAGGCTCCAAAGCTTGGGTATAACCGACATCTACATGAACGCCCAAAACAAAATGGACCCCTACACCGACTTTTGCAGCCAGCACGGGCTCAAACCGAAACAGATCCTGTATATGGGAGACGACATATTGGATAAGGCTGTTATGCGCGCATCGGGCGTTGCGGCTTGCCCGGTCGATGCAGTAGCTGAGATCAAGGCGATTGCCGACTACGTATCACCCATAAAAGGCGGATATGGCTGCGTGCGCGACATCATCGAACAAACCCTAAAGATAAAAGGCTTGTGGTTATGAACCAAAACACAGCACCCAGCGGCTGCTGACCGATGCGTAGGCCCGAGGATGGCGAGCTGATTCTCGGTTCGGGGTCACCGTGGCGAAAGCAATTGTTGCAGCGGCTCGGAATTCCCTTTGAAGTTCGGGTGAAAAAGATAGACGAGCGCTTTCCAACCGCTTTGCAGGGAGCAGTGATTGCCACCCATTTAGCAGCCTTGAAATCCGAGGCCTTTCAGCCCGACAAAGGCGAAATCGTACTGACCGCAGATACGGTGGTATGGCATCGCGGAAAGACTTTTGGCAAACCCGAGGACGAATCACAGGCTTTTGACATGCTGAGGGGTTTGTCGGGGGATGTGCACGAGGTGATCACCGCAGTGGCCGTGAAAAGCAACCGGCAAAGCCGGGTTTTTTGCGATAGGGCCAAGGTGTATTTCAAGGATTTGGAGCCGGATGAAATCGAATTTTACATACGAAAACACCGGCCCCTTGACAAACCGGGCGCCTATGGCGTTCAAGACTGGATCTGGATGAGATAAAAAAATACCCTATCTATTATGACCAAAGTGGTTTTTAGATCATTTTATAAATCAGCGCTCAACACACCCTCACCGATCTGATCTACCTGTACATCAGCCCTTTCTAAAAACGCGATACCACTCCCATCCGTATAAGTGCGCAAGTACACCACCCTTTTGATACCGGCTTGGTGGATGAGTTTGCTGCAGGCCCGACACGGGGCTACCG
This sequence comes from Flavobacteriales bacterium, assembly GCA_028280815.1. Taxonomy (GTDB): domain Bacteria; phylum Bacteroidota; class Bacteroidia; order Flavobacteriales; family JANQLC01; genus JANQLC01. The sequence goes on along the minus strand of JANQLC010000009.1, from coordinate 7,261 downwards.
TAATGTACAAAGTAGCTCCTTCGCAGCTGTGGGTAGAGCTGGCGACTTTTAGTATCGCATTGGCCTCGGCGTGCAAAACATACCACTTCGTCAAACCGCTCTCATCCTCACACTCATTTTCAAAGCCGCTCGGCGTACCGTTATAGCCATCTGAAATGATCATTCGATCCTTCACGATTAGGGCGCCCACCTGCTTGCGCTTGCAATGGGAGAGCTTAGCCCACTCCAAAGCCATTCGCAAATAGGCCTTATCATAAACCAACTGTTTTCTACGCATCGCTGCGGCCAATTTAATCGTTTTGCCTTTACAGTTGCAATCCCCCCTTCAACAAACCGAAACACCCCCATCGCGGGCGCTGCCTAACACTCTGGCGTAGGTGCTTTGAAATACAGCCAAAACCGATAAAAAAACAGCTTTTAATGACGTACAAGGGCTTATACACCATCAGTTAGTTCAACTATTCGATAAGAAAAACCTATGGAAAAACCCACCGCAAGTTTCAGCCAATTTTTACCTTAGCAGCCGCGCAAATGCAAATTGTGGGTTTTTTAGATCTGGATTCCAAAGAACTTATATTGGCATGGATTCGACCGGGTATAAACGGGATGGAGACCCATCCAAAACAGAAAGAGATCCAATCGCTTAAAGTGGAATAGATTTTGATACTTTCCCTTATTAGAAATAAGATTTTAATCTATAAGAAACGATTATGGGAGCGAACAAAAGAGGATTTTTATCATTTTTAGCCGGTGCAGCTGCAGGCATGGCCGCCGGTTTTTGGCTAAACAGCGATAGGGGTAGAGATTGGAGAAAGGAGACCGCTGAGCGCGCCAAGTCCAAGGGAGCCGATTTAAAGACGAAGGTCGATGAGGCTGTGGAAAAGGTCAGCGAACGCCTCTCTGAAACCGCCGACAGATTAAAGGACAAGGCCACAGAAACGGTGAGGGACTTAAAAGACAAGTACCGCGACAGGCTGAAGAGAAAAAAGTATAGCCCCCACGAATCCTTTGAATCGGGTGTAAAAAAAGCGAATGAACGCTTGAGCGACGTAGAGGCGGAAGTCGACGAATCGCATCCGTAGAAGCGATTCCGCTGTGTCGCCGACGCCATGAACCCAAGACAACACATCGACCAACTCATCGCCTACATCTCTGAAACAAGTGTTTACATTAAGAAGTACGTGGCTTATCGGTTGGCGCTTCTCAAACTGGACACGACTGAAAAGCTGATCAAACTGTTTTCGATGGCTGCGCAAGCCCTCATAGTTGGATCCCTTGCGTTTTTGGCCTTCGTCTTCCTCTTTCTCGCTCTGGCATTTTGGCTGAGCGATCTACTGGAGTCAGAGGGTTTGGGCTTCCTAGCAGTCGGACTGCTCGCCCTACTACTGGCGATCACCTCTTTGTGCAAGGGGGGAAAGCTGATTCAAAGTCGCATGGGAAGACTGATAACCCAATTGTTTTTTGACGAATCCAATGAGGACGAAGCCTAGAACCAAAACCCTGTACGACATCCAAATCAGGCGTCAAATACTCAGACAAAAGATCGAAATGACAGAGGCGCTCATAGGGAAACAGTGCCAGCGATTGGAATCAAAAATCCCGGCGCCTCGCATGGGCTTGAACCTCATATCCTACATAGCGAGTATAGGGGCGCTTATGGCCCTGAAAAGAGCCAATCGATCAAAGGATAGAATGAATTTTTTACGGCTCGACAAAAACAGCAGAGGACGTATGTGGCGCAAATGCATCAGCATCGTTTCGTCGCTTCTAATCAGCCTACTCCGCCGCCGCTTTGGCAAATAAATCAGATGGCCAAGCCTTTCACAACAGCTCAGATTTCAAGCATCCACCCTCTTTCCACTCGTCCCATGGACCTGTATTTTCAACAGGGAATCGACAGGCTTAGACTTGTCGACACCTAAGGCAGTTCATTATTTGATCACCGATACGCACTGGAGCCAGCACTTGGGAAAACGCATAGCTCAAAGATCCGCCATACCCACTTCCCCATCGCTTAAAAACGCTCGATTATAGGTGAGCGTAAAAAATAGGTTTGCGATTACCCGAATTCAACTCAGCTCAACGCAATTCAGGCCCAAATCATAGGACCCGGCAAGCGCCTTTTTAACCCGAAGGTAGGCATCGGCATCTTTCACGAAATCAATGTTATCAACATCCAATACCAAGACCCTTAGGCCGGTTTGCGATTTTAAAAATGCAAAATAACTCCGATTGATCTGATCCAAGTAAGCCGAATCGATCGACTGCTCATAAGGCCGGCCCCGCCTTAGAATATTTCGCTTCAAATTCTCAGTAGACTGATAGAGATAAACGTACAGCTCAGGCCGAATCAAACCACAGCACAAGTGGTCAAATACGGTTCGATAGACCCGATATACTGCTTTGCGCAGCGTCACCCGTGCAAAAATTGAGGACCTGCTTATATCGCAATCGGAAATCACAAGGGATCTGAGTCGCTCAGGATGGGTGAGCCGCTCCTTCAAATGCACATACCGCTGGGTTAAAAAGCACAGCTCGAGCGGAAGCGCGTATTTCTCCGGCTGCTCATAAAACTTGGATAAAAATGGATTATCCGCAAAGGGTTCCAAGATCAATTCGGCCTTATACTCCTTCGCCAGTAACTCGGCCAAGGCCGTTTTTCCGGCGCCGATATTGCCCTCTATGGCTATGTAACTATAGGGAAAAGTCACCTATCTTTTCGATCCTTGTCAAGTCTGGCGTTTTTCGGAGCAATTGCTGGATGTCGACGCCCCATTCGGGATCGACGAAATCTGGGGCGATTTCAACTAGGGGCGTCAAAACAAACCGACGCGCAGCGCGCTTTGGATGGGGTATCTGCAAGCTGCCCGTCCGCAAGCGCCAATCTTCAAAGTAGATGATATCGATGTCGATCACGCGATCGCCGTAACCGGCTGCTTCGCTGCGCACCCTGCCCAAAGACGATTCGATGGCCCAAATCTCTGCCACCAACACATCAGCTGAAAGAACCGTCTCGAGCAAAACGCCTAAGTTGTAAAAGCTGTGGTTCGATTCAAAGCCCCAGGGTGGCGTTTCATATAGGCTCGAAACTTCAGCGATTTCACCGAGTCGTTCTCGCATTCTTTCCAAGGCCTGGTCGAGCGCATACAAACGATCCCCCAAGTTGCTACCCATAGACAATAAGCTGCGATATCTCTTCAAAATGAATACTTTTGTCTCTACAAAGATATTTTTTTCAGAACCACTTAAAAACCCCGCTATGAGATCCTTCTTAAAATACGTCTTAGCTACCATCGTCGGCGTTTTTCTCGTGGCTCTCTTTTTTTGCTTTGGCTTCTTCGCCCTGGCTATCGCATTGGGTACAAGCACGCATAAGGCTCATAGGATCAAAAAGAACAGTGTTTTACGGCTCGCATTGGACAAACCCATTCGGGATCGGGTCTCTACGACTTCTCTCCTTGAAAAGGTAAATCCAAACGGCAAAAAAAAGAGTCTGATCCAAATTCTACAAGCGATCCGATACGCCAAAAACGATGATGCGATCAAGGGTATTTCCATCGAGCCCGGCGAGACGATGGCGGGTATCACACAATTGGGAGAGATCAGAGCAGCCCTATCGGATTTCAAGAAAAGCGGAAAATCTGTCCTCGCCTATTCGGACGAGTACGACCAGGGCGGTTACTACCTGAGTACCGAAGCGGATTCCATTTACACCAGCCCACTGGGAATCGTGAACTTAAAAGGGCTGGCTGCCTCGGTTACCTACCTCAAAAGCTTTGGCGATAGGTATGGGATTCACTTTGAAGTGATTCGCCACGGCAAGTTTAAGGCAGCTGTGGAACCCTTCTTGCAAGACACCATGAGCGCAGCCAACCGCGAGCAACTCACCGCACTACTGGGGTCGATTTGGAAAAACACAGCCGGAGAAATCGCCGAATCAAGGGGGTTGAGCGAAGAGGCCGTACAGCTCGCAACCGATAGCCTATACGGCTTATTTACCGATGCGGCTCGCCAGGCCCATTTAATCGACAGCCTGCTCTATCGAGATGCGTACGACGATATCTGGCGAAACCGGATCGGACTCGGGTCAGGGGAAAAAATTCCCTTTGTCTCGACAGATACATACTACCAAGCCCATAAGCCGTCTCACAGCTCGGGCGACCAAATCGCCGTAGTGTTTGCGCAAGGTCAAATCCTATATACCCAATCGGAAGACGAGAACTTCATCGGGCAGCGGGTGTTTCAAAAGACTTTTAAAGCGCTGCGCGAGAACAAAAATGTCAAGGCCGTGGTGCTGCGCATCAGCTCACCAGGGGGTAGCGGTTTGGCTTCCGAACTGATCTGGCACGAAATAGCCTTGACCAAAAAGCGAAAGCCGGTCGTCGTCTCCATGGGGGACTACGCCGCTTCAGGCGGATACTATATCGCCTGCGGCGCGGACGAAATTTTTGCTGAGCCCAATACGATTACCGGCTCCATCGGCGTTTTCGCTCTTTTACCCGATGCCAAAGCGCTGGCTGAGCACCACGGCATACACACCGCCGTCGTCCAGACCAACGCCCATTCGCATCCCTACGGTTTGACCACGGGTACCGCCCAAAATTTTAGAAAAACACTGCAAAAAAGCGTAACGAATTTTTACCGTCTCTTCATCAGCCGAGTGGCCGAAGGGCGCGGCTTGTCAAAAGCTTATGTGGACTCCATCGGACAAGGACACGTATGGGCAGCTGGCGATGCGTTGCGGTTAAAATTAATCGACAGATTGGGCACGCTGGATGCTGCCATAGCAGCAGCGGCTGAAAGGGCAAAGATATCGGATTACGAAATAGTCAACTATCCCAAATACCCAAACCCCATTCTGAAATTATTCGATGAATTCACCAAAGGGTTCAGAGCCCGAATCAAAGGCGAGCTACTGGAAGCGGAGCTCGGAGAAGAAGGGTATAAAGCATACACACAGCTGAAAAGCCTGCAGGCCTACAAAGGTCCAATCGCCCTATTGCCCTTCGCATTGCACATCGATTAAAGCCTTGGAAAACCCCGATTCCAGTCGGTCCAAATACAGTAGCAGGGATGTCGCTCCAATCCCAAAGGCTGAACAGCCCCCAAGCCGACAGAAAACCAAATTGAACGCTTGCAGCCGACAGATGAACACAGTTCTCGAATAAGGTCTGTGCTTCCAGGCTTCACAAAAGGCCGGGATCAAGGGATCAACCCCGATTTTCAAACTGCGCCTCACAGCGGTAAACGCCCATGAACGAGTGTCATTCTCAAACCCTCGCAAAGGGACAAACACCAAAAAATACCCTTAGCAGCCCGAGAAGCGGCGTGAAGATACAATCCCAAAAACAAACGCGTTCTCAGCGCCGAGCCAAAGCCAAAAAAAGATCGAATCTTCAAACCCGCCACGCAAAGAGAAGTAGGGAAAATGCCTGCGCTCCAAATTTCCCCATATGATTGACTCCACAATTAAACCCCTGCAACGGGAACACAGCACGGGGATAAAAAACAAGCTCCTTCCTTCAGACGCCTCCCAAGAACGAAAAATAAACCTCGCCTTTCAAAAGGAATGGCGAAAAATAAAACCCCTTACATGCATTTCGATCGCGTACTCCCCTAGCGCTTTTCAATCTATACCAAAACAGGAGAATCGACTGGACATACTACAGCCCTATTCAAAAGAATCGGATGAAAAACGATGGGGTAAACGGCTTAAACCGCGAGCGGGATCAAATAGTTGCGCTATATAAGCCGTTTCCTTTTCTGCTTGAAGCGCTTAGCGACCAGCATGACGACTATCAAAACGGTTCCCAAAACCATTCCAGCGATTAATCCAGTGAGCATGCTCGCGCGCAGCAAGGGATAAAAACCTCCACCTACCAGAAGACAAACCAAAGCAAACGAAATAAAATAGGTGAGCACCATTTGAAATCGTTTAACACGGCTAATCAACTTGTTTAACAAGTAGAAACCACCTGTACTTAAAGCTACAGCTATGGGATAGGCGACGAGATGGCTTGTTGTAAAAGGTTTATTCCAAACAAAAGTGTTCACCAAGTCAATCGAAGCAAGGGTTGTCGAAAAAAATAAAAGCCAAAACCAGAGGCTCCTATTTTTGGCATGTTGTTTCACACCTTTTTCAGCTTTTACCATCTCAGGTACCTTTATCTTCACATCCACAACAGTAGTGATCCCAAATTTGCTCTATGGCAGAATATGCACTTGCGCCGGCAGCGCCGATGGCTATGCCCCCTATATAGGCGGCTTGAGTTATGCCGAGACTGGGAATTGCAGCTGCAACAGCTCCGCCCACTGCACAACTACCTGCTCCCGCAGCATCGGCCCCTCCCAATTTACACCAACTAAACCATCCATCGGCATTTAACGCTCGTCGCCAGGCATTTATATTTTTATGCCAATAGGATAAAGAGGCTTTGCCTACTGCTGCTGTAATCCATACGGCTTGAGCCTGAGCCGCTGGTAACTTAGCTCGAGCAATGCATTGAATTTGATCTAATTTATCCGTCGATGAGGCTATGCCAATCTGATAAGCTGAGTCTAAAGCATCGTAGCAGGCCTTTAACAGCGCTATTTGATCTTCGGATAAACGGGCTGAATTTTCTTTTATCACAGCTTGACTCGGTGATAAATTTGTCGTGCTGTTTTTCGATGCACACTTTGAGACTTCGCCTACGAGTAACTGATGGGCAAAAGAAATTTCATCTTTTGAATCAAAATTCCGCCGACAAAACCCATCCAACTCATCGATGATTAGGTCGGCAACTTGGCGATTACTCTTGAAATGAGAAACGCTCTTACGCTTCAAGCCACTGAGAACACTACTAAGCGCTTTGTTGTGTAGCAGACCAATTTTTTGAATTTCAGCCGTTGTCAACAGTTTGGATTGGATGCGCGTATTCGCCGACGCATTTCCCTCGACATAAAATGGAATGCTGGGCTTTGTCCGTGATTGGGCTCGGGCGAGCCCACTGAGCGAAGTATCTTCTCTTTTACAAGAGAAGAGGGCGACACCTACAACGAATGCGAATGCAATTCTTGATACACAATTCATTTTTTATCCTTCAATAACTAAAAGATCGCCTAACCTTGAATGCCAGACCGGAACAACTCACCGCTTACCAATTGTGGCAACTCCCGGTGAGGGGAGCTCTTCTCTTGTTGCGTTTTTTTAGCATTCACAAAACGACTCTTTATATTCTTACCTTTGAGCAAAGATATGGAAAAACCTAGTGTTTGTCAA
>JANQLC010000035.1 GCA_028280815.1 Flavobacteriales bacterium | reverse complement strand
CCACTAAATCACGCCTCGACGTAGGGGCTTTCTTATTGATGAGCAGTGTGTTTCTCAAAAAATCTGATTTTGTTTTTCAAACCGACCTGATTTCGTTTTCGGATTATAAGTAGAAAGCGTTTGGGAGAAGGGTAAGGTCGTTCATGGAAGACACTCCGATGAATGGAGGGAAGGTTATTGCGGCGCTTCGATTGAAAGAGATGAATATGGGAACACCGATTCTAAACGTGGTTGGGAAGTGGACCATATTAAACCGGTGAGCGAAGGCGGCACGGACGACTTAGACAATCTTCAACCTTTGCAGTGGGAAAACAACAGACATAAAGGTGATGATTGGCCGGATTGGGAGTGTAAGAATGATTAATGACTCGCAAAAACAATCACCTCCTGAAAATCCTTTAATTGCTCTACAAAGGCCTCGACTAAAACATAGGTGAGCTTGTACCTGAAATAAGGCCCGCCATGCAAATAAAACAAGGGACTTCTGCAAGTGCTGCACGATAGGCTTTGATTGTTATAGCCGCTAATGCATTCCCACTTGTAAGCGAGCGCATCGCCATCGGGATCCGAAGCGCGAACTTGATAATAACCCACACTATAGCTGCCCGCATTATAATCTATGCTCACATCGGACGGACTAATGTAGACCGTCGGCGCGCGGTCGGGCCTCTCTTTGCGTCTTATAGTCAGATAGGCGCAGTCGCTATACTCATCGAGGTAAGGACCGCTGCTCGACACGGTGAGTTTGTACTTGAAATAAGAGCCGCCATGCAAATAAAACAAGGGACTTTTGCAAGCGCTGCACGATAGGCTTTGGTTACTGCAGCCGCTAATACATTCCCATTTGTAAGCGATCTTAAGACCTTGCGTTTGATACTCTTCTACGTCACCTATGGGTTCGGAATAGTCTGGATCGGAGATTCGAACCTGGCTCCCCCCCAAGCTGTAGCCGGTCGCATCGTAATCTAGATCGACAACCGATGGACTGACAACTACCTTAAATGCATACCTAACACGACAGTGTATATCTGAATGCTGGTGTATAAAACCGCTGCACGAATAAGGTTCAAAACGTCCGTTCGAGAAGGCGCGATCACCGAGAACGCCCCCGCCGTTCAAGGCGGCGCTTGCAAGAGAACGATAATCTTCAAGATCGATTCGTATCCATTGCTTACTTCATGTGCATAACGAACTAAAAGGGATAAATGAGAATAAGTAAATATACAAACGCTTCTTGTAATTGCCTGTAGGTAAATTTGACTATTTCTACTCGGTAATTGGTATATTGGACAAACCAGCATGGCATATGGTTTTCCGTGTTTCCACCTGTCCATTGCCCGTACTTTAAAGTCCTTTTGATTCTTTGCCGTTCGGCTCAACCGAAATGCTTTTGCATCAGCAACAAAACTGAATCCGCCACCAAATCCTTCCACATCGGCTGCGTCAGCTCGTTCTGCAATCACAAGGCTTTTAAGCCCTATTGCTCGATAAGCAAGTGCCAAAAGGTCATCTGTATATTTTGCGTATTGTTTCTCTTCACGGGTATCATGCCCATAGGATTCAGGTGTATTTCCACAAAGTCTTAAATGGTCTAACAGCCTTGAAATACCACTTGCATCGAGCTCCTTACCGAGTTCTGCTTCAATGAGCTCAGTCTTAGAAGCAAAATTGCCTTCCATTCCATCAATTCTATCAACCCAAGCATTCCTTCTCTCTATCGCTTCTTCAGATGTTATGCTATCCGTTTATCACGTGCTTTGTCCCGCTGCAAGTTACGATTTTTATACCGTGCATTTCTCCGAATCACGCCTGATAACCGCATGGGCAAAGTACCCAATATGGGCGCTTTTCCGTCTCGTGGACGAGAGCGTTCACACAGGGTTATCCGCAAAAGACGATAAGCTTACGAGCGAGGCCATGCCGCATCGATTCCAATGTATCAAAAATCGGCTCTATGGGGATTTACAAACGGCATGCTTCGATGGCGTTACAACGGCGGGTACGACGAGTAAAACAAAGGAGATTTAAAACAAAACACCATTTTAGGATGAAATCAAGGTGTCGTCCATTTTTTCCAGACTTGAATAACTCGACAAAATCCTTTCTATTTCGATCGGCACCTCGTCCAATCGCCACCGACCGAAAGCATGATCTACGGCGCGAGTCGATCGCTTATCAAACAGAACCCCAGCGCCAAAGAGCAGAAAAAGGTTTTATATTTGAACGCTCAAAAGCCCAATCGGGCCCAGGGAATGAATGACAATCCACAGTTGAACGACTTAGACCCTTATGCAGAAGCGCTGTGAATGGGTTGGGAAAGACCCGCTTTATGAGCGATACCACGATGAGGAGTGGGGTGTCCCCATACGCGACGACGCTGGGCAATTTGAATTTTTGATATTGGAGGGCTTTCAGGCCGGGCTGAGTTGGCTTACAGTTTTAAAAAAGCGGGAAAACTTTCGGAAAGCCTTCGACGGATTCGACTACCAAAAAATAGCGGCCTACGATGAGCCAAAAGTGCAATCCCTGTTGCAGGATAGCGGCATCATCCGCAACCGATTGAAGATCAGGGCTGCGATTACCAACGCACGTGCTTTTTTAAAGGTTCAAAAAGCCTTTGGCCGATTTTCGGACTACATCTGGCGTTTCGTCGGTTACAAGCCGCTCGTCAACAGCTGGAAAACCCGGTCGGAAGTGCCCGCTCAAACCGAGCTCTCCCAAGCGATCAGCGCGGACCTGAAAAGGCGTGGATTTCAGTTTGTGGGCCCAACTGTGGTATATGCCCATATGCAGGCTACGGGCATCGTACAAGACCATACGACGAATTGCTTTCGCTACAAAACGCTGTCCAAAACGCATGCGCATATACCCGCGCCACAGCAGTAAATGCCCATTTTACCCCTGATTGGGAACCAAACCCTTTTCGCTGGTATATGAGTTCGACTTCCTATGCGACGGGAAACCCTTTTTTACAGCCCGCCTTTACCCATAACCTCGAATGCGCACACAGCTGGAAGGACAAATGGATTTCCCGCGTTCAGTTCTCCGTGACAACCGATGGCTTTAGCCAGGTGCCGACCCTCAAAACCGATACGAAACAGCAGATCTTTACGAGAAAAAACTACTATACGAGCTACAGCTATGGCCTGTTCGAATCCTATAGCCTTAAGCCCTATCCCTGGTGGTAGAGCTATAACCAAGCACAGCTGTATTGCAATCGATTCGATTTCGCCCCCCATGAAATCGATATGCACGAACAAAATGGCTGGGTCGGCTACTTCAGCATCGACAACACCTTTTCACTTAACCCCGCTCATACCCTACAGGGGGGACTTCATTTTTGGTATGTTTCCCGCCAAAAGTCTGACTTGTTTACCGTGCAAGCAGCACAGCGTTTGGATTTGGGCTTAAAAGTCCTGTTGTGGCAAAAAGACCTGCAAATCGCCGTAAGCGTTGCCGATCTCTTCCGGGACAGCAGCCCCGATGTCAGCACCTATACCAACCCGGTCCGACAAGTCTATAACAATTATCGAGACGATCGCTATGTCACATTCTCGCTGCGGTATCGAATGGGAAATAAAAAGGTAGCGGTAAAAACCAGAGCATTGGGCAATCAAGCGGAGAGAAAAAGGGCGGAGAATTAAAAACATTTTTTTAACTTAGCAGGATGAATTAGGGGGTAAATGCGCCATATCGAACCCGACAACTGCTACCGACCTGTCTATCCACACACTCGCCATGAAAAGCGCCAGATTAAGGGCATTACCCCCCATGCAAAAACACAGGCCAAAGCCGGTGCGGGTTTTATCGACTCAACCGCATGTAAACCCATGCTGTGACGGCTCTCTGCATTTGTTTTATCCCTTACGCTTATACTGCTCGGCGGCTGCGATACGGGCGATAGTTATCGGGCTTCCATACCCAAGGAGATAAATGGAAGTTTGAAAATCACTAAAAATACCCTTTTGGGGCAGGGTGAAAAGCAATTAACCCTTGAGTTCACATCGAATGACGGTAGGTGCGCGCTGCGGATACAGTCTGCCCAGGCGGGCGGACGCTTGGCGTCTAAACTCATGTATCGGGAGAAAGCGAATTCATGGGAGGCATTGTCGTCTCTACACATCGACCTGACCGATAAAAACCACAAGCAAGCGATGCATGCTCGGGTCGAAAGACAGGCCAGTCGATTGATAAAGAGACAAGAGTATGCTGAGCTCGACAAGCCGGAGCGCATCCTGTCGCAAATACCGAAAGCCCTATTCGATAAACTCTCGAGAGCGGAATACTATGATGAAGTAGCACAAGCCGTATTTTACCATTGGGCTATTTTCAAGTCAGCCCAAAGGGCTGATGAGTCGAAATCAGCGGATTGCCATTGCGGAAAGCTCGATACCTATCTAAGCGGAGAGTCGCCCTTTTTCTGTTTGGAAGACGTAGTGGTACAGGCAGATAAGGCTTACGGGCTGTTTGACGAGCTGTCTCAAGCGAGCGATTTTGCGGGGAAGCGGTTTATACCCGAGCAGACCTTAGTATTTCTAAAGCAGCGCACGGGAACCGGGGTTTCTGCCAGCACCATCGACCGAATATTTAAAGCGGAGTTTCGTCATTTTTGGAAGGCGGAACTGACGGAAGGCGATCGGAATCGCGTTTTAAAAGCGATACAAGCCCGTTCGACTAGCCCGATTAATCGACGATATGACCCGGACTGTATTGCTTATCACGCATTTTGGGGGCATGACTGCGGATGTTGTAAAAACTATGAAGATATTTGTAGAAACTGCAGTGCGATTTGTTATCTGCATGATCGCGCATGCATAGATTGTGATCATTGGTATTGTTTATGGGGCTGTAAACCCGGTTGCCCCAATGAGGAACCAGCGCCATGATAAATATAAGAAATATAAGTAAGTTATTTTTTATTTTCAGTCTGATTGCTTCGGCTTACTTTATCTTCCTGAGGTTGGACTATCACTTTTTTAAAATCGGTGGCGACACGCTTTTTGAAGAGATCCGTGAGACGATAACACTCCCCACCATAGCTATTGAACATATCCTTACACCGGTAACTCTTGTTCTTTGGATAAAGAGTAAGTACGCATTTCCGAGTTATCTATTCTTTGCCTTTATCCTATCACTGTGCAATAGCCTATCTATATGGTTATAGCTTGTAAATGCATACCGAAATCTGATAGGTGAAGAACTGAGCGCTCTTTAAAAGGTAGAATAGATCCAAGTCAGCACCGACAACACCTATAAACCATTCCCATCCAAGCTGTCGATACCCCGCCTTTGCGCATCATACGCATCCCCAAAATGCTGGGAAAGGCTCCCGCCGCGCTTAACCCCTGATAGGGTCGCAACAGCTGTACCCTGCTTTTCTTTTGTAACTTTAGCCCGTAGAATGAAACCCAATACTGACGTCACAGCCATTCGCCGAGCGGAATTTCCCATTTTGCAGCGCAGCATAAATGGAAAACCCTTGGTTTACCTCGACAACGCAGCGACTTCACAAAAACCCCTATCGGTGATCCGCGCGCTGACAGACTATTACAGCTATCACCACGCCAATGTACACCGCGGCACACACAGCCTGAGCCAGGAGGCAACAGACGCTTTTGAACAGACCCGAAAGGCGACCCGAGATTTTATCCATGCGGCGCAGGAATGCGAAATCATCTACACCTCGGGGACGACCGAGGGCATCAACTTAGTCGCGCATGGCATGAGCGGCTCGCTGCAAAACGGGGATGAAATCCTGCTCTCCCTATTGGAACACCACTCCAATATCGTGCCCTGGCAACTGCTCGCCGAGCGCATAGGAGCCCTAATCCGCGTGATTCCGATCAACGCCAAAGGCGAATTGTCTGTGAGGGATTACGAGAAACTGCTATCCAATCGGACGAAAATCGTAGCGGTCAACCACGTATCCAATGCCCTGGGGACGGTCAATCCGGTGAAGGAGCTGATCCGATTGGCGCATGGCGTAGGAGCCAAAGTCCTGATAGACGGGGCCCAAGCGGTACCCCATATACAGGTGGACGTACAAGACCTCGATGCGGATTTTTACGCTTTTTCCGCCCATAAGATGTACGGCCCCACCGGTTTGGGGATCCTGTACGGCAAGGAAAGATGGCTGAACGAAATGCCGCCCTACCAGTCGGGTGGCGAAATGATCGACCAGGTGCGCTTTGAAAAGACCAGCTTTGCCCCCTTGCCCTTTAAATTTGAGGCGGGTACACCCCATATCGCAGCAGTCATCGCTTTTCGCACGGCATTGGATTTTATGAGAGATGTGGGGATGGAAGTGATTCGCGAACAAGAGGATATGCTGTTGCACTATGCTGCGGAACAGCTCGCAGCCCTGCCGGGGATGCAAATCTGGGGCACTGCTGCGCAAAAGGCCAGCGTCTTATCTTTTAACCTGAAGGGCGCCCATCCCTTCGATGTGGGCAGCATCTTAGATAAGATGGGCATAGCCGTGCGCACGGGACACCACTGTGCCCAACCCCTGATGAAACACTACGGAATCCCCGGTACGGTTCGCGCCTCCTTTGCGTTTTACAACACCTTAGACGAGGTAGATGCGCTGGTGGCCGGTATCAAACGCGCACGAGAGATGTTGTGCTGATGCGCATCTGAAAGCCTTTTGTATGAAAAACATACGCAACTTTTGCATCATCGCGCATATCGACCACGGCAAGAGCACATTGGCAGACCGGCTCTTGGAATGCACCCAAAGCGTTAGCAAACGCGAAAGACAGGCACAATTGCTCGACGATATGGACTTGGAGCGCGAACGCGGCATCACCATCAAGAGCCACGCCGTCCAGATGAGTTTTGGGTACCAGAACGAGCGTTATACCCTCAATTTAATCGATACACCCGGCCATGTAGACTTCTCTTACGAGGTCTCGCGGAGCATTGCCGCTTGCGAAGGGGCACTTCTCGTCGTAGATGCGGCACAGAGCATCCAGGCGCAGACCCTCTCCAACCTATACTTAGCCCTGGCGCGCGATTTGAAAATCATACCCATTGTCAATAAAGTGGACTTGCCCAGCGCCAAGCCGGAAGAGGTGATCGACGACATCGCAAACCTCATCGGCTGCAGCCCTTCGGATGTCATTCAGGCCAGCGCCAAGACGGGCGCGGGAATCGAATCGATTTTGCGCGCGATTATCCACCGCATTCCGCCACCCCAAGGGGACCCCGAGGCGCCACTCCAAGCCCTGATCTTCGATTCGGTCTTCAATCCCTTTCGCGGTGTAGAAGTGCACTTCAGGGTGCTAAACGGCCGCATCCACAAGGGCGAACAGCTGCTGTTCATGGCCACTGGCAAAGCCTATCAAGCCGATGAAATCGGGGTGCTCAAACTCAAGCCAGAGCCCAAAAACCTCATGCAAGCTGGCGATGTCGGCTACCTGATTTCGGGTATCAAACGCGCGGTCGAGGTCAAGGTGGGCGATACCCTTACCGCGGTAGCCCATCCGGCCCAGGAAGCCATTTCGGGTTTTGAAGATGTCAAACCCATGGTGTTCGCCGGCCTGTATCCGGTCGATACCGAAGCCTACGAAAGCCTTCGCCGCGCACTGGAAAAACTGCAGCTCAACGATGCTTCCCTGCGATTCGAGCCCGAATCCTCAGCGGCGCTGGGCTTTGGTTTTCGATGTGGCTTCCTCGGCATGCTCCACTTGGAAATCGTCCAGGAACGCTTGGAACGCGAATTCGATATGAGCGTGATCACCACCGTACCCAACGTGTCCTATAAAGCCTATCTAAAGGCTGATCCAAGGCGGGAAATCACGGTGCACAACCCATCGGATGTGGCCGACCCCACACAGTTCGAATCGGTGGCAGAACCTTTTATACGCGCCTCGATCATCACCCGAGTCGATTTTATCGGCGTGGTCATCAAGCTCTGCATCGAAAAGCGGAGCGCGATTAAAAATCAGACTTACCTGACCAGCGACCGCGTGGAACTCGTCTTTGAAATGCCGCTCTCCGAAGTCGTATTCGACTTTTACGATCGCTTGAAATCGGTTTCCAAAGGATACGCTTCCTTCGATTACAGTCCGATGGGTTTTAAAAAAACCCAATTGGTCAAATTGGACATCGCGCTCCACGGCGACCCGGTCGATGCGCTCTCCGCCTTGGTGCACGAGCGCAATGCCTACGACATCGGCAAAAAGATATGTGAAAAACTGCGATCTCTCATACCGCGCCAACAATTCGACATCCCCATACAGGCCCTCATCGGATCGAAGGTCATCGCTCGGGAAACCGTCAAAGCCCTACGCAAAGACGTGACGGCAAAGTGCTACGGCGGCGATATATCGCGCAAGCGAAAGCTGTTGGAAAATCAGAAAAAAGGCAAAAAGCGCATGCGCCAAATCGGTCGGGTATCCATACCGCAATCGGCGTTTTTGGCGGTTCTAAAACCCGATGGCTAAACCAGTCTGAAAACCGGCATCCATCGACTTAGGAGCGACAAATAAAAAACAGAAGGTATGTCAGGACACAGCAAATGGGCGAATATCAAACATCGAAAAGCAGCCCAAGACGCTCGGCGCGGCCGAATCTTCACGCGGATCATCAAAGAGATCCATATGGCGATCAAAGAAGGGGGGCCAGACCCAGCGGTCAATCCGCAGCTGCGTACGGCACTCGCAAATGCCAGAGGGGTCAACATGCCCAAAGACAATATCGAACGGGCTGTAAAAAAGGCTTCGAGTGCGGATGCCGACCGCTACGAAGCGCTCAGCTTCGAGGGCCATGCTCCCCATGGCATCGCCATATTTGTGGCGGCGATGACGGACAACAAGAACCGAACTGTAGCCAACATTCGAGCCATCTTTAACAAAGGGGGCGGCCGCCTGTGCAAAAACGAGGAACACGCCTTCATATTTGAACGCAAAGGGGTTTTTACACTGGAAAGCGACAAACTGCCAATGCCCCTCGAGGACCTGGAATTGGCGCTCATCGACGGGGGGGCCGCAGAAATAGAAGCGACCGAATACGGCATTCGGATCTATACGGCATTTGAAGACTTCGGCGCCCTGCAAAGCAAGTTGGACGAACTGAAACTGACACCCCAAAGTGCAAGCCTACAACGCATACCGACTGTGACCAAACACCTGGACGCAGAAGCGGCTGAACCGGTCATCAAACTGATCGACGAGCTCGAAGCAGATACCGATGTGCAAGCGGTGTTTCACAATCTCGAGCGCACCGAAGTGGCGGCGGGATAGGGATGTGATGGCAGGAGTCGGGAAAAACGGCTCAGGTTGAAATGATTCAGGGTGACAGGACTCGGGTAAAACAGCTCGGGAAAAATGGCTCAGATTGAAATGGCTCGGAATGGCAGGACTCGGGTAAAACAGCTCGGGAAAAACGGCTCAGGTTGAAATGATTCAGGGTGGCAGGACTCGGGTTGAAATGATTCGGGATAACAGCAGTCGGGAAAAATGGCTCAGGGTGGCAGGACTTGAGATGGAATAACAAGGCTAAAGCGTGAAAAGTCAGGTGTTAGAAGCGAGACAGCAGAAATGAGATGTGAAAAGTAAGCTGTGAAAAGTCAAGCGTAAAGAGTAAGGCGTGAGCAATCAAGGGCGAAAAATCAGGTGTGAGAAGTCAGGCGCCAGAAATGAGATGTGAAAAGTAGGTTGTGAAAAGTCAAGCGTAAGGAGTAAGGCGTAAAGAATCAGGTGCTCAGCCTTTATAGCGATACCAGATCTCGGGCCTTTTCTTTCGTATCCAGTAATAGGCGCGCATGGCTTCTCGCTTAGTGGCAAAGCTCTGCACCGCTACCAAGGTCAGGCGTCCGGATCGACCTGCGATTTGGGCCGGGTAGCCCTGTCGCTTCAAATCGGATAGCAAGCGCTGCGCATGGGCGATTTCGCGAAAAGCACCTGCGATAAGTTGGTGGGATTTTATATCACTGCCTTGATCGACATGCCGAATCGGCTGGCTTACAGCCGGCTGAATCGGGGTTGCATGCAGCTCGGAAACCCGTGGGCCTCGCTTCTGCAGCGCACTGCGGTAGGCATGGGCCAAAGGCTTGGAAAGGGCTTTTTGATTCGCGGTCTGATCGGAAATCCCCACAAAGGGATTCAGCGTGGCCTCGTCGCGCGCGACAGCAGCAGATCGATGGGAAAGCTCGTAAACCGAGAAGGAGGCGAGCGCTGCGAGGGGAATCCAAAGCGCTGCATATCGCAGCGGTCTCAGCCCTTGTTTGATCCCGCTTTCCGGTTGGCGCCTGATCTTTTCCGCGTAAATGCTCGGCAAGCCAAAGGAATCGGTCAAGTAGTTCACACTGGAGTCGGGCTTGAATTCTATGGCCTGCTCCGCATTGGACGAGAGTGTGCCGATCCCATTCAAGCAGACACGTCGCCGGTTGGACAGTGCCCTTTTCCAATGCTGTACCTGCGTTTCCACCTGGTCGCTCGCCGCTTCAAAGGCGATTTGCGCGCGCTGTGCCAGATAGTTGGCCAGCAGGCCATCCTGCGACTGCAAAGCTTCGTTGAAGGAAATCACTTTGCGTGCTGGCTGAAAACAATCCCCATCGGC
Organism: Flavobacteriales bacterium; assembly: GCA_028280815.1. Taxonomy (GTDB): domain Bacteria; phylum Bacteroidota; class Bacteroidia; order Flavobacteriales; family JANQLC01; genus JANQLC01. The sequence goes on along the minus strand of JANQLC010000035.1, from coordinate 39,301 downwards.
CGGCTTCGCTGGGATTCGTCGGGCTATAAAGCCCCCCAAACCGGGGACGATCACGCAATCGTGCCCATAGAGCAAATCGGCGATGGCTCGATCCAGTCTCATGAACACAAAGGTAAAAAAATAGGTGAAACACGCATGCCTATATTTTTTGTAACTTCAAAAAAATATGAGCGATGACTGAATCCGAGTTGTACAACGCTTTAATCCTCAAGTTTTCCAAGGAGATTGGCAACATGCGGGCGCGGCGGCTCGTCGCGCGTTATCAGTCTGCCGAAGCGGTTTTACACGCCCCTTCATCCGAGTTGGCCCAAATTCTAGGCTTGGGCCAAAGACAATTGAAGGAATTGGGCAGTGCAGAAGCCCGGCGACTGGCTACGAGGGAATTGCATTTCATCGAGAACAACGCCATCCGAGTGCTGTCGTTTCGCGATCCCGACTATCCCGCGCTTTTGAAAGCCATAGATGATAGGCCCTTCCTGCTATTCCAAAAGGGGCGCATCACTTATCCCGATGTGCTTCTCAGCGTGGTGGGGACCCGCCAATTGACGAGCTATGGAAAACGACAATGCGAAGACTTGATCGAAGCCCTATCGAATTACGATGTTCTGATCGTAAGCGGCATGGCCTATGGCGCCGATATAGTCGCCCATCGCTCGGCCCTGCGCTGCGGTTTGCCTACGGTCGGAGTACTGGCACACGGCTTGGACCGCATCTATCCAGCAGCCCATCGGAAATACGTAGAATCGATCTGTGCCCAGGGCGGCCTGCTCACCGAGTACCCCTCGGGGACGAAGCCCGAACGCGAACATTTTCCAGTGCGAAACCGCATTATCGCAGGGATGAGCCAGGCTACCTTCGTGATCGAAGCCGCTCGTAAAGGGGGAGCCTTGATCACCGCGCATTTGGCGCAGGGCTACAACCGGGAGGTCTTTGCGGTTCCCGGCCGGGCTTCCGATACCTACAGCGCGGGTTGCAACGACTTGATAAAAAAACAGCAAGCCTATATGCTCAGCGGCATGGACGATCTCCTATACCACCTCGAATGGCTCAAGGGGCAAAAATCGAAGGAAAAACGCTGCGAAAGCGAGACAGACTTGACAAAAGAGGAGAAAAAGCTGATCGAAGTACTGCGGGACGGCGATGACTTATCGCTCGATGCGCTCGCGATGCGGACCGAGATGCCCACATCTGTATTGGCCGCCCGGCTGTTGGAATTGGAATTAAAGGGGGTAGTCCAACCGCTGCCGGGCAAAAAATTTAGATTGTGCTGAGCGCCTGTACCTCATTTTACTAATTTTGTGTCATCATCAACCGACAAATCCATAGCATTTCATGAGCTCAAAGGACAAAATAAGGGCTTTTCTAGACGAAGTAGCATTGAGAAATGAGCACGAACCTGAGTTTATGCAAGCGGTCAAAGAGGTGGCTGAAACCGTCATCCCCTTTATCGCCGAAAACCCGAGATACGAAGGCAAGAACATCCTCCTGCGCATGGTAGAGCCCGACCGACTGATCTCGTTTCGCGTAGCCTGGGTAGCCGATAGCGGTGAAATTCAGGTCAATCGCGGCTATCGCATTCAGATGAACAGCGCCATCGGCCCCTACAAAGGCGGGTTGCGCTTTCACCCTACGGTCAACGCCAGTATATTGAAGTTTTTGGCTTTTGAGCAGGTGTTTAAAAATGCCTTGACCACGCTACCCATGGGCGGGGGTAAAGGAGGCTCTGACTTCGATCCCAAGGGAAAATCCGATGGTGAAATCATGCGATTCTGCCAGAGCTTTATGAACGAGCTCTTTCGACACATCGGCCCCAATACGGATGTGCCTGCCGGAGATATCGGTGTGGGTGCCCGAGAAATAGGATATCTATTCGGGCAGTACAAACGGATTAAAAGCCAGTTTACCGGCGTGCTCACCGGCAAGGGGATCGATTGGGGTGGTTCCCTGATCCGCCCGCAGGCTACCGGCTATGGCTGTGTGTACTTCGCGCATACCATGTTGCAGACGAAAGGCAAGTCGATTCAAGGCCGAACAGTCGCGGTTTCCGGCTCGGGCAATGTGGCCCAGTACGCCACCCAGAAAGCGACTCAATTGGGCGGAAAAGTGGTGACGCTCTCCGATTCCTCGGGATACATTCACGACGCAGCCGGCTTGGACGAGGAAAAACTGAAATTCGTCATGCATCTCAAAAATGTGAAGCGGGGACGCATCAGCGAATACATAAGCGCCTATCCCCACGCGACTTTCCACAGCGGAAAAAGACCTTGGGGGGTGAATTGCGAAATCGCCCTGCCCTGTGCAACGCAAAATGAATTGGATGGCGACGATGCGCAAAAACTGATCGGGAACGGTATCATCTGCGTTGCCGAAGGGGCCAATATGCCCGCCACACCCGAAGCAGTCGAAGCTTTTCAGGCGCACGGCGTCCTGTTCTCACCCGGTAAAGCCTCCAACGCCGGCGGGGTGGCCGTATCGGGTTTGGAAATGTCTCAAAACGCCCAGCGATTCAACTGGACAGCCGAGCAAATCGATGAAAAGCTCCAAGGCATCATGAAAAACATTCACGATAAGTGCGCCCAATTCGGAAGCGGAGACAAGGGCTACGTGAATTACGTGAAGGGTGCCAACATCGCTGGTTTTGTAAAAGTCGCCAACGCCATGCTAGACCAAGGGGTGGTATAGCGCAGCGCGGTCTGGCCACGCTTTATGAATTACACGACAAAGGCCCTATTTTTGAAGTCCATCCGCTATGGCGAAAGGGCGCGCATCCTGCATTTTTATACGGCGCGACAAGGCCTAAAGGGCTACGTTCTAAAGGGCGATCCGGCGCGATGGGGGAAATCGAAAAACGCTTCCTTTTCCCCTTTGTCCATACACCAACTCGAAGCGACTCCCGCTCGGCGTGGCAGCTTGGACTACCTGCGCAGCGCGCATACAGAGCTCAGCTTTTTGACCGTCCATCCGACCAAGACCGCCATCGTGTTCTTTCTAACCGAGTTGTTAAACCGCGTTTTGAGGGAGGCGGAGGCCAATCCTTCCCTATTCGATTATTTGATAGACCGGGTTCGGTTTTTAAGGGATGCCCAACACTATGCCGATTTCCACCTGTGCTTCGTGTTGGATCTGACGCGATACCTGGGGTTTTACCCCGACCTGCAGGCTTCGCCAACCGCTTACTTCGGCTTGCGGGAAGGTACTTACCTCACCCAAAAGCCCGAGTCGCACTGCCTAAGCGGAGAAGCGCTGCGCCTATTCCAAAAACTGAGCCGCTTAAAGCTGGCGGAGCCTCGACCGCACTTCAACCAGGCCCAACGAAAGCAATTGCTCCAAACACTGGAACAGTACTACTGTTTGCACCTGGCCGGCTTTCAAGCATTTGAATCCCTTTCGGTGTTGGAACAACTCTTCGACTGAGGTGGGGCCGGCCGCTACCCAGCCATCCCTTACCAAAGCCTTATCGCCCACCGCGTGCGCAAGCCCTTTAGCAGTCATTCACAGCACATCATAAGCCCAAACCGATGATGGGTTTATCAGCTGTGATTTGTAAGTAGTGAATAATATAATGTTTCAGTCACTTTACCTGTAAAACCGTCCCTGGTTTTAATACTTACGGAAGGCTTGGGATTACTTTTAGAATTACCATTATCCGAATCGTGTTGTCCTCATATTTGTACCACGCCGCATAGCCATTTGTCTCTCTTTTTAACTGATAAGGCATGACGAGAAGCGGTTTCATTCCATTTTTCTCATTCTGCCTTACAACCGTTTAGCCAACTAATTTAAGACGAGTTTATCGTTATAAAGTTGAAATTTGACATTCATCTCAGTTCCTCTCTTTGCCCATACTGGATTGGAAACAAGACTTGTACTTACATGAGTCGTGCTAAATCCCGCCATCTTTTCTTGAGCAATTGCATCAATAGTGACAAATAAAAACGTGAAAAACAATGATTTTTTATGATGTGATATCTTCCCTCAAGCCGTGCTCGTAAGCGAGTATAAGGTTATGCTGAGACAGACCAAACCTTTGGTCTGATTATCCAGTCGATGAAACACTGGCAGCAACCTTTATGACACCATTGGCGTTCAACCCTACTTCACGATTCCCGCAGCAGGCACCTAGCCCTCGGTTTGCGACTCCAAGTGGAAGGTCTTCAATATGGCTTCGAGCTGGATCATCATATTGCGCTTCTCTTCATTGGGAGCAAAGAGGAAGCCTTCAACGGTTACCAGGCGCTTGTGCGCTTCGTCGGCACACCAATAGCTCAGGAAGGGCCCGCCAAAAAACGCTTTGTCCATTTTCCACAGGCCGCGCATTTGAGCAAGGGATCGTTTACCCCAACGAACTGTTTTTACCTCAGGATGCAAGCCTGCCCTGTCTTCTGTGATCATACGTGACCCCGCATCCCCCTCTACAAATCGGCTGACACAGCTGTCGCGCAACTTCACCATAGTGTTTGCATCAATACGCCTGTGAGCGTCCCAAGGACTTTCGTAAACGATCACATTGTAAGACGACCCTTTTAAGATGTTTTTTCGAAACCACTGGAAAGCCCTGGCGTTTACAACATGCATATAATCGTCGGGAACTTCGAGGTAAACGCCCATTTCCTTGAGCCCGACATCATCGGACTGGTTGGCCCTTTTGATTTGGCTCTGTAGATAAACGAGGTCGGATTGGTAATAAGAATGGACGATCGAATCCTTGAACTCGGAAAGGATCGCATCGATATCGGCTATCGTTTTGCCAGTTATGACGAACATATCTTGAGGCTGGGCATATTTGTTTTGGACGGACTCAAAGCTATTTCTATTCGCCTTCCGAATCATCAGCAGGTTGCGGCTCCGCTTTAACAGCTCGGTAACGCCCCTCCCTTTAACCCTTACAAAGGAAAAAACCGATTCTTCTGGGAACAACATGGGAAATTCTTTATCGAGCGCCTTTCTCACGCCTTCATTCACCCCGGCATTCCATAGCGTATCACCACACACGACCAATACCTCATCGATAGCCCCCGTAGCGCGCGGGTGTACTTCCTTGGGTTTGGTCTTGCAAGCTGTAAAGAGGACGATAGAAAAAATGGAAAAACGATATAGAAAAAACCGCATAAGTCCCAGCCCTTTCCCTCATCTATAGCAATTATCGTACCTCAATTCCCCCTCAGGCTTTCACCCCTACGGATGCCTCGTATAATCCGAAAAACGAAATCAGGTCAGTTTGAAAAACAAAATCAGATTTTTTGAGAAACACACTGCTCATCAATAAAAAGCCCCATATTGGAGCTCGATTTAGTGGTTCAATGCACTTTAAAGCCTTTATTTATAGGAGATAGCCCGTTTATGACGTTTATACGACGGTTAATGATAAAAGATATGTGCGTACCGCCTCAGAATGAGGATCAAATGACGGTTTCATCTGATTTCGTTTTTGTTTGGGTACTCATCCTGATTCACTTTGTAATTACTGGCGTTTCCGCGCATTTTCACCCTTCTTCAATTCAATGGGATTCGTTTTACTCCCCCCTAATAGCTAAATAGCTGGCAAAAGGGGTCTTTCTTCCCTATCTGGCTCTGATTCCTTTCTCAGGTGTTCACATATTCTCAGCGCTATAGACGCGATGGGTTTTGAATTCGGCTGAGTGCTGCGACGAGCTGCATGCCGGCCTGCGTAAAACCGGGATCCAGCTGGATATCAGGGGAAGCGCCACCTTTGGCCCCAACCGGGGCCTGAGTGGTAGTCTTGGCGCGTTAGCTTTACAAGTTGGGCTGAAAACAGGGATACTGGGTCTATGTTTGGTTATCAATGGACTTGCCTGTGCCTAGACTCGGGAACTGCCTTGGAAGGTAAGGGTACTGGAGTTGTTTGCTTATCGATATCCTGACCTTACAGATCGAATTGTAGGGAAACGCCCAGTTTTTGGGCAATCCAGGTGTTGACCCGACTTTTGAGCTCGGGGATGCGAATGCGGGCCAATGCTTCGTGGGTAAAAGCAAATAGCAACAAGGCTCGGGCTTCTCGATGGGCAATGCCGCGGGAGCGCAGATAAAAGAGTGCTTCTTCGTCCAACTGGCCGACGGTACAGCCATGTGAGCACTTCACATCGTCGGCAAAGATCTCCAATTGGGGCTTGGTATCGATGCGCGCCTGATCGCTGAGTAGTATGTTGTTGTTTTGTTGAAAAGCGTTGGTCTTTTGCGCTTTTGAATCCACGATTATCTTGCCGTTGAACACCCCATGTGCGGCATCCCCAAAAATACCCTTGTACAACTCGTCGCTCTGCCCATCTGGCTCCGCGTGTGCGACCGAGGTGTGGTGGTCGACGGTTTGCTTTTCACCGATCAGGGTGATGCCGTATAGCTGCGATTCACAATGGCGCCCCCGGTGGTAAAAGTTCAAATTATTGCGCGTCAGGTCGCCACCAAAGGAAAGGGTGTTTACGCTGCAACGGCTCGCAGCCGCTTGTGTGATAGCCGTATGGTCGATCAGCGTACTCGAGGGGCTGTCATACTGCAACTTGTAGTAATCCACCGCAGCGTCCTCGGCGATGAAAACCTCGGTTACGGCGTTGGTGAAGACCTTGTGTGGCGTGATGTTTTGGTGCCTTTCGATGATTTGAACCCGGGCGTTTTTGCCTGCGACCACCAAATTGCGGGGCTGCGCCCACACGGCTGCCTCGACGCCAGCGGTGAAGTGCAGGATTTGGATGGGTTTGTCGACCACCTGATTTTCGGGGATGTGAATGAAAGCCCCTTCTCGCACAAAAGCGGTATTGAGCGCGCGCAGCGACTCCGCATGCGGTGGGCTTTTGTCCAAATACCCTTCGGTGATCGCCGCGTATCTCGATTGGCTCAAAGCCGATGAGAGCACGCAAATGTCAAAGCGCTCATGCGTGGTTTCGGAGAGCCAGGAGCTGTAAACGCCATTGATGAATACCAACTTGTAGGAGTCGATATCGTGGATAAAGTATTGCTTGACATCGCTGTAGTCCAAGGCCTGTTCGGTCTGGTAGCAGATTTTGTAATCTTCCTTTAAGTAGGGCCCCAGGTGGGTGTACTTCCAATCTTCTGCCTTTCGGTTGGGAAAACCCTGTTCGTCAAATCGCTGGATTGCCTCGCTTCGCAATGCATCCCAATAGGGGTTCCCCGCACCCAGGTCTGGCCATGCGAGGTGGGAAGAAACCAGTTTTTCTTTCAAATCCATCAGGGATTCCCTTTTGAATCGGCCTGTCCATCCGCTTTGATCCAGTCGTAGCCCCGGGATTCCAATTCTACGGCCAAGGCTTTGCCGCCCGACCGTAAGATTTTGCCCCCCACCATGACGTGGACGAAATCGGGGACGATATAGTTGAGCAAGCGCTGGTAATGGGTGATGAGCAAAACCGCGTTGTCAGCCCGCCTCAAGTGGTTTACCCCGTCGGCTACAATGCGGAGGGCATCGATGTCCAGACCGGAATCGGTCTCGTCCAAAATGGCGAGACGGGGTTCCAACATCGCCATTTGAAAGATTTCGTTTCGCTTTTTCTCACCCCCCGAAAAGCCCTCATTTAAGGAGCGGGAGAGAAATTTTCGGTCGATGTGGAGCAGATCAGCCCTTTCCCGAATCCTTTGCAGCATTTCTTTGGCGGGCATCTCTCGCTGCCCGCGCGCCTGGCGCGTCTCATTGATCGCGGTCTTGATAAAATTGGTCACGGTCACACCCGGGATTTCAACCGGGTATTGAAAGGAGAGGAATATACCCCTGTGGGCGCGCGCCTCAGGCGCCTCTCCAAGGATATCTGTGCCTTCAAAGCAGAGGCTCCCCTTGGTGACTTCAAAATCTTCGCGACCGGCGATCACCGCCGATAGGGTGCTCTTTCCCGAGCCGTTCGGCCCCATGATCGCGTGGACCTCACCGGGATTGATCTCCAGATCAATTCCCTTTAAAATCGGCTTGCCCCCGATTCCCGCATGTAAATTCGCTATGCTGAGCATGTTGTCGTTCTAATTTGTGGTGGCTCTGCCTATAAGCCGTGGTTTTTTCGGTTGCATTTTGTAAGCAGCTCATGCCTACAATTGTATTTCGGTTTCTATCAACCATTCTGAGGTAATCGGCATACAAAGGAACTAAATTCCGCCATATGTCCGATATCGCTGCCTTCACAATGGATATATCGGTTTTATATGGTGGATTTAAATAAATCTCTTTCGTGCCCTAGCCTGTATCAAAACCAGAACGACCAGCCCGACAGCTAAGTATTTTGAGGAAAATGTACTGGTATATATCAGTCATTGCACATGTCATTGATATAATATGGCTTAGCCTCCACGTTGGGTAATACATTCCACTTCCGACAAGGGCTTGCGACAATTCCTAAAGCGCTTGGATAGGTGTTGCGAGGTGATTTTTAGCTTCTGTCGTCAGTTGGGATTTATTTTTATCGATTCTAATTTTCATGTCGTAATTTGATGCGACGACTCTAATTTTAATTCCTTGGGATTTTATCGGTGGGACGAATACGCTCATTTTTCAATCGCCCAATTTCTTTTTGAATATCCTCCACGACATGCTTGTTTACAATATCCTTTTTATTTCCCATTGGAGTGGAAAAAACGATAAATACGCTTCCGCCATATGCTGCGTCAAAATCTTGAAAATTGGCGCGCATCCTTTCACTTATATTGTAATTGCCAAAATTTGCGCTTGCCGTTATCGGTTTTATCTGAATGCCAAATGCTCTTTCACCAACTCTGCCGAGGTAGTCGATATCACCGGCGTGATCCAATTCGGGGCTGCTCTCTTCAAACTTTACCTCAGGAAAAGCCGCTGCCAGTCCGTCGGTTATGACTGATTTTTCCAATGAGAACCCATCGTAAGTCCGTGTGATTGTAACTTGATAAATATACGCTTTGCAGTCTTCTTCTGTCAATCCCTCCCATGCGGCAGTCCAAAAGAGTTTTTTTATCATATAAGTTTTTGAATTTCAGTACTATAAGTTCAATGGTAGTAAGTTTAGTGTTAAGTAATAGAACAAATTAGAGCAAATCTACCTCTGTGCGCCATATACCCAAAGATATGAGCGTAAAACGAATCGTCCTAATTTAAGGAGGAGTGAAAATGGGCGGGAACGCCAGTAATTACAAGCGATACGGCCGAATGAGGATGACTCCCCAAACAAAAACGAAATGTCCAAAAACTTACATTTAACTGCCATTCAACCGACATTTAATCATCATTTCAAGACGATACACACGCGTTTTTTATCATTAACCGTCATTTAATTGCCATAAACGGGCTATCCCCTATAAATAAAGGGCTTTAAAGCGCATCGAACTTACTAAATCACGCCCCAACATATGGGCTTTTTGTACCAGGATATCAAGGCAGGCGGTTTGCAACCCAACTTAACATAATATCGTTTGGGGGGACATTTGAGGGGACAAACCGTATCCACTTTTGGGCATCTACGGAGGGGGTAAATGCCAAATAGGAGAGATAAAATTCTTAAATTGTGTTAAAACAGCCAATAAAAAGCCACCCAAATAGCTTTAGAATAGAGCAGAATGCCAAGCTAAAATTCTTTAAGTAATTGATATACAGCAGACAAAGCCTAAAATCTGCTGACAAGCCGTAGTTTTTTTGATGACAATTTGATTTACAGTGAAACGGCTCATTCCATTCTCACCACACCTACAACGATGGCTATTCTGTATATCGACTTCTTGCTAATTGTAAAAGCTGGATAAGTTTCTTTGTTGTCCGAACGGCATTCGAGTAATTCCTCATCACCGGAAACAGGAAATAGCCTTTTAACCATAGCGCCTTGATCGGTATCTAAAACATAAGGTTTGCCCCATTGAAAGAAGGTAGTGTCTTTAAAAGGACGACACCCCAATAAATCGCCGTTGCTGTAGGTAGGATACATACTGCTTCCACTAACTCTTATAATATACTCTACCCCTTTGCCGTCAAATTCAGGAATCCGATATCTATCTACGATATCTTGTTCTCTCACTTGTACTTCTCTATCACCGAACCCCGCCATTGCATCTATCGGTATTAAGGGTATTCCTTTTTTACCAATGTAATCATCCGCAGACGTTGTTCTTTTATAAGCCACAGCTGGTTCTTCGACCTTGCTTGTATCCGAACCCCTGAGCAGCATCTCCCCTTTACCGGTCAGCAGCCAAGCTGGGTTTATTTCTGGATAAGCACGTAAGATATTTTCTAATTTGTCAACACCTATTGTTTTGCTTCTCTTGAGTTGAGAAGCAAAAGCCCCATTAGAATAGCCTATCTCTTCTTCAAATTTTCTAATTGTAAGTTTCTTATAATCAATGTATTCCTTTATTCTCTGGAGTGTGTTCATTCTAATTTTTAGAAATAATCTTAAGCTTACTTGATTTGTAGAATATATCTTATTACATTTGTCCCGACAAAGATACAAAGGTATTGTAAGTATGGAAAATGTACCAACAATGGGACATATAAAGAGCCAAATACGATACGGCGACTATGTCCTACTAGGAGAATTGCTAGGCACAACACCGGACGCCGCAGAAAAACGTTTGTTGCGAAGAGATAAAGCTGCTATTGCAGTCATACTGGCCATCATCGAAAGCCGCGAGCGTCTAATCAAAGAGTATCAATCTAAAAATCAATGAGTTATGTTTCAATTAATTGAAAAAGATGAGTTCGGACAAGTACGCACAAAAGTCATCAAGGGCGAGCCTTGGTTTGTAGCAAAAGATGTGTGCAGGGCTTGCGGAATTAATAATCATAAGCAAGCCGCATCAACTTTACATGCTGAAGAAAAGGGGGTCATTTGAAATGACCACCTCCGGCGGAAAGCAAAAAGTGTTACACGTTAACGAGTCCGGTTTATATCAGCTCGTTTTTCAGAGCCGCAAACCGGAGGCGAGGCAATTCACCCGTTGGGTAACCTCGGAGGTCTTGCCGAGTATTCGCAAGACAGGTGGATACAATGGAATAGAAATTCCCGAGAGCATACATGTAAACAACCACTTGTGCCACCCCTATTTGCACTGGTGTTTACAGCACAGGTATTCGGTTCGTTCAGGGACATTCTCCAAACGCATCAGAAAACACCCGCATCACTTTATCAAACACGATGGCATATGGTACATATCTGAGAATTATGGGCAGGCGCTTTTAGCATACCGCAAGGGATTAAGGCTTATGCAAGCAGCATCACCCATCTCCCAGATACTGATGTACCGACAAGGAGATTGATCCCTTTTAAACTAAAAACCCACAAAAACCGACAAAGATGGCTACAAGAGCAGAAATTATCATGAGAACGGGTGAGAAGGAATACAAGAGTATCTACAACCATTCGGACGGATACCCCTCTTATTTGGGCAACGTCTTGCTGAAGCATTACAAAGACGAGGAAAAGGTAAAGTCCCTGATTGACAATGGTTCTATCTCATTTATACAAAAAGACGGAACTGTCTTGGAAAGTGATCTCTATCACGAACCAGCTGTCGTTAGCAGTAGCCCGGGAGACTGGCTCGATGGGGGCGATAGAGACTACTTGTACTTATACGACAAAGTTTGGAAGTTCAAATGGTTATCGGGTGAAGGCAAAGACTGGACGGAGCTAACTTTTACGCCTGATGCAGCAGTCTAGGAGTAAGTGGCGGATTGTGTGTCGAAAAAAGAGAAGATGAAAAAGAAAAATATAGCAATCATTACCATCAAGGAATACAGACTTACGGGTACTAACCCCAAGGATGGCATCAATAAGTATGATCCAGATTCGTGGAACTATAGAGAAATTTACATTAACGGAAAGAAGGTCTACGCGTATAAGATACGTCCTTTTATGCGAAGGGAAATCGGCTCTAAGTTGGACGATCTCTACAACTGTTTACTACTTCATGAGCATGGGGACAATAGAAGCAATATTGGAAAGGACGGTCGTAGTTCTTTCCGCTTTTTTAGGAAAAGAGTTCTTAAGCGTGCGAAAGCAGCCAAAATAGAGGGCGAGTATTGATGCTGCCTTGGGGCGAAATATACAAAGGCATTCTATGCGTCCATGGCGGTTGGCTTTACAAAGGTGCTCAAGTAATGAGTTGTGACCTTTATAAGAGCTACGTAAAACGTGGCCCGTTTAACATGCTTAGAAAAGGCGGCGGAAAGGGTCGCCCGGCGCTCATAGAGTGGCGGACGATCCAGCCCAAATACCGTAAACAGATCATAGAGAGATACGGCGACCCTGAGAAACTGACCGCTCAGAATGGACTCACGAAGCACTTGGAGTTAGACACAAAGGCGCAAGCATTTTTTAGAGATTACGAGTACGATGGGGATAAGGGGCTGACCGAAGAAACTATCGCTGAGTACACGGCAAACGTCAGTATCTACAACGCCGTAATCGATTATGTAGCTACTAGAAGAAGCTACCGTCAGAAGTTGGGTAAATCTCGCACGTATGACATCTGGGATGAGGCCAGCCGCTTGATAAGTCAGCTCGATACCAAAGAATGGCCTCACAGCCTGCCCAGCAGCATGCGGCGGCTTAAGCCGGGGATAAAAAAGTATAAAGAAATGGGCTATCAAGCGCTCATACACGCCAATTTCGGCAACAAAAATTCCGAAAAAGTAAGCAATGATGCTAAAGCCGGTAAGATCACCGAGCACTACTACGGATTTAGAGTTTACAAGTCGAATTACACACCTTCTTACAATGAGAAAATCACCAAGCTGAAGTTCGGTCAGTCGGCAGCAAATGCACGCTCGGCATCGGTGGTTTTTCACAAGCGAACAACAGTTAAAGCGCGCGGGTCTGTTAAACGCTACGCTTCCGCTGCACAAGACTCCCCGCCGCTGCGTGAGAATAAGCTTGGCTTCCGCCTTTGGTTTGTCTGTGTGGCCATTCAAGATTTGGGTCAAGCCGCTTTGGTAAGCGGTAAGGTTCCGCCTGCTAAAGAGAAAGATGGAGAATGAGAGTATCGCCAAACGGGATAAAGCTAATTGAAGCATTCGAGGGCTTTAGCGCTAAGCCTTACCCTTGTCCGGCGGGTATTCCGACAATCGGCTATGGCGCCACGCGTTATACTGACGGTACGGCGGTTAAATTGACCGACTCGCCCATCGATAAGAATGCCGCTGAAACGCTGCTTAAAACGCAGCTGAGAAGCTATGAGCGGGCTGTGAGTCGCTATGCGACACAGGAGCTAAACCAAAATCAATTCGATTCGCTCGTTTCATTCTCATTTAATGTAGGGCTGGGCAACCTGAAGCGATCTAGTTTGATGCGGATGGTGAATCAAAATCCCCTTGACCCATCCATATCCTATGCGTTTAAGAGATGGGTTTTCGCCGATGGGAAATTACTCCAAGGTTTGCAAAACAGAAGAGCAAGAGAAGCCGAGTTGTACTTTACGCCATGCGCTTGAAGCAGCTATGCCCATAGCGGGCTTGAAAATGGCCTACGACAGCGCATACAAATTGCTGCAAGTACTCGATGCCGATCGGCTTGGGGTAACGGCGGCTTTCGACACGGCAAAGAATAGCCTTGTGCACCATCACATTAGCGAGGTCTTTCGCCTCTCACCGGATGCTACTTGCTATCTGATCCCCATGCCCTTAGACACATCAAAATCAAATCACCATAGATGAAAAAACAGTTAATCTGATCCCCATGCCCTTAGACACATCCCTTACGGCGTCTGTCGATAAGCTGTTGCCGCTGGTACGCACGCACAAGGATATAAAAGGGCTCGGGTTCTGTGGGTTTAAAGAGACCCTGACGCAAGTAGCCTCGGCGGTGGAAAAAGTTCAAGGAGATCTCGTCAATTTGTTGCAGAGTGAAAGTCGTTACATCGACTTTGTGCTGCTCGAAGGAAAAGGACAGCTGCAAGATAAAAAGGTAAAGGCTTTCTCCCCGACGACTATGACAGATTTGCGCACCAAAAAAGCGCCTCAGGTTTCTGTTGTGATTGCCCAAGACCCTCACATTGTTACACAGCACCCCGCAAATCTCAATTATGCAGCCGTAGGCTCTGCACTCGGGATGCTATCGGTAAGAAAGGTCAATGAGAATTTGGGTTCGGTCAATATTTTAAGCAAGCCCGAGGGTAAGAAAGGCGCCCCGGATTATCCGCTCACGGATTTGCAAAACGAGCTATGGATAGACGCTAGTTTGTCGGATGGTACACCAGTAGGGCATTTATCGAAAGTGGATTTAAAAACGATGAGTGATAGGGCTTATGTCTATGTGGCTTCCTATGAGGGCTATGGCGGGTTGTTTTTCAACGACTCGCCTACTTGCGTGCAAAAAGCGAGCGATTATGCCTTTATCGAAAACAACCGCACATGGAATAAAATGGCGCGCCTTACTCGAAGGGTTCTCATACCTGAAGTGAAGGGTATTGTAAAAAAGATGCGCAAACGGGCTTTATTAAAAGCACCACGGTCAGTCGCTGGCAAGCGCTTGTGAACAGCGCTTTGGAGAGAATGGTCATAGCCGAAGAGCTGAGCGGATTCGACGTTTACATCGATCCGATGCAGTACACAGATTCGGACAAGCCGCTAAAGGTCAAAATCCAGGGCGTGAAAGACGGCGTTGTGCACGCTTTTGAAGTCGATCTTGGATATAGGCAAAAAATCAACGAGGAACTAACTGCTTAAAACAATGGCAAACACAACAATCATTGACAAGCACGGCAAGATGACCGGATGGAATAACGTGACAGTTAATCTATTGGGTCGCGACCTCGGTGGCTTCACCGAGATTTCTTACAGTGACGAAGTCAAAAAGGAGAACGTTTACGGCGCTGGGCCTTATCCGATTGGCCGCAGCGAGGGGAATTACGAGGCAAAAGCCTCTGTAACGCTTAAAAAGGAAGAGATAGACGCACTGCTTCAAGCCCTGCCCAAAGGCGGCTATTTGCATGATATCGACCCTTTCGACATCACAGTCGAGTATGCGGACAAGGACATGAAAATCCTCAAAGACCGGATTCGTAACTGCGAATTTACCGGTAGCGGTATTGAAACGAAGAATGGCGAGGGATCGATCGAACACAAATTCGATCTGCTCGTCTCCCATATAGAGTGGAACGTAACCCAATGGAAATGGCTAAAACACAGCAGAGCTACGCAGCTATAACGCCCGAAAAACGAAAAGAGTGGGAAGCCCGATATAGGGCGAGTCGGATTCACGATATAGAGATTCAAACTCCTGAGGGTAAGCATCGATTCGTGATTCTCAAACCCAGGAGGAAGGTAATGGAACTGGTGGCGCAAGCAGGAGATCAAAACATTGCCGCGGCCAATCAGGCTTTTATAGCTAACTGCGTGCTGGGCGGCGATATGGAAGCCATCGAATACGACGGGCAGGTGTATCTGGCAGTGCTCGAGCATATAGGCCAGCTCATTCAGCAAAAGCAGATCAAAGTAAAAAAGCTGTAAGCCGCTTCCGCTTGGAAGCGGGAGACCAGGAGAACGATCCGCAATGGCTCGCCAAGATTAACGCCCTCATTCGCTATCATTATCGAATCGATCCAGACAGCTTAACAGACGATGAATGGGCGAGGAGATTTAACGAGTACGCATACGCCAAAGCGGTGGAACTGAAGCAATTCGAGGCTGCGTTTAAGTTGAGTTTAAGGGATCACTTTTTTTAGTGTAGCTAAAAACGCCTTGCCCTTTGTACAAATGACTACTGTCGGCATGCAGACTTTTGCTAACTGGAAGGTTATCACACAGGGGGGGTCGTCGCTTTTTAGAACTAAATGGATCGGGAATCTAATTCGCGGATGCATAGCCACCAGATCCCTCTCTGTGGCCAATACGGCCGGGGCAGTAGCCTCTGGTGAGATGGCGGTATCTACCGTAGCGGTAGGCGAGGCATCGGCTGCCAGTATGGCGCCATTAGCGGCTATGCGGATGGGTCTTATCGGAATAGGTCAGGCAATCAAGTCAATTCCGGTTATCGGTTGGATTTTGGTGCTTATCGGCGTTTTGATCCCCCTCTTTAAATACTTATGGGACAAATGCGGCTGGTTTAGAGGGGCGCTTTATGGGATATGGAATGTCGTAAAGCTGGTATTCGGAAAAATAGGTAGTTACATCACAACAGGTGTGATGGGAATTTGGCGCGTGGTTAAATCCGCTTTGGGAGGCGTATGGCAGGTCTTTAAAACGGTGCTTGCCAGCGCATGGAATATTGTAAGTGCCGTATTTAAAGGGATATGGAAGGTGATAAGCGGCGTGTTTAGTGCGATTTGGGGTTTCTTGAAAAAAGCCTTAGGGCTTGTGGGCGGCTTGTTTAGATCGGTCTTCGGCGGGATTTACGACTTTTTCTCCGGCGTATTCGAGGGGATGTACCAGAAGGTTATGGGCGTTATCGATGCGATTGTAGGCGCTGTTAAAAAAGTATGGGGTTGGCTTTCGGGATTTTTCGGCAAAGCCAAAGAGGCTTACGATGAAGGCATGGAAAAGGGCAAAAAGGAGGTTGCCTTTGCAAAGCGCACCAAAGTTGAGAATCTGCTTTATGAATCGGACAGACCGTTAACGACAGATCATCTGACGACTACCGGCAGCAAAGCATCTGAAAAGCTCACTGACAAAGCCGGCAAGGCCTTAACAACGGATGATTCGACCGCTGTAGGACTAGGGAAATTATCCCTGTCGAGTGGCGGGGCATCGAAAGGTGGCAATAGAACGATTAACCAAAACTTGCAAATCACCAATCGTTTCAACGTGAACTCAAAACTCGATGTGAGGGATATAGCCGATCAAGTCGCGGGACTCATTAACGACAGGCTTCGTGATGCATTGATAGCTATTTAGATATAGAGCTATGTACGATTTGTCGAAATTATTCGAGAGCGCTTTCGGTGAGACGCCCGTGTATGCCACCCGTTCAGCCTTGCGGGGCAAGGGTACAGCCTTTACCGGTTTGACTTCAAAGACCGATGAGAAGGCAAAAAAGATGAGCTGGCTGGGCACGCCTGTTATGTTCCCCGTCAAATTCAAACGCGCCACTTACAAGGTTTATCGGCCGAGCGGCGAGATCGCCCAAGTGGAAAAAAGCGATTTTTACCGGCCACCCTGCTTAGCTCAATTTAGTCGCGCCAAGAACCTAACCCAAACCCATGTGCTAGGCGATACCGGTACAATAAAAGAAATGTTCGGTTTCGACGACTGGCATATAAAGATTAAAGGTTTATGCCTCGATGAGCCCGAACGCAGCGCTTACGATCAGCTCGAGGCGTTGCTCGATTGGGAAGAGGTCGCAGACGGGATAGATGTGAGCGGGGCGCTTTTTGCAGACAAACAGATTTATAACATAGTCATCAAAAGCATCGATGTGCAATCGCTTCAGGGCAAGCCCGGGGTAGTACCATTTACAATCGATGCGGTGAGCGATGAAGCGTTAGAGTTAGTATTATGAGTTGTTACGCTATGAATGCCCGTATAGCCATGTGGGCATACAGGCAAAAACCGCCTCTTTCAAATCATTAAAACCGGGATAAAAAAGGCGGACTTTTCAAACGCCCCGCAGAGGCGAATACAAAAAACAAGACCTCAACAAAAGACAGGACTTCATTTTTAAGATTGATGATCGAGAATAAAAAAGACGCGATGAACACCGCACCCTATTAAACCGCTACACATGAGCAAAGGCGAAAAAATAAGGCTGGGCTTTTCAACCCGTGAACCCGGAACAGAGCCAAAAGGATAAGCCCTGCTCTTCTATCCGATAAGAGTCAGCTGAACGCATCGAAGTCTACGGCTGCGCAAAATCGTGCAAAGCCCCCGCTTTTAGAAAATGGATACGATTGCCCCACAAGCCCCCGAGCTGCGGTAAACGTACGCCGCGATTCAGAAAAATTAGAAGCGCACTGCTCGTCCAACCCCTTTACCGCTCGGCATTGAAAATATGTTCGAATATCTGCCGATCGACTTCGGTAAATCGTCGATTCCGCCTCTGCATGGCGTTGTGGGCGACCGCCATCGCCTTGTCCAGTCTATACAAGACTTTGGGATTGCCGCCCCAGCGAAAACTGGGCGTAAATCTATCGTGAAATCCAGGGCCGAACAGGTTGCTGCTCACCCCCACCAGGGTACCGGTATTAAACGTGGAATGGATGCTGCATTTGGAGTGATCACCCATGAACAATCCACAGAATTGCAAGCCGGTTTGCTCATACTTTTTAAGCGCATAATTCCAAACCGCAACCCGTCCGTAGTCGTTTTTCAGATTCGAGCTGCTCGTGCCTGCGCCCAAATTGCACCATTCGCCCAATACCGAATCGCCGAGATAGCCTTCGTGCGCCTTATTGGAATAGCCAAAGATGAGGGTGTTTTTCACCTCGCCCCCTAGGCTGACGTGCGGTCCAATACTCGTACCGCCATAAATCACAGCCCCCATCCGAATGTGCGAATGCGCCCCCATAGCAAAGGGGCCGCGTATGAGAGCCCCCTCCATAACCTCCGCCGCTTTGCCTATGTAAATCGGGCCCTGGCTAGGGTTTAGAAAAGCCGCTCGCACGTCTGCGCCTTCTTCTATGAAAATTTGGTCTTCGGGGCCTAACAGCCGATTGCTCGGATCGATTTCTCGCGATTTTCGACCCAGGGTCAACAGCGCAAAGTCATCCCGAATGGCTTGTTCATTGTGGATAAAGAGATGCCAATTCCGCTGCACCTGGGTTAAACCCAAGTCACCACAACTGATATTTTGGAGGGAATTGAGTCGCTTCCAATCAGACTGGCGCCCCCGAAAAGCCACCGGCTGGCCATCGTAAACCAACAGCTCGTGAGAAGCCAGGTTTTTAATCCGAGCTACCAAGGCTCGCACAGGCAGAAAACTCGCATTGATATAGGTGTTTTCCGAGGATTCAACCAGGGGATACTTCTGGGTTAGATAGGGTTCCGTCAGGGTAGAAGTGGTCGCGTTCAAATGCCTTTCCCACTTTTCGCGTAAAGTCAGTATCCCGAGTCGTAGGTCCGCCACCGGGCGGGTTGCGGTGAAGGGCAACAGATGTTCGCGTTGCGGGCCGTCGAATAAAATGCAGTTCATAGGCTTATGGTCGGGCGGTCTATCGGTTTGTATCCCCTCAAAATGGCTCCAAACTCAAACGCTTCGATATGGGATAGGGCTTGTCTCGGACCCATGGTTTCCGGGCTGAAGTGGATTTTCGACTCCTTACACTTCCCCCCCCCTGTGTTTTAGCGGTTCAACACAAGGCTTTCCCTTTGAAGGCGGCATTTTATTTGGATCGACCTCGAGCAGGGGTTGGATTTCATGCGTGGAATAAATCCCTGATCCTATGCTTTCCAACAGAAAATCAGCTCCAGATGCGCCTTTGTTTTCTTCAAAGAAGCGATGGATGCGCAGCAGTCCGTCATCGATGTGCAGCTTTAGATACTTCTTCACATTTGCATCGCTTTTGTGTATTTGGTATCTCTGACAGATGAGCGCGATATAATAGGCCTTATAGTCCCCGAATAGGATATGGGCTTTGTACGCCTTGCCACCAGCGGGTTTTAAATCCTGGGATAAATCCAACCTATGCCCTTGGCATAAGGAATAGGTCAAAGCCATTAGAGCGATGTGATTCTCTGTACCCAAGTCCATCCTTTGCGTCAGTCGTTTGACCAAGGCTTGGTTTTCGGGTGAAGTACTGATGTTAAACGGCATATTGAGGTGCTTTTTCAAACGCGCCAAATAAAGCTTCTCCTCTCCCTACAGCTTCAAAAGAAGAACTCTCGTCTGCGCCATGCCTGATCAAATAGCTGCGGCTGATATGCGTTGATAACGAGTCGAACTCATCTCGGGTCAGCTCCTTTTCCAAGAGTGGAAAGAGGATGACCTGATTGGAAACCCTGGGGTAAAAATATTGTACGACACGCCCAGCATGGGTGGCATCAAATTTTTGCATGGGTGAATCGATAAAGACGGGGAATTCAATATGGGATTCATCTATGAGTCCCTTCAACAGCGCAGTGCCATACATTTGCTGTTCCCCTCTCGACAAAGCGCTCTTGTCGAGAGGCAAACCCCTTGAATCCAATAAATCAATTTCAATAGCCCGACCGATCATCTCGACTTTTACATCACTTATAAGAGCGCTTTTGTGCAACAGCGCGTCTAAGTTCTCTTTGATCCGCCTGGACAGTGAATGAGATTTTTCACTTTTAAAGGCAGCGATAAAACCTTTCAAGTATTTGATGGTTCGTTCCACTTGACCGCTTATCTCTTCTCTTTCTCTTGCCGATTTCAAGCCTTTGGTAATTTCTGTAATCCCTTTGTGACACGATCTAATGACATCGTTTTTGTCTTTTATCTCCCTGTCTAATGCACCTATTGCTCTCTGCTTTTCCGCATAGGCTTCATCCAGCCTATCCTTCCGTTCTCTATCGGCTTTTACAAGCGGATCCTCGGTTTTTTCCTCCGCTGATTTAATCCGCCTATCCATGGCATTCAACTCATTTTTACACCGGTTGTATTCAGCGTTAATCCCCTTGAAAGCCGCTTTGAAATCTCGCTTTACCACATCGATAAGCGCCTTTAATCCAGTTTCTTCAGATTCAGAAAAATCATGCCACCGCTCCGCGCACTCGGCATGGCTTTTGGCATCCCAGCCCAGATGTTTGGTCAGCAAACGCCTTATACCATCGACATAATATTGCTGTACCCTGGGGCGGATGACGATATCCGCAGGGCGGGGCAGGCTGATGAGTTCATCGATGATATCATCGGAGAGCTGTTCTATTTTACCTTCGTCAAACCCTCGATTGATCAGCGCTCTTTCTCGAATGACTTGCACCAAAACTTCGGTTAGCAAATCCCCAGCCATGGCAAAAGGTATGGTTTCGTAGTGGGATTTGAGTTCGGCATTTAATTCCCTCAGGCGTTTCTCCAAAGCCTTCTTTCTGTCTCTTAGCTCATGCAAATCACCCACTGTCATAAAACAGCCTTTTCTGATTAATTCTTCTTGTAATCGGTCGCTTTCAAACTTTATCTCTGATGCCTCATCCGATAGTACTGCTATGCGACTCTTTAATTCTTCAATACCGGCATTTGCTATTTCCCACTCTGTTCTCAGCCTCTTGAGCCGCTCTCTTTCCGACTTGTCTGCAGCTTCTGACTTTAATCTATGGAGGTAGCTTTCCAAATCATCTCTTAAATCTCGGTATGGCTTTATTCGCAAAACCGCACAATAGGCATCATTTAATTCCGCCCTTTGTCGAGCGGTATAAACGGCAGCCAACGAGGCTATTTTTTCAGCATCGAAGAAGAAAAATTTAGCCAACTCTTTGGGCATGATAAAGTCTCGGATAAAAATCTCTTTTCCGATCTCATCGACCAATTCGCTCTGATCACCATTGATCAAAATTTCCAATTCTTCTGCGCTATCACCCTTGGTGTGGTATGTTCGCGTTACTTTGAGTTCTCGACAATTCGCATTGGGAATCACATCGACATTTAAAAACACAATCGCTACGGAGAAAGTCGTCTTTCCTCGGCGCTCGGCTTGTCGATTTAAGCTGTTTTTGATGTATTTTTCGTACTGGCCACTGCGGTTTATCTCCCCCTTATACATCTCATCCACATCGCCCATTTGACGGCCGTACAAGCACCATACAAGGGCGGTTAAAAAGGTGGTTTTGCCATAGCCGTTTTTTCCACTGATGACGACGATATTTTTACTGTCATCAACCGATAAGTCGATGCGATTAAGGCCTTTATAAACCCCAAAATTATTCAGCTCTACCGACTTTATTATCATATCCTAGATGGAAATATATCGCCTGTATATGTTTTCAATATCCTCAGTCAGCCCCCTGCGCCTCATCATAATGGACTTTGACTTCTCCAGTTTTAATAAATCCCGAATTAGGGAAAACTGCACTTCGTCTTGGTTGCAGGCGGATAAGAGGATTTGCTCTTCTCTTTTAACCCCTTCGTCGCACCGTTTCACATCGAGCTGCTCGTGAAATACCGCATTGTGAATTTCGGAAACTTTTCGGTCGAAATACAAGTCCCTGTACCAGGTGACTTGTATGGCGATCAGTTCTTGATCGCTGATCAATTGCACTTCAATTCCCTGTTCATTCATACGCTTTTGCGCTTCCAAAACCCTTTTTAGAATTTCCGCCCTGTGCTCGGGCTTGACCACGCCCATACCGTTGGTAGCTGGCACCCCATTTCGCCTGAACGCACATCTGTTTTCCGCTTTGCTTCGCTCCGCTTGTATCCAATCTCTCAAATCCCGCAGTGGGACGAGCCATTCTCGACCGTTTTCGATTTGAGCAGAAATGGATTTATCCCGATTGACCACCGTGCAGGTCCAACACCCAAACCGGCTCTGCCCACAAGGTTTGTGCGCTTTATTGGGCACCATAGCTGGACATTCGTAATCATCGGCAGCGGCGTCCGAGTAAATCGCAAATAGCTCCCTATTATCGGCACCCCAAGGGGACTCGTATGCATTGATGATATACCATACCGCTTCCAGTTCCAAATCCTTTATGGGGGTGTACACCGAAATGTTTTTTCGCAACGGGTGTTTGCACAGTCTTTTGCCTTTTATCGCATGCTTTTTAATCGACTTAGCCCGATTGTTACTTTCACTTTTTCGCGTGCCGAGCAATATGATGGCTTCTCCACCTGCAGCGACAACTTCGTCGACAAAACGAGCGGTAGGCCTGATCTTTAATCGTTCGGTACACCATCTAAACGCATTGTTGGGCGCCGGGTACCCCTTCCCAATTAGGTTTACCCAAAAAGAATCCCCTAACTCGGGTCTGGTCTTTCTCACCCTTATCGGCAAGCCTTGCTGAGTGGCAGCGTGTTCTATCTTGTCCAAAACCCTTTGGGCATAGTCAGTTATGATGGGATTTTCCACCAAGGTATCATTGCAAACCACGTAAACCGATCGCTTTAGATAGGCTTGCCCCATGCTGCTCTTAACCTGTGACAAAGCCATCCACACCAAAGTGAGCAGTGCGGTGGAATCCTTTCCACCGCTAAAACCGATAATCCAAGTCTTGTTGTGGTCTTCAATCGTATATTGGTCTACCAATTCCGCTTTGATAAAAGCTATGCTGTCATTCATATATCCAACTCTATCCGACGTTTGAAAAGCGCGGTTCAGCGCTGTGTCTCCAATTGAACATCTCAATGCCAAAGGTACGGTATACCAGCCGTTTTGTCATATACCCTACCACGCTCATATGACATATTTGTGAATAGGAACACAAAAATGCACCAGCAGGAGGCAGCTGCGCCTCAGTAAAAGCTACACCCTGACCAAGTGGTGAAATGTCCCCTGTGCCTAACAGTCGATTGCCATCCAACACCTGATTCCCAAGGATTAGAGGTTAGCGCTGTCGGTCTTGTGCGCCTATATAAATTCGTACACTTGCATAGTGATGAGGGATGTAGGTGTATTTTTCCTCGATATTGCAAAGGTAGTCCTGGGTTCTCTCATCTTTGTAGCGGTAGGGGGAGTACTATTTCTACTCTTTTGAATTGTGGGAATCTTCATAGTCCTGAAAAACAAACCAAAATGACACAGTTTACAATAATCGGGATAGCCCTCGTAGTCGTATGGGTCTTTGGTACTTATATGGCCTTCAATGGGAAAAGGGAAACTAAAGCCGTACATATAGGCTAAAAATCAGTTTTGAGGTCCGTGTACTACAACTGTCACATGGCTGTTTGTAAAGCGTGGAGGCTCCCTGCACGTAAGAGTCTGGTATAGACTCTTGTAATTTCTGCGTTCGAGAAGGGGTGGCCATTCTGAAATGAAAGAAGTACGCAAATGGGTGTCGCATAGCAGAGAACCTTTAAAACAAAATGGGATTCGCGTTGTAAACAGGAGTAAATCCCATCTGGTGAGATGTCTTATCTCTAGCGATCAAAAAATATGGAACGGCTTTCGCCCCTGGCGTTTTATCGGGGCGGATGAAGGAATACATGGGGCGGGATGAGGACGAAGACGCCTCAGCGGGAAATTTACTGGCATAAAAATTTGTCGATGATGGGTGGTTTCGGTGTGCAACCGCTCGTCAATCAATGGGATTTAAATGGGATATGTAGGTAGCTATGCGTCTTTTTTCTCGGTGCGCTTGCCGTATTTGCTTCTAAATTTATCCACACGCCCAGCTGTGTCGACCAACTTCATCTTTCCGGTATAAAAGGGGTGCGAACGGCTGGAAATCTCCAACTTCACCAAGGGGTATTCCACGCCATCAACCGTTAGCATCTCCTTGGTACGGGCTGTAGAGCGCGTGATAAAGGTGTAGCCGTTGCTCATGTCGCGAAAGGCGACCAACCTATAATTATCGGGGTGGATTCCCTTTTTCATCTCGACCGCATTTGGGCTGGCAAATGTAAGCCATATACCTTAGATGGACAAACCCGACTCAGGTGTTGTAAAAAAATTGAGGGCGCTGAATTCACCGCCGTACGCCTGCAGCTTTGGCCCTTAAATGGCTGTGACCCATTTCTGGGTTTTTACCCCCAACCCTTTGCAGGGCTTCCGCATCGTCTGACAGCTGCTTAGACAGGTGAATATGAAATCGCTTTGGGTTTTGTAAATTTGTAGCCAGACCCGGTTCGTTAAGCGACTCGAAAACCATGGCTATCAAGATAACCGATGAATGTATCAACTGCGGTGCCTGTGAACCCGAATGCCCAAACCACGCCATTTACGAGGGCGCTGTGGAATGGTGTTTTTCCGATGGCACGAACCTATCTGGAAGGCTAATCCCGGCCAGCGGCCCTGCGTGCGATGCTGATGAACCGCAGGAACCGCTACACGATGAGCTGTACTACATCGCACCGGACAAATGTACCGAATGCGTCGGCTTTCACGATGAGCCGCAATGTGCGGCGGTTTGCCCAGTGGATTGCTGCGTACCCGATGAAGCACAGGTGGAAACCCGAGAACAACTGCTATCCAAAAAGGATTTCCTCCACGATAAATCAACCCTGTTATCGAGCTAAGCCTTAGATTCCAATCCTTTTATGAAGAAACACAATTTTGGTGCGGGTCCTTGCGTATTGCCGCAAGAAGTTTTTAAACGAGCGGCTGCTGCGATTCTAAACTTTAACGATCTCGACCTTTCCCTACTCGAAATATCGCACCGCAGCGCAGATTTTGTGGCGGTTATGAAAAAGGCACAGCATTTGGTGCGCGCGCTATTGGGCGTGCCGGAAGGCTACCACATACTCTTTTTACAAGGCGGAGCCAGCTTGCAATTCACTATGGCGCCCTACAACTTGATGCGTGTGGGTGGCCGTGCTGCTTACCTCGACACCGGTAGCTGGTCTTCAAAAGCGATCCGAGAAGCCGAGTTATTGGGCCAGGTCGAGGTGGCTGCCTCTTCAAAAGACAGGAACTACAGCTACATCCCCAAGGCTTATCGCATGCCATCCGATGTGGACTACCTCCACTTCACATCGAACAATACGATATTTGGAACGCAGTTTAAAGCCTTTCCCCAGGCGGAGGTCCCAGTGGCTTGCGATATGTCTTCCGATATTTTTAGCCGAGAAATCCGGGTTTCCGATTTTGACCTGATCTATGCAGGCGCGCAAAAGAACACAGGCCCTGCTGGCACCACGCTGATCATCGTAAAGGAGGGAATTCTGGGGAAGACCGGTCGGAAAATACCCACATACCTCGATTACCAAACCCATATCGATAGAGACAGCCTATTTAATACGCCGCCCGTTTTCTCGGTTTACGCGAGCATGCTCACACTGCAATGGTTAAAGGAAAACGGCGGTGTCGGGTGGATCGAGGGCATCAATGCGGAAAAGGCGGCGTTGCTCTACGACGAAATCGACCGGAATCCGCTCTTCGAAGGGCTTGCTGCGAGAGCAGACCGCTCCACCATGAACGCCACCTTCGTACTCAAGGACAAAAGCCGGGCTAAAACCTTTGACGATATGTGGCGCGCAGCGGGCATTCACGGACTCAAAGGGCATCGATCCGTAGGAGGTTACCGCGCCAGCCTATACAATGCGCTGAGCATAGAGAGCGTACAAACCTTAGTGAATGTCATGGGAGAATTAGAAACCAAAGGATAATCCGATTCACAATGAGCGTATTAGCAAACGATGGCTTGTCCAAAAGCGGCATTGAAAAGCTGGAGCGAGCGGGCTTTTCGGTATGTACCACCAAGGTGTCACAAAACCGCTTGGCAGACTTCTTGAACAAAAATGAAATCGAGGTGCTCTTGGTGCGCAGCGCTACACAAGTGCGAAGAGAATTGATCGACGCTGCGCCCGGTTTACGCATCATCGGCCGCGGCGGCGTGGGCATGGACAACATCGATGTCGCCTATGCCGAGCGCAAGGGTATTCGCGTCATCAATACGCCGGCTGCCAGTTCCATTTCCGTCGCTGAATTGGTTTTCGCACACCTGTTTGGAATGGTTCGATTCCTACATGATTCAAACCGAAATATGCCGCTGAGCGGCGACAGTAAATTTAGAGAGCTCAAAAAAAATTACGCCGAGGGGCGTGAGCTTCGCGGCAAAACACTGGGCATCATCGGCTTCGGCAGAAGCGGTAAAGAAGTAGCCAAAATCGCCTTGGGATTGGGTATGCACGCCATCGCCTCAGCACAGGATTCAAAAGGAGAATCCGAAGTCGAGCTGCATTTTTGCGATGGGCAGTCGCTGCGCTTCACCGTTGCGCTGAAGCCCTTGGCCAGGGTGCTGGCGGAATCCGATTTCATAACCCTACACGTACCGGCTCAGCACGAGCCGCTCATCGGTGCGCGCGAATTACAAGCGATGAAAGATCGGGCGGGCTTGGTCAACGCTTCGCGGGGGGGAGTCGTGGATGAAGCGGCCTTAGTGGCCGCTTTGACGAGTGGAAAAATCGCTTATGCCGCACTGGACGTATTCAAAGACGAACCCCATCCGAGTATTGAATTGTTGATGAACCCCCATTTGTCGATCAGCCCACATATCGGGGCGGCCACCGTTGAGGCCCAGGAGCGAATCGGCGTGGAGTTGGCTGATCAAATCACGCACATCTACGCGAGAGAAAGCCCGGCTACATGATCAGGATAAGGCCCTTCAAAGGTATCAGACCCACAAGAGCATTCGCGCACACCATTCCCACCTATCCCTTTGATTCCCATGCAGGACCGGAAATGGCGGACGGACAAACCCAGTGTATCTCCCCCTCCTTCGAGAAAGTCCGAGGTGGACTTTTATCCCTCTTGGACAAAGGCTATTTAAAGCGGGACCTGAAGCCCTGTTTTTATATTTACCGCCAAGAAACCGTTAGCCACAAGTTTACCGGAATTATAGGCGGGGTTGCCGCTGACGATTATTTCAATGGGAAGATACGCGTACACGAACAGACTTTGGCGCAGCGCGCAGCGCGGTTCACGGACTACTTGGATGCGGTAAGATTTTATTCCGAGCCTGTGTTGTTGATGTTTCCAGATAACAACCGCATACGGCAAATCATCGATATCGAAACCCGAAATGCGCCAACCTATAAACGGCAAATGGAAAGCGACGGCATGTCACATAGCTTTTGGGCGGCTGACAACCGGCTGAACATCGAGCAGCTAGTCGATATATTCGAGTGTGTCGATCATCTGTATATCGCCGATGGGCACCACCGTATGGCGAGTGCTGCCACCTATGTGAAACGCATGCGCGAGCGGGATACGACTTTTATGGGGATTGAAAACTACAATTATATTTTGAGTTGTCTAATCCCTGAAAGCGAATTGAAAATTCGCGCATACAACCGTTTGGTACGGGATTTAAACGGTCACAGCATCCCATCGTTTCTAACTGAGCTGTCGCACTTTTGTACGATTCACCCCAAAGGGGATAAGCCTTACTACCCTGCCCACAAGCACTGCATTTCGATGTACGCCGAGGGTCGGTTTTACGGCTTGTTTATCAAGCGTGAACTTCGAGCTAAACCCAAGGGCCTGGGCGAGCTGGACACCTACCTGTTTGAAGAACATGTGCTGACCCCCATTTTAAACATCCAAGATACCCCTGCAGACAGGCGCATGGAATTCGTTCCCGGCACCGGTGACACCAAGGGCTTGGTGAACATGAAGGAATGGGTCGATAGCGGCCGATTCAGTGCGGGATTCGGCTTTTATCCCATCTCTGTCGGCGACCTAAAACGCATAGCCGACCTGCACTTGGCCATGCCGCCCAAGAGCACTTATATCGAACCCAAATTGCGCAGCAGTATGGTGATTTACCCATTGGATGGAGTCTAATCGATAAAAAATACTGAGGTGAAACGCACGATAAGACATGCCACGTGGTTTTGGATAGGGGGTTGCCTCCTCGTATGCTGCAAGCCGCAAGCCTACGTAGCCCATACAAAGGGTTACCGGATCAACGCGAAAGGATACGACTCCAAATCCCAAGACGAACGCATACGAATGCTGGTCATTCACTATACGGTGGGCGACACAAAAGCATCGATCTCCGAGCTGACACAAGGCCCCGTAAGCGTCCACTACCTGATCACCGATCGCTTTAGAGAACCCATTTATCAATTGGTGAGAGAAGACAAGCGCGCCTGGCACGCTGGCGTGAGCTACTGGCGGGGTCGCACGAACGTCAACGATGTTTCCGTCGGAATTGAAATCGTCAACCCAGGGGCTACAAAATGGTCTGTGATTCCATGATTTTCAAGCCCTTTGAGCCCTATCAAATCCGCGAGGTCGCCGAGTTGGCACAAGACCTGCTCAAGCGCTACCCCGATATAGACCCCACCAATGTCGTAGGACACGCTGATGTCGCCCCGGGTAGAAAACAAGACCCCGGCGCCAAATTTCCTTGGAAGCAGCTGCACGACAAATACCGGGTAGGTGCCTGGTATGATGAAGAGACCAAAGAGAAATATGCGGCGCAGTGGTCTGCCGACTCGCTAAACGACCCGGAATTCATCGAAAAGGTGCAATCGGATTTCAACCGATATGGCTACCCAATCGATCTCACCGGCGAGTGGGATGCGCAAACCCAAAAGGTCATCTTTTCCTTTCAGCTCCATTTTAGACCTGCGCTTTACGATGGAAAACTCGACGCCGAAACCTACGCCATTCTAAAAGCCCTTTTGGATAAATACAGGAGAATATGAGCGTAGCCGATCGATTGGAAAAGATCAAAAAGGCCCTCCCCAAAGGGGTCGCTCTCATCGCCGTATCCAAAACCCAACCCATCGGAGCGATTCAGGCTGCCCTCCGAGCTGGGCAACGCAGGTTTGGAGAAAACAAAGTGCAGGAATTGACTGAAAAAGCGCAAAGACTGCGCGGCGAAAACATCGAATGGCATATGATCGGTCACCTACAGCGCAACAAAGTAAAGTATATCGCCCCTTTTGTAGACCTCATTCACAGCGTAGACAGCTTTCGCCTGCTGTGTGAAATCGATGCACAAGCGGTGAAAAACAACCGGATCATCCCCGTTTTACTGCAGATTAAAATCGCTGAAGAAAGCTCGAAATTCGGACTTTCCGAACTCGAAGCCCTAGACATCCTGAAATGCGATCAAACCCGATCTTTAAAAAACATCGAGATCAGGGGATTGATGGGCATGGCTACCCTCACCGATGAACCATCAAAAATCAGGCGGGAATTCAATCGGCTGAAAGACTTTTTTACCCGCCTTAAAAAAGATTACAAACCGGCGATCGATACAGAAAAACTCACCGAATTATCCATGGGGATGAGTGGCGATTACAAACTGGCCATAAGGTGCGGCAGCACGACGGTCCGCATTGGAAGCGCTATATTCGGCCCCCGAAATCCAGGTCCACGGCAGACCCGGTGAATGGATACGAGAAAAGCGCAAAACACAGACGCATCCCCTTGTCGACGTGGAGATGAGAGGATGTTGGAAGTGGGGGGGAAAAACCCGCCCCGTTCACGAGTATACCAAAAGAAAGGGACCATCGGTTTGAGCTCGTATTCCAACCTCCTTCCTCCTTTACGCCTCATGTGATAAGCCTATCGAGCGGGATTGCCAAGTCTTTAAAATGAGTGAAAGGGCTTTTTTACTTCAAATAAAACCCCGTGATCATCAGCGATAGCAAGATGAATAAACCTGCGTACCACTTGATCATTTCCATTTTCACATTGGCCAAATCTCGTTGCACCCAGTTAGATTTTCTGCGGCTTCTTCGCCCACCTTATCGGATAACGATCGGTAGAGCCGGGTGATGGATACACGCATGGATTAATTGTATGCTTACCAAAAATACAATTTTTTTGAAGCCCGGCAAATTTTACCTGCTCGAGCAAAGATATGTATCCCTTCGAATGGCTTCTACGTTACCAACGCGTTGATAACAAAATAAGTTATTGACAATAGGTTCGTCCCCATCGATTTGTCGTTCGCACCACCTTTGCATTTATCTTTTGAGCGCCGTTCTTAGTTGGCAGTTTGAAAAGACACCTTTATTTTGTTTATGCCGGGGGATGGTTTGAAAGTCTGATCTCATTTTTATCCCTGTTTTTCCCCTCTCTACGAGTTGATTTGAAAAGGTCGATTTGCTCTTTTATTTCTCTTGTGGGCTTCAGCTTAAAAAGTCGGGCTTATCTCTTGTTCCTGTGTGGTCGATCTGAAAAGAGGCTTTGTCTTTATCCCGTGGTATTCAGCTTGAAAAGGGCAGCCTATTTTTTGTGTTTATCCCGTGTGCCAATATATTGTGACGGCTTAAAAATGGAGACTTATCTCTTGGGGTTTGTTGCGGCTTGGCCTGAGATCTGGGACTGCTCTCGTCTATGCGTGACAGCCTGAAAACTCGGTGTCATTTATTTGGTTTTGACCCTTTTGTGGCAGCTTGAAAAGCGGGGCTTGTCTTTATCTGTGTATGGTGGTTTAATAGAAAAGGGGGCTTATTTTCTCTCCTCGTGGACCGTCTGAAAATCGAAGGTTATTTTTCGGTATTTGTCCTGTGGGTTTGGGCTGGGCAGCCGGTTTTATACTTATCCTGCCTATCGGTTTTGAAAACTGGGGTGATGGTCTTTTCGAATTCGTCTGTGCCCAGCGGTTTAAAAAGAGCATTTGTTCGGGTTTGTCTGTGCAAGGCGGCTTGAAAGGGGGCTGTTGTTTGCCTTTGTCCCATGTGGGTCATCTGAGCGCCTGCTTTACCGCTTTGTAATTCCCCTTGTGTGGCAGTATGAAAAACCGGGGCTTAATCTTTCTGCACCGATCCTTTTGAATGGGTTTGAAAAAAGGGGGTGTCTTATTGTTCCTGTATAGCGTCCCAGTTATAAAAGTGTAACGACATCTTTAAAAAGGTCGAATCGAGGCAACTGGAAAAGGGCGTTTTGCTTTTTATCCGTCGCTTTTGTGAGTATTTGAAAAGCCAGGTCATTCCCCGTTTTCTGCTTGGCGGCTTGAAAGGGGGCCTTTCTTTGATTTTGTCACTAAGAAACAGAAAGAGAATATTTTTTCTCTGGGAACCATCTAAGATCTCGAAGTTACCTCTTCGCATTGGCCGCCGGTTGGCGGCTTAAAGGGTTAGACTTTGTTTTAAAATTGGGCTCTGTCTTTTGCTTTTAACACCTTGGAATCCTCGGCCTGAAGGAAAGCCCAGTCCCTTTGCTCTGATTACGGCTTTGTACGACCAGCGGTGAATGGATCGAGCGGATAGGAGCTGAGCGCTCCGAGGCAGTCCAAGGCTTGTTGCAAGCTGCTCACCCCCTTGATCTCAAGCCGCACAACCGGTGGGCTGCCCACTCTTTTAGCCCGCTTTTCCTTCAACTCGAAGTGCTTCGGATCTCGTTGCAGCTGTCGTAGGATTTTTGAAAACGCCTCCGATTGGAAAAAGGCTGGACGCTGTGTAAAATAACCCAAAAACAAACCCTTCTTTATGACAACGCGTACAAAACCGAGATTTTTGGCCTCGATTTTGAGCCGAGCGGAGTCCATTAAACCCTTAGTCTCTTGGGGCAAGGGGCCGAAGCGGTCGACCAATTGCGCTTCAAAAGCAGCCCATTCCGCCTTTGTACCCATGCGGCTCAATTCGCAATAGAGGGCTAGGCGTTCCATCTCATTATGGACGTAATCGTCGGGCAGGTGAATGTTGAAATCCGTGTCGAGCTGCACATCTGAAGCGGATTGCTCAAGACGGCCTTCCGTTTTATACACATCTTTGAGTTCTGTTTCTCTCAGCTCCGCTACTGCCTCATTCAAAATTCTCTGATAGGTTTCAAAGCCGATATCGGAGATGAAACCGCTTTGTTCAGCACCCAAGATGTTGCCCGCCCCGCGAATTTCCAAATCCGCCATGGCGATGTGGAATCCCGCCCCCAAATCTGAAAGCTGTTCGATGGCCCCTATGCGTTTGCGCGCGGCTGGGGTGATCGCATGAGGCGGGGATGCGATGAGGTAGCAAAAGGCCTTTTTGTTGGAACGCCCTACGCGTCCGCGCATTTGGTGTAGGTCTGCCAAGCCGAAACGATGGGCGTGGTGGATGAAAATCGTGTTGGCATTGGGTACGTCCAAACCGCTCTCTACCAAGGTAGTCGAGACCAGGATATCGCTGTGTCCGCGGGCGAATCCCAAGAGGGCAGTCTCCAGTTTTCTGCCCTCCATTCGTCCGTGGATTGTGGCGATCTGGGCATCGGGCACCAGGCGTTGTAAAGCATCTGCCACTGGGCCGATGGTTTCGATTCGATCGGTGATGAAAAAAACCTGTCCGCCGCGATCCAATTCACGGCCAATGGCATCCCGCAGGATGGATTCGTCAAAAGCGATTACCTCCGTCTGGATGGGTTGGCGATTGGGTGGTGGGGTCCGGATGACGGACAAATCCCGTGCTCCCATAAGGGAGAATTGCAAGGTACGGGGTATGGGTGTAGCGGTTAAAGTCAAGGTGTCCACACCGCTTCGCAAAGTCTTGAGTTTGTCTTTTGCGCTTACACCAAATTTGTGCTCCTCATCGACGATGAGTAAACCCAAATCGTGGAATTTTATCCCTTTACCTATCAATTGCTGCGTGCCGATCAGGATATCGATGCCTCCCTCAGCCGTCTTTTCCACTATGTCTCTCCTCGCTTTTGGTGATCGAAAGCGACTCAGGTAGTCCACGGTTACAGGAAATTCAGCCAAGCGTTCGCTAAAGCTGCGAAAGTGTTGAAAAGCCAAAATCGTGGTCGGCACCAAAACGGCTACCTGTTTGCCATCTGTAGCGGCCTTGAATGCTGCCCGAATGGCGATTTCCGTCTTACCAAAACCGACATCGCCACAGATCAAGCGATCCATCGGGGATTCCGACTCCATATCGGCTTTTACCGCTCGTGTCGCCCGGCTTTGATCAGCAGTGTCTTCAAACAGAAAGGAAGCCTCCAGTTCGTATTGTAAATAAGTATCGGGAGAATAGGCAAAGCCCTTTTGCGCTTTTCGTTTGGCATAGAGTTGAATCAAATCAAAAGCCAGTTGTTTTGCCTTGCGCTTGGTCTGCTGCTTGAGCTTGTCCCAGGCCGGTGAGCCCAGCTTGTTCAGTTTGGGGGGAACCGCTTCTCGACTTTTGTATTTGCTGATCTTATACAGGGCGTGTATGCTGAGGTAGAGGACGTCATCGTTTTGGTATAAGAGCTTGATGGCCTCCCGCATCTCTCCATTGATCGCTATCTTTTTTAGCCCTGCAAAACGCCCGACTCCATGATCGATATGTGTGACGTAATCCCCCAGCTTTAGAGCGGCGAGTTCCTTTGTGCTGAGCGCCTGTGATTTCGATAGGCGACTTTTCAGCCGAGATTTGTCGTAGCGGCCAAAGATTTGGTGATCGGTATAGCAAGCGATTTGCAACTCCTCATCCACAAACCCCCGATGCAGTTTGCCCACTACGGCTTCATAGGGAGCCGACAGGCCTGAGTCCCCAAAGATATCGGCAAAGCGTTGGATTTGTTTCTCGTGGCTGCAGACCAAAAAATTTCGGATGCCAGCCCTTTGGTTTTCCCTTAGGTTTTCGCTGAGCCAGCTGAACTTTTTGTTGAAAGCCGGTTGTGGCTTACTCCGCCACGCTAGGGTTTGAGCCGTCTTGCAGAAAGCGCCGTTAAACTCCAGTACGGGCAGGCTTTGTAGGCTTTGTTCAAAATCCGGATGATCGATGAAAAACGCTTGGGGGTCAGTCGGTTTAATCGCAGCATCCCATCGGGGAAAGGCGCGGACCGCCCTTTGGTATAAAGCTCTGATCGCCGCACTGACCGAGGCCAATTCCAAGGCGAACACCTGGGTTCCCGCAGGGAGGCAATCAAAGAAATTCACGCGTGTTTTGAACTGTGCTTTATCTGAAATGTCGGGCAGGACCTGAATGCGTTCTAACCTTTGATCAGACAACTGTGACGCCACTTCAAAGCTGCGGATGCTCGCTATTTCATCGCCAAAAAATTCGATGCGGTAGGGTTCGTAATGGGAAAAGGAAAAGACATCTACAATGCCCCCCCGCACAGAAAACGCACCGGGTTCAGTGGTGAAATCCGTCCGCCTAAAACCGGCGTGACATAGAGTCGCATGGAGTGAATCGGGCGACAACCGGTCGCCGAGCCGCAGCTCGAGACTATTTTTTTGGTATGCCGCTCTCGTGATCACCTTTTCAAAAAGCGCTGCGGGGTAGGTGACGATGTAGTAAGCGCTTTGCGGATCGAATAGCCCGTCGAGCACTTGTGCGCGTTGGATCGCGCTGGCCGGGTCGGTCTGTTCGATCTCATAAGGCTTCCGGTGAGAAGCGGGCAAAAAGAACAGCTGCTCGGCGGGTAGCAGTTCCCCGATGTCGTCGTAGTGATAGGCCGCCGATTCCCGATCGGGAAACAGGGATAGAATCGCATTTGTGCCACGCTCGAATAAGGCAGCCGCCAACAAGGCGGGCATGGAACCAGCTGCACTGCGCAGGCTGAGCTTTTTATTCCCCGAACCGAGTTGGGTGGCAATCTCCTGCAGGATGTCCGCCCTTCGATAGGCCGAGAGTACGCTGTCCTGGAGTGCGGGGTTCATTCGGAGGGCAAAGATAGCGGAAAAGAGGGGTTGCCGAATGGCACCTACTGGATTTAACCGCTTATATCGGATTGATTCGCTGCGCTTACATCAACCCCCAGGTATTGTAGAGGATGATGCATATCGATAGAAACAGGAATAAGACTGCGACAAGTCGCCATATACGACCGACGGCTTGCCAGCATCTGAGTAAAAAGAAGGCCGCTACGCACAAGAGCAGTATATCGATAAATCCCGAATACCTCAGATTGGGAACTAAGTCTAAAGCCAATTTTTTATACTCGATAACGCTTTCCTGAAATGTAATCTTCGGATATTGAATACAGATGTATAGCCAAGTCAAAAAATTATATAGGGGTAAAATGGAAAGTGCAATTCCAATCAAAAAATTTCTCATGGCTTTACTTTTTTACCGGGCTCGCACCATTTTAAGCAAAACCATCTGGGCTTACAATTGACACACGCCGCATCGTGCAAAAAACAACCCATGGTTTCCAGCCAGCAGCAACCGCTTATCATGTCCGCAACAACCCCAATCAGAACCCAATAAACCCAACCAACAATCATCCCTATCTGTTTCTTTATTCAGCGCATAGCCACGAGACAATCGCTGTGCCGCGCGCTTATACGCCTGTACCGAGTGGCGCAGCTTTTATTTTAGGGTGTCCCACTTTGGTTGATATCGCTACAGGGATTTTAGCTTACCTTTAAAGTCTGCCACTCGTACGTAGCCTTTTTCACGCATCAGCGATTGCAATTCTTCCCCTAGGCGTGTGAAGCAAGCGAGACCCTCCTTCATCAACGATGTGCCCACTTGTACAGCGCTGGCTCCACACAAGATGTGTTCAAAGACATCTGTTCCGGTTTGCACGCCCCCGCAACCGACGATGGGGATGCCGTCCAGCAATTTGTAAAAGCGGTTTACGTTTGCCAGCGCTGTGGGCTTGGCGTATAAGCCACCGATACCGCCAAAGCCCCCTTTGGGCTTTAGGCTTGCGGTTTCGCGTTCCACATCGATGTGCAAGCCGTTGCCCATGCTGTTGATACAGGTGACAAAGGCGAGGGGAAACCGATTTAGTACGGCAGCCATCTGGTCGAAATGCACCCTATCAAAATAAGGGGGCAGCTTCACGCCGAGCGGTTTGTCGTAAAACGCAAACACGCCTTGCAACAAGTGCTCCGTCTGCGCCACATCGTATCCGGTTTGTGGCTTTCCGGGAATGTTGGGACAAGAGAGGTTGAGCTCTACAGCGCCTACCCCGGCTGCCTTTTGAATTCGCTTCAGCAAAGTGTGATTCTCCGCGGTGGTCAAGCCTGCCACCGAGAGAAAGAGCGGCTTTTCAGCCGAGAAAGCCGCAGCGTAGTCCAAATAAAAATCAATGCCGAGGTTGGGCAGTCCCATCGCGTTGATGCTGCCAAAGGGGATGTCTCGGTATCGCGGTTTGGGGTTTCCTTTGCGATAGGCGATGGTAGCGCTCTTGGCGAGCACTGCCCCGGTAGGCGCGCGCGCCAAGGAATCGAGCTCCTCCCCCGTCGTACACCTAGCCCCAGAGGCGTTATACAGACAATTTTGCAGCGGGATTTGACCGATCTCCGTTTCAATTGCGGTGGGGCGCATCAGTGGCTTTGGACACAAAGTTAGGGAAAAAGCCAGCGCTACGAAGCGCATGAAAAACCCTTACCTTTGCTGAAGGTAATTCCACCTTATGACTGCCAAAGAAGCCTTTCTGCTCGAGATGTACGAATTAGACATCATTAAATTTGGCCGGTTTACCCTTAAAAGCGGTATTGAATCCCCTTTTTACATCGATTTACGGGGCTTAGCCTCCAATCCCACCCTGTTAAAAACGCTTTCCCAACACCTGCTCGAGCTCTTGCCCGATGGCGATGCACAGCTGATTTGCGGCGTCCCCTATGCAGCCCTGCCCATCGCTACTGTGATGTCGATTACCAGCGGTATTCCATTGGTCATCAAGCGAAAGGAGAACAAGGGTTACGGCACCCAAAAAATGGTCGAAGGCGTTTATGAAGCGGGACAGGGGTGCCTATTGGTAGAAGACGTGGTGACCAGTGGTAAGAGTCTGTTGGAAACCATCGATGAGTTGGAACGCGCGGGTATCGTGATCCAGGCGATTCTGGTGGTCATCGATCGGGAGCAAGGGGGCAAAAAATGGCTTCGAGCCAAGGGGTATAACATCCACGCGCTGTTTGGGATTACCGAGGCTGTGGCGGTTTTCAACCGCTATGGCAAGCTTGATAAGGCCGCCGCAGAATCGGTATTGCGATTCGTAAGACACAGCCATGCCACAAGCGCCCAAGCGGAGAAAAGGCCCTGCTTGGCAGACCGGACCCGCACTGCGCATCATCCCGTCATGAAGAAGTTGGTGGAAACCGCCTTGGAGAAAGAGACGAATTTGATATGCGCCGCAGACCTGACGACTGCGGACGCGGTTTTTGCCTTGGTGGGCCAGGTGGGGGATCACATTTGCGCCTTGAAGCTCCACGCGGACATCGTCGAAGATTTTTCGCTGGAATGGATGCAAGAATTACGGGCATTGGCGGCTCAAAAGAAGTTTTTGCTCTTTGCGGATCGCAAATTGGCAGATATAGGCCATACGGCTGGCTTACAGTTTAGCGGCGGGGTGCACCAAATCGCGACCTGGGCTGAGCTGATAACCGCACATGTGGTGGCTGGAGCCGGCAGCATCCAAGCGATTAAGAGTCAGGCTACAGATCGACAAACCGCTGTGGTGCCCATCCTTCAAATGTCGACGGTCGATACACTTACGGACTCCGATTACCTCAAAAAAGCTTTAAACGTCATCCACCAACACGGGGATTCCATCGTGGCCATCGTGGCACAAGGCGCAGCCATTCCGCCTCGATTTCTAAAATTCACGCCGGGCGTTCACAGCGCAGCCCAGGGGGATGGCTCCGGACAAGGCTACCATTCGTCCCGACATGCCATATTAAACCACGGTGCCGACTTTATCATAGTCGGACGGGGCATCTACAGGAGTGAAAACCCAAAATCAGCAGCGATAAGCTACCAAAAAAAGGGGTGGGAAGCCTTAAAAGAGGTCTGATATTTCATGCATTTCGCATGAATTCTCCAGCCTTTTGAACCATTTCGAGCGAACCGCAAAAGAAGGGAACGCGTTGGTGCAATCCAGTCGGCTCGATTTCCAAGATGCGCCGAAAGCCATCTGTGGCAAGCCCACCGGCTTGTTCAGCTATAAAGGCCATCGGATTGCATTCATACAGCAAGCGGAGCTTGCCCTGGGCTGCTCGCCTGGTGCTGGGGTATATGTAGATGCCACCCTTGATCATATTACGGTGAAAGTCCGCTACCAAAGAACCTATGTATCGAGCGGTGTAGGGGCGGTCTGCACCGGCTCCTTGACAGTATTTGATGTAGTCTTTGACCCCTTTGGGAAAGCAGTTGTAATTGCCTTCGTTTAGGGTGTAAATCCCGCCGCGCTTGGGGAGCTGTATATCGGGGTGCGACAGGTAAAAACTGCCCAGGCTGGGGTCTAGGGTAAACCCATTTACGCCGATTCCGGTGGTGTAAACCAACAGGGTTGCCGCACCGTACACCACATAGCCGGCGGCGACTTGCCGGTCGCCGCGTTGCAGAAAATCCGCGGGTGCCACACTCCTATCCACAGCTGTCACCCGGCGATAAACGGAAAAAATAGTGCCGATAGAGGCGTTTACGTCGATGTTGGATGAACCGTCGAGTGGGTCGATTAGTACCACATATTTGCTCGGGCCGTCATTTTCACCCGAGTCGACAGGGATGAAATCCGCGCTTTCTTCACTGGCAATCCCGCAGACCACCCCTCGATTGGAGAGGGCGCCAACAAATTTTTCATGTGCGAAAACGTCTAATTTTTGTTGCATTTCTCCCTGTGTGTTTTCCGCCCCCACCGCACCTATGATATCCACCAAGCCCGCTTTGTTCACCTCGCGGTTTACCACCTTGGCAGCC
The DNA here is from genome assembly GCA_028280815.1 of Flavobacteriales bacterium. Lineage (GTDB taxonomy): Bacteria > Bacteroidota > Bacteroidia > Flavobacteriales > JANQLC01 > JANQLC01. The sequence goes on along the minus strand of JANQLC010000035.1, from coordinate 338 downwards.
AATTTGATAGCGCTTAAGAGTCGGGTCAGCTCACCGGTCGAGTATTGGAAATCCCTTTGGCGCTTGATGATAAACTCCCCGAGTGTAAGGCGCTTTTGCCATGCCATGGCCCAGCTGTTTAAGCCCAAAAGTAAAGCAATTTTCGCTAGGAGGTGAAACCTTTAAGACGATGACACCCATCCGATTTATCGGATGGACTGCAGGGCGGTCATAGCCCCGCTGCCCTGTGTTGTGTATTCCCGCACTGAAACGGTCTCAAAAGGGGTTTAACCCAAGCATGGGTTTGCTTTTCAACGATCTTGGAAGGTGTATTCGATGGTCACAGAAAATTTACGACG
>JANQLC010000034.1 GCA_028280815.1 Flavobacteriales bacterium | reverse complement strand
GTTGCCATCTGTCGGGTTTTCACACTTGTCTTTTCTGCGATGGGTGTGGGTAGATCTTGGGTTGGTTGGATGGGTTGCGGTGTCTTTGTGTTAATTGGGTTGGTCCGGTTGGATTGATTGGGCTGCTTTGTTCAGTGAACAGGTTGTTGTGGTTGGGTTGGTTGTTGTGCTGATTCGTTTCATATCCTTTAAAAGAGTTATAGCTACTGCTGTTTCGGGTGCTTGATCTAGGTCGCTTAGCCCATCCTGGAATCGTTGTGGTTGCGTTGTCGTGCCGCCTGTTCCAGGGTTTGGCATTTTTGCTTAATATTGCAAGGGTTTGGGACGAGGACATGAAAAGAGAAAGGCTCGAGGTATTGCTGGTCGATGACGAGCCCGATATATTGGAGATCATCGCATACAACCTCGAAAGGGGAGGCTTTTCAATACAGACGGCCAAAAACGGCAGGGAGGCGCTAAAAAAAGCGCTGAAGTATAGGCCACAGCTCATTTTAATGGACATCATGATGCCGGAGATGGACGGCATTGAGGCCTGTGAGCAAATCCGACAGCACGAATCCTTGGCCGATACGCTGGTGATCTTTCTCTCCGCCCGCAGCGAAGATTTTTCACAAATGGCCGCCTTTGATGCAGGCGGAGACGACTACATGACCAAGCCCATCAAGCCTCGGGTTTTGATAAAAAAGGTCGAGGTACTGCTCAAGCGCATCGGAAGACAAAAAGACGATTTCCTAGTGGGTGACTTGACCATTGATCGCGAGCGCTACACCGTCACCCAAAATGATCAAACCATCGCATTACCCCGCAAGGAGTTCGAGCTGCTAAGCCTGTTGGCTTCCAAACCGAAGAAGGTTTTTAAGCGCGATGAAATCTTGGAAAAAGTCTGGGGGAAGGAGGTGGTGGTCGGCAACCGCACCATCGACGTACACATCAGAAAGCTGCGCGAAAAGCTGGGTGATGACTTGTTACACACGGTAAAAGGCGTGGGCTACAAATTCGAGAGCAAGTCGTAAGAGTTGAAAAAATACCGCTTTCCACTGGTCGTTTCCCTTTTGTTAAGCCTCCTCTCGGCCCTGGTGCCCATGCTCGTGCCGCGTATCTCCAGCGTCGGGCCGCCTCCAATCGTTTATGCGCTGCTCGTCGCAGCGGTGTTTGCTGCGAGCTTCATCATCCTCTACATCGCGCTCGGACGACAGCTGAAAAATGAAACAACCGCCTTTTACAGCGAACGGATCAAGCGAATCGACGAATTGCAAAAACAGGAGATCAGGGGTCTGCGCGACCGGGAAAACTACCGGCGCGAATTCATAGGCAACGTGGCACACGAAATGCGCACACCTTTGTTTACGGCACAGAGCTACCTACTCACGCTCATGGAAGGCGCATTAGACGATAAATCCATACGAGACGCTTATCTGCATCGGGTGAGCAAATCCCTCGACCGCCTCATTTACATCATCGAAGATCTGAGCCTGATCGCCAAGCTGGAGTCCGGTTCTGTACGCCTGCGAAAACGAGACTTCAATATCGTCACCCTCATCCAGGAGGTCATTGAAATGACCGAAGTGAAAGCGGAAAAGTCAAAGAACCAATTGCGATTCGATAAATCCTATGCGGCTCCGATCCGCGTCTTTGCAGATCTGAATCGAATCGAACAGGTACTCATCAACCTGTTGGTCAACGCCATCGAGCACGGCCGCAAAAAAGGGCGTACAACCCTCTCCATACAAGAGAATGACGACAAGATATGGGTGCGCGTAGCCGATGATGGGGAAGGCATAGCCCCAGCGCACCTATCCCGAATCTTTGAACGCTTTTACCGCACCGACAGAAGCCGCAACCGAAACAAAGGCGGTGGCTCGGGACTGGGGCTCGCCATCGTAAAACACATTCTCGAAGCCCATGGCGAACAAATCCGCGTAGAGAGCGAGCTGGGCAAAGGGTCTCAGTTCAGCTTCTCTTTGGAAAAGGCTAAGATCTTATCTTTGACCCTTACCGACTAACCCTATTAACGCGGTCTATGTGAAAGGTCAGCCCTGGTTTTTTGTTCTCAGTCGGCAGCTCTAAGGGGATTCTCATTTCTTCATTCCCTGTTTGACAATTATAAATATGACTTCATATTGTGGAAGTCAGCGCAGCTGATTTTATCGCAGACTCAAACCGGGGTGGTTTAAAAAGTAGCCTTGTTTGTGTGTGTTTGAGCAATCGGGCTGTTTGTCCGTTCCCGTTTGGTAGTTAAAAAGGCTTGGTTTTTGGCTCGGCTCTTTTGAGGTGGGTTTAAAAGGGGGCTGTCTCTTTGTCGCTGTGTGGCGTTCCAGTTAGAAAAATCCGATCTTTTGGTGTCTGACGGTGCCTGGCATCTCGATCGGGAAAACTTTATCGGTGATTTCTTCGACGACTTGAAATTACGGGCTTCTTATGGTGTGGTGGGCAATGCTGAAATTGGGAATTTTGCTTACCTCTCGAAAACTAAGTCGGTGCCTTATGACAGAGAATCGGGACTGGTGCTGGACGACATTGGGGTTTCCGATTTATCCTGGGAATCCAAACGGGAATTCGATATGGGCTTGGACTTAGCTGTCTTCAGCCAGCGTTTGCGCTTTGTATTCGATTACTACAGCGCTGAGAACTACAACCTGTTGCTCGACCTGCCTCTGTCTTTGATTACGGGTTTTGGCTCGCAATTGCAAAATCGGGGCGAATTGGTCAACCGGGGATTCGAATTTAGCCTTTCCGGCAATCCCATCCGCAAAAGGGATTTTTCTTGGAATGCAAAGGCCGTTCTTTCGATCAACCACAATGAGGTGACGGGCTTGGGTGGGCTTTCTTTTTTAAGTGGCATTACCTTTAAAGATCGAAAAGCCCCCGCTATCGGGCAAGCGTTGGGCACCTGGGATATGCGAGGCTGGGCTGGGGTTGACCGCGATACAGGCGGGCCCCTTTGGTACACCGATTCCACCGAGACGAAAACCACTGCTGACTATAACAAAGCGGATCTATATTTTCAAGGCAATTCCATCCCGCGTTATATAGGGGGGTGAGCAGCACCCTCCAGTACAAAAACCTTTCGCTACAATTTTTATTCGATTACAAAGGAGGCTATCAAGTCTATCAGGGTTGGGGTAATTATACGGATACCGACGGTGCACAATTGGCTTCTGGGGGTCGGGAAGGAGCCTTCAAAGATAGGTGGACAAAGGAGCATCGAGATGCCAAATACCCCAAATATGTGGCCAGTGGCCATGGGATTATCGCAGATTCCGATATGCCGTCAAGCCGGTATTTATACGATGGGGATTTTATCCGGCTGAGAAGTATTCAGTTGGCTTATCAACTGCCCAAAAGGATATTGAAGAGTCTGAAATTGACCAACCTTACCCTTTACGTAAAGGCCACCAACCTTTGGACTTATGCCTTTGATAAAGATTTGTATTTCGATCCGGAATGCGGGAATAACCAAGTTGCAAATGAACAGCTTAAGGAGCACAAGCAATGGAAGGGACCGGGTTATTACAATTATACCCAACCCATCATGAAGTATTGCGGTATGGGTGTTAATATCGCTTTTTAAAAAAGAGAAACCATGACAAAGCCAATTTTTAAATGCAATCGCAACACACGGGTCATGGCAGTGCTAAGCCTTTTGATCTTGAGTTGCAACAAAGACTTTTTAGTAGACAAACCCGCTGCTGCGACGACTTTAGACCATGCGATACGAGATTTAAGTGATATGAATCGCGCATTGATTGGCGCGTACCACACCCTTTCAAACACCTGGACATTTGGCGCGCGTGTAGAAGTACTACCCGATATGATAGCGGATAATATGTTTATCAGCAGTGAAAATTCAGGGTGGTTTACGCCGTTTTACAATCTCTCTTGGCAGACCGAAGATCAAGATATAAAAAAGCTTTGGTCGGGTTTGTACTATACCATTGCGCAATCCAACCTCATAATCACCAGCAAAATCCCAGACCGGGCCAGTTTGTCGGATGCGGATAAAAAAGTCTATGATCAATACCTTGGAGAGGCTTATGCATTGCGCGCCATGGCGCACTTTACCCTGGTGGATTTCTTCGCAGCCAGCCCCCATACCAGCCAAAATACACTGGGTATTCCCTATGTGACTGCGTTGGTCGACCCGGAGCGTGCACTTGATTTTGAGTCGCCTCGTCTGTCTCTCGAAGAGACTTACCAGCATATAGAGTCCGACTTGAACCAGGCGCTCAAATTGATGAATCGAGAAGTAGAGGTGACTCACCTCAGCCCCGTGGCGGTACAGCTCTTGTTATCCAGGCTGTATCTGTATAATCGAGATTGGGAAAAAGCCATTGACGCCGCCAGTGTAGCTATCGATAAGGGTCCAAAAATCTTGCCGCTGCAATATTATAAGCTATACTGGGGACGGGAAAAATTTCAATTCGAAACCGTTTTTGAAATCGGTTATTCAACCGATCTGTATGCTTTTTTGTTGCCTGGGAAATTAGGCGGAGCATATGGACAAAACTTGGCTTATGATGATTTGTTTCAAGCCATGGTTGCAGCCGATGTACGTCGGGGTTTGTTTGTAAAAGCCGAAGAACGGAGCCGAGATGATCCCCGGGGCTACTACGTAACCAAGTTTCTTCAGTTTACCAACCTCAAGTTGTTGCGGATTAGCGAGGCCTATTTAAACAAAATCGAAGCGGAATACCACACCGATCCAGCCGCTGCTGCCAAGGATTTAACCGGGTTTGCGGCGGAGCGAGATGGTGCGGATTACAGCGCTGATACCGGCGATCATCTGCTCACCGATATTTTAAAAGAGCGGCGTTTTGAGTTTTTCTTTGAGGGGCATCGGTTATTTGATCTGAGGCGAAATGAATTGGATATCAAACGAGGGGCCAACGCGACAGGAAGCATTCAGACCGTAAGTTTCCCCTCGCCGAAGTACTACCTTCCCATTCCCGTATCCCAAATAAAAGCCATGGGCGGTAAGATGACGCAAAACCCCGGGTACTGATGATTTTCGGTCTTTACCGATAAGCCTTGTTTCATCAGCTCAGTCCTGCTGATTTTTATCCATCCGAACGGGTCTCGTCCCTTGTTTTTATGCTGGAAGGCAAGCAAAAAAGCATCCTTTTATACTTTTGTAGAAAAATGGAATTTGGGCAAAGACAAGCTGAGGCGCTTCAGGGAAAACGAGACTTTTCCCAATGTACTGCAACCCACACGCGAGGAGCTGCTGAGCGGTGCTTTTGCGCTGCGGGGCGCCTGGCGTGCGGCCTATTTTAAGGATCAAAATCCCATCACGCTCGAACTCGGTTGCGGCAAGGGGGAATACACCTTAGCACTGGCCGAAAAACACCCGGATGAGAACTTTATCGGCGTCGACATCAAAGGGGCACGCCTTTGGCGAGGAGCCAAAACAGCGCTGGAAAACCACACCACCAATGCCCACTTCCTGCGCATCCCGATCGAATTGCTCGACAGGGCTTTCGGCCACGCCGAAGTAGATGCGATATGGATGAGCTTTCCCGACCCGCATATCAAATACAGGCGCAGCAAACGCCGACTGACCCATCCCGATTTCTTACGCCGATACCAAAAGATTTTGAGACCGGAAGGGGTGATTCACCTCAAGACGGATAGCGAATTTCTGTACGGCTATACCCTGGGCATCTTACAGGCGCAGGGACATGCCATCTCGTACGCCAGCCACGACCTGTACCGCACAGCCTCAGACCTGGGTGTCGTCACTTCGATACAGACCTTTTACGAACGGATGTACCTATCGGCAGACAAACCGATAAGATACCTCGCCTTTAAACTGCGACTTTGAATAGCAAAAGCCAGACCTTCTTCGAACGCGTTTACGAAGTGGCCCGTCAGATACCCGAGGGGCGCGTCACTTCCTACGGTGCCATAGCGGCGTATTTGGGCAGCGCCCGCTCCGCCCGGATGGTGGGCTGGGCGATGCATGCCAGTCACGTGCTTCCCGATGTGCCCGCACACCGGGTCCTAAACCGAAAGGGGCTGCTCACGGGCAAGATGCATTTCTGCCCGCCCAACCTCATGCAACAGCTGTTGGAAAACGAGGGTCTAAGGGTAGAAAAGGATCAGCTGGTGGACTTCCAAAAGCATTTCTGGGATCCGGCAAAACACCTTTAACTCCCTGTCGTAAAAGCCGCAAATGAAGGTTCTGCTTTCTCTCTTTCAGATGCTAACCCGAATCCACACGCAGCAAAGGGTATCACTCATACAGGTTTAAGCCCAGTCTCAGTACTGCAATGGACAAAGGCCGATTTGGTAAATGCTTGGGTCTCATCGCTGGTCTGGTTTAATCACCTATACCCCCTGCGGATGAGTCGGGGCTGCGTACGAGTCGGGGTGATCGACCGCGGGAAAGAGATAAAAGCCCCCTTTTTAGAGCGCTATGCACAGATGAATAAAAAATAACCCCCTTCAGGCTGAACTCAAAGGAATGCCCCCTTTTCAGGCGGTCACATAGGACAAAAACCAAGTCCCCTTTCAAACCGATTCAATGCACTACCGCTACCCCACTCAAGACGCTGTAAAATACCCCACAAAGTTGCCACTGCCCTGCGATAAAAATCAAAAGACAAGTCACACTTCCAGGCTGTCAAATGGGAACAGAAATACGAATTGGCATAGCTGACTACAGGGAGGAGCAAGCTCTCTTAAACCAATAGAGCGAGCACAAAGAGGATAAGAACTCTCTAGACTTGAATAGATACATGCTTGTCGATTAAAACCAATAGCACCAGTAGAAAATCCATCTCTTCAAAGGCTTTTATTCATGGTTGGTCACAAATGCTTAAACTGGGCTTTTTCGGGCAAAGTACAAGGCGCCTTTCGCCGCCCTGAACTCAATGTTTTCACAACGGGGTAATCTTTATTGTGAGTTGCATTGGCTGAGGGTAAAGGTAATGTATAATTTTAAAAAACCAAAGAGATGAAAAGAGTATTGGGTTTGGATTGGGGCAGTAACTCCATCGGTTGGACTCTGGTCGATGAGTCGGAAGGCGAAGATTCTAAAATCGTAAAACTCGGCGTTCAGGTCATTCAATACGATACATTTAGTGAACAGGAAGACGAGGAGGTATCAGAATCTAAAAATCCCGTTAAGGACAAGAGGTAAGGAAATGGGCCGCTCTTTTCAAGCTGAATCCCTTGGGGGAAAGACACAAAATGAGACAGGACTTTTAGGCTGACCTCATGCAGGACGAGCACAAAGAAATAAAAGTGGTGTTTTAAACTCGGCTGTGCAATAAAAGCCGCGGCATGGCTGAGCACAGGACAAAACCAAAAGACAAGCCCCTTTTAACCCGGCACGCAAAGAAGCAAAAAAACCTGGATGCCTAAAGATATCATCCGGGACAAAGACAAAGCAGCCCCTTTTCAAACGGCTAACTGAGAACAAAAAGTAAATCCCTCTTTTTTTAAACCGATTCCCTCAGAGACAAAATCAAAAGACAGCCCCCCTCCAAACCGCCATACACAGACAGATAAAAGCCCCTTTTTAAATGCGCCATAGAGATAAAATAGAACCTGCCTTTTCACCTCCTCCCACAGAGACAGATGTAAAAAAATAAGCTCCCTTTTTCAAACTGCCTCAAAAGGTCAAGGGCCAAAAACAGCTCCTTTTTAGGCCGCCAACTGAAAACAAAAAATAAGCCCTTTTAGATTCGCTCCAAGGCAGTGCTATGCCGAGTGGGTCGCAACGCCGGCATTGAGATTTTACACCCGAAACACAGCATAGTCAAACACCAAAAAATAAGACCGGTCCTTTAAATCGCCAAAGCGAAGCGGAAAAATAAAGCCCCACTTTTCCAGGCGGACACAAGAAGTCAAAATCAAAAAAGCAAACGACATTCTCACATGATTACAATTACATAGCATAAAGAACAAAAAGATAAATCCCGATCTCAGGCCGACTCTTTAAAACCGCTCACAGGGATAAACGCCAAAAAGACGTCTTCCGATTTGCAGACTGTCGCGGTTTGATCAACTCTATCGTTAGATTTTTGTCAATGAACACGGCGCGGAAACAAAAAATACCCACTTTTCAGTCCGCCTCGGCACACGGCTCATACAAAGTGCTGGATTTTATTGACACCCCAGTCCCCACCCCGATTCCAATAAGGAGAAAGCACATATTTTCACACCGATTTGCATTCCGTCTCTTCCCTTTGACGCTTATGCTGAGTGTTCAAACGAGCATAAATAGGTGGTTTGCATTTGGAATCGTAACTTTGTATTGTGAAAGAGGAAGCGATCGTCAAGGTGCTCGAAGGGGTTTCCGTACCTGGTCACCACGAGCGTAGGCCAATCTCCAAGGCTTTGCGAAACATTCAGATCAGGGACGAGGAAGTGATTTTGGATCTCGTGATCGCCAACCCCAGCCTACACGCGAGAAGGAGATTAGCAGCGGTGGTTTCAAAGGCGATTCACACAGCGGTTGATCCCGAGGTGAAAGTGACGACCCATATCGAGGTGAAAGCCACAGAAAAGCCGCCGATTAAGGGAAGTGCTATACCCGGCGTCAAAAATATAATCGCCATCGCTTCTGGAAAAGGTGGAGTCGGAAAATCCACGGTTACGGCCAACTTGGCGGTTACGCTAGCCGGGATGGGATTCCAAACCGGCCTGTTGGACGCGGATATTTACGGTCCCTCCATGCCGGCGATGTTCGATGTCCCCCGCGCACGTCCCACCTCGGTTCGCATTGGTGAAAAAAATAAGATGAGCCCCATCGAGAGCTATGGTGTCAAATTGCTGTCCATCGGCTTTTTTGCTGGCGCGGATCGAGCCGTCGTATGGCGCGGGCCCATGGCCTCCAAAGCCTTGAATCAGATGATTCGCGATGCGCATTGGGGGGCGTTGGACTTTTTGTTAATCGACCTGCCACCGGGGACCGGTGACATCCACCTCTCCATCGTTCAGGAAGTACCGATTGACGGTGCCATCATCGTGAGTACACCGCAACCCGTGGCGCTGGCTGATGCCCGCAGGGGCGTATTGCTGTTCGAGATGAAAGCCATTCAGGTGCCCGTCCTGGGCATCGTCGAGAACATGGCCTACTTTACCCCGGCTGAATTGCCGGATCACAAATACTACATTTTCGGCAGCGGCGGAGCCAGGCGCTTGGCAGAAGAAGTAAACGTGCCTTTTCTGGGAGAAATTCCATTGGAGCAAAGCATTCGTGAGGCGTCCGATGTGGGCTATCCGACGGCTTTGCAAAAAGAGACCGCGGCTCAGCAGGCCTTTGCGCAAATCACGAAGAGAACCCTAGCAGAGCTGGCTGAGAGAAACCGAAATTTACCCCCTACCGAAGCGGTAAAAATAACGACACAGGCTGGCTGTGCCGCCGTAAAAGAGCAGGGATGAAAAACACAGCAGACCTAGCAGACCGCGTTTTAAAGGCGTTGGAAGAAATTCGCCCTTTCTTGCAGTCAGATGGTGGCGACATCAGGCTAAAGTCGATTAAGGGAAAAGTGGTAGAAGTCGCATTGGAGGGTTCCTGTGTGGACTGCACTGTCAACCAAATGACACTTAAATCCGGTGTGGAATTCACCATCAAGAAACACGCGCCCGAAATTGAAAAGGTCGTAAGCAGCTAGTAAGCGCATGACTTCCAAAAGAGCAGTACAAGCGATCATCTTATTCGCAGGTGACTCGGGGGATGGTGTGCAATTCGCTGGAAGCCAATTCACGCAAACCACCGCACACCATGGAAACGACCTGCGCACCTTTCCCGACTTTCCGGCTGAAATCCGCGCCCCCAAAGGGACGACTGCCGGCGTGTCGGGCTTTCAGATTCGCTTTGGCAGCGAGGCTGTTCTATCCCCCGGCGACGCCTGTGACGCACTGGTCGCCTTTAATGCAGCAGCCTTGAAAAACCATATCGACCACTTGAAGCGCCGAGGCGTTTTAATCGTCGATACATCCGGTTTTGACCGGAAAAATCTAAGCCTGGCCGAATACGGGGAAACACCGTTGACGACAGCCTTAAGAGATGCGTTTGAATGCTATGAAATCGACATTTCCGCCCTGACCCGAGAAGCCTTGAAAGACGAGCCTTTGGGTGTCAAAGAGAAAGCGCGCGCTAAAAATATGTTTGCACTGGGATTCGTCTACTGGTTGTACCACAGAGATCTATTCCATACAGAAGCATATTTGAACCGAAGATTCCGCGAGGAGCCGGCCCTGCGCGACGCCAATTTAAAAGCGCTACAAGCCGGCTACCACTACGGCGAAACGATGGAGGCCGTGCATTACCGTTTCCAGATCGAGCCCGCCGAGATGAAGAAAGGCCGGTATCGCAACGTGACCGGCAACCAAGCGCTGGCCTTGGGGCTGGTAGTAGCAGCCCATCGAGCCGACCGCGGTTTGTACTACGCGGGCTATCCGATTACCCCCGCTTCAGATATTTTACATTTTTTGTCTCAACACCCCAACTATGGGGTTACGACCTTTCAGGCAGAGGATGAAATCGCAGCCATATCGGCGGCAATCGGCGCTGCTTTTGGCGGAAGCCTGGCGGCAACCGCTTCCTCAGGGCCTGGCATAGCGCTCAAAGCAGAAGCCATGGCGCTCGCGGTCATGCTGGAGCTACCCCTAGTCATCGTCAATGTGCAGCGCGGCGGTCCTTCCACCGGTCTGCCGACCAAAACCGAGCAATCGGATTTGATGCAAGCGCTATACGGAAGAAACGGGGAAGCCCCCCTACCCGTCTTAGCAGCCAAATCACCGGCCGACTGCTTCGACAAAGCCTTAGAAGCGGCCCAGATCGCCATGGACCATATGACGCCTGTGATTTTATTATCCGACGCCTACCTGGCCAATGGATCGGAACCCTGGCGGGTTCCCAGGGTGGCGGACTTGACCGTTCTAAAAAAGCGCAAAGATGTAAACCCAAGTGGAAAAGGCTTTTTGCCCTATCTGCGAGATGAAAATCTGGTACGGGATTGGGCCGTTCCGGGCGAACCGGAAAAACAACACCGCATCGGAGGCTTGGAAAAGGCAGCGGACACCGGCTGCGTTTCATATGATCCGGAAAACCATCAAAATATGGTCGGCATCCGCCGGCGAAAAGTGGAGCGAATAGCTGAGGACTATCCCAAACTACAGCTCGAAGAGGGGGATTGGCGAGATGATGCGCTCTACCTCAGCTGGGGAAGCACTTATGGTACGGTCCGATCAGGGGTTCGCGAGCTGCGGAAAGCGGGCAAAAGGGTAGCGCATTTGCACCTGACCCATCTGCATCCCCTGCCAGCGGATTTAAAGGAGATCACCGATGCTTTCGACCGGATCTACATGCCGGAGTTGAACAGCGGACAGCTATCCGAGGTGCTGAAGGGCCGATTCTTAAAAAACCTTATCCCCATCCTAAAAATCAAGGGACAACCCTTTGCAACCCAAGAGATCACAAGGCCTTTTTACACATTTGAATTTGAAGGCTTTCCGCAGCTGCGTTGAGCCTTTCACAGGGGGTCGTGGCAGTGCGCTTGTCGCGCAATTGGAGCCGACCCCAGATTTTTTACCCAATCGCTATACAAGCTCAATAAATAGCGAATCTTTTTTACTTTTGAGATATTTTTGCGCTTATCCCAAGTGTGGTCACCATGAAAAAAATCAGCTGCAGCCTCTTGCTCCTGCCCACCTTGCTCTTGCAGACACAACAGCCGAAAAAACCGAACGCTGCAGAGGGGAGACAAGCGGCCTATCGAGTCGGCGAATTCTTGCGTTACCGAATCCATTACGGGATTCTAAGCGCGGGTTTTGTCAATTTAACGCTGGATGAGCGCACCATTGACGGTAAGACGTACATCCATGCGCAAGGGCTCGGCTATAGCACCGGCTTAGTCCACCTGTTTTTTAAGGTTGCAGACCGCTATGAGACTTATATCGATCCCGATAACGATTGGCCCAGGCGTTTCGTCCGCCGCATCCGCGAAGGCCGGTACACCAAGGATATACGCATCGACTTTCAGCAGGCGGAGCGAATAGCTAGGGTCCAGAACATCAAAAAGAATACGGTACGACAGTTTTCCTTACCGGCAAAGGTGCAGGATATGATATCGGCTTTTTACTTTTTGAGAAACGTCGAAGCAAGCCGTTTGCAGGTAGGTGCTGAATTGGGGCTAAACCTATTTTTTGACAACCGGCCTTATGCCTTTAAAATAAAGGTACTGGCAGCCGATCGGGTCAAGACGAGATTCGGTCGGATCAACTGTTTAAAAGTACGACCACTGGTAGCGGACGGACGTGTTTTTAAAGACCGAGAAGGGGTTCTCATCTATGTGTCCCGAGATGAGAATCGCATCCCCATCCGCATCGAGGCCAAGCTCGCAGCCGGCTCTTTACGCGCGGACTTGGTAGAATTTAAAAATTTGGCACATCCCATACGGTTTTCTAAATAACGCGCATGGCGAATCGCTCTACCATGGCATTACCCAAGATCAACCCCACAGAGACGAGCAGTTGGCAAAAGCTCCAAGCGCATGCGGTAAAGATGAGGCGTACACAGCTGAGGGAGCTGTTTAAAGACACGCGTCGCTTTGAGAAATTTCACTGCAAAACAGCGGATATACTCTTCGACTTCTCCAAGAACCTAATCACGGCGGAAACCCTGCGGCTGCTCCTGTCGTTGGCTGAGGAGTGCCAGGTGCCGGAAGCTGTCGAAAGCCAGTTCTCCGGTGATGTGATCAATGAAACCGAGAATCAACCCGCACTTCACACGGCATTGCGCAACCCTGGAGACCGGCCCCGCTTCGTCAACGGGAAAAACATCACCGCTGAAATCCGCAGCGTCCTAGAAAAGATGAAAGCGTTTAGCCAACGGGTGATCACAGGCGCGCAAAAGGGCTATTCTGGAAAGCCCATCACGGATGTGGTACACCTCGGTATCGGTGGATCGCACCTCGGTCCGGCCATGGTAACCGAAGCGCTGAAACATTATAGGACTCGGCTCCGCATCCGCTTTGTATCGAGTGTAGATGCGGCGCAAATCGCAGAGACGCTACAGGGATTAAGTCCGGAAACCACCCTGTTTATCGTGGCATCCAAAAGCTTTACTACCGAGGAAACGCTGACCAATGCCCGTACGGCGCGCAATTGGTTTGCTCAGCGTGCCGGCACACCTCAAATGGCAAAGCACTTCGCAGCGATCTCTGCCGATGAACGAGCTGCCTTAGATTTTGGAATTGCCCAAGCGCAGGTATTTGCGCTTTGGGACTGGGTGGGTGGTCGCCATTCCATCTGGGGCGCGATCGGACTGCCGGTCTGCCTCGCTATCGGCTTCGACGGATTCGAAGAATTTCTAAAGGGCGGTTACAAAATGGACCTGCATTTTGCGCAAACCCCCTTTGAAAGAAATATGCCCGTGCTCATGGCGCTACTCGGCATTTGGTACCACAACTTTTTTGGCGCTGAGACCCAAGCTGTCTTGCCCTACGACCCACATCTGCACCGCCTTACCGCCTACCTGCAGCAAGGCGCTATGGAGAGCAATGGAAAATCGGTAGACCGCAACGGGAATCGGATCGGGTATGCGACCGGTCCCATCGTATGGGGGGAAACGGGCACCGATGGGCAACACAGCTTTTACCAGCTCTTACACCAGGGGACCCAGCTCGTTCCCTGCGATTTTTTAGCGCCGGCAATTCCCTCACATCCCATCGGGGGCCACCACGCCAAGCTACTGGCCAACTTTTTAGCCCAAACCCAGGCCCTAGCCTTTGGCCAAACCCAAGCCGCGCGAGGGCTCAAAGGGCGAGACCAAACCGAGGCGTTAGCCCCATTTAAGCGCTTTGAAGGGAATCGGCCTACGAATTCCATTTTATTCAAAAAGCTAACGCCCGACTCATTGGGTCAACTGGTGGCTTTATACGAACACAAGGTATTCGTACAAGGGGTGATATGGAATATCTATTCCTTCGATCAGTGGGGCGTGATGCTCGGTAAGCGTTTAACCAAAAAAGTCTTATCAGAACTGGATTTGAATCGAGATGTCGACACCTCTGACAGCAGCACAATCGGGTTGATAGCGCAATACAAAGCCTGGCGGTAAAAATTTATAAGTCGTGAAAATCAAAGCGCTCGAAGGTAGGAGAGTTTATTTTTATTAAATCTAAATAATTATAAATTTGCGCTCGAAAAATCAAGGCTTACCAACGTGAATACAAACACCATTACAAGGCTTTTGCGCGGTTGTCCTCGATCTAAATAACACTGAATTGCCCTTGAAAAATTAAGCCTTACCGAGATGAATAGAAGCGGCACCATAAGACTTTTATTCGGTTGTTCTCTTTTTCTCACAGCAGCCGCCGTTATGGCACAAGGCGTTATCAGTGGAACAGCGATAGACGAAACCAACAGCCAGGCGCCCGTGTAGTCATGGTTTAATCACTCGCCTATCTTATTATCCATCGACTGTAAACTTAGTGTGAAACACCCGTTCAATTTCACGATTTTTGGCGCTCCGCAGCAGCACGACCTAAAACTATGCACAACCCGTACAGACACTGCTGAAATACGGGCGAAAACACAAGGGGAATTACGGCTACCGGAATGGGCGGTATCCATCTGAAAGAACACACTTTTACAGCAGTCCGATAGCCAACTTCAACTGGGGCTACCACATCGATAAAAACCTCAGCCTGTCCAACGTTTATACGCCTCTTGGGGCCGCGGCAGCGATAAGCGACCCGAACACAATAAGACACAGGGCATTGAGAGATGAGGGAGCGGGGCTTATAGACTGGGACGCTACGGCTGAGAGAAGCTCAGGTCGCAGCTGGAGCGCAGGGATGTCCTCTCGGTTTTAAGGAGCAAGACGACATAAAAATAGTTTCCCAACCCGAAAACCCAACTCTTCAAAAAGGCGAGCAATAGGACGAATTCTTTATTTAGGCACCATTCTTGAGCAAGTACTATCTTTGCACCCAATTGATCGTAAATAACGAGCGTCCAATCCAACACCAATCCAGCGTAGATAATGAGAGCAATCCCCTATGCAAAGCATTTCCTTTTCGGCCTGGCCATAAGCCTTTCGAGCTGTAACCCAAACGAGCAGCGAGTTGCCCAGCAGCCTTCTTATCCCGTAATAGAAGTTCCCACGAGAACGCTTACCACCTACAAGAGTTATCCCACCCATATAGAAGGCGTTGTATATAGTGATATACGAGCCAAGGTACAAGGTTACATAAAAAAGGTTTTAGTCGATGAGGGCGAGCGCGTGCACAAGGGTCAGCCGCTGTTTCAATTGGAAACCCAATCGCTCAGCCAAGATGCAGATGCCGCCAATGCAAAGGTCCATTCCGCACGAATAGAAGTAGACGAGTTGGTTCCACTGGTGGAAAGCGGTATTGTAAGTCCGGTTCAACTGGAAATCGCCAGAGCTCATCTCGAGAGCGCAAAGAGCATTTACAACAGCATCGTCGCCGATATAGCCTATGCCAATATAAAAAGTCCCGTAAACGGTTTTGTGGGTGCCATAGCTTTTAGAGAAGGCACCTTAGTGGGGCCCAATGACCAAACCCCACTGACGAGGGTTGCGGATATCGATCGCGTGTACGCTTACTTTTCCATGGGTGAAGTCGATTATTTAAACTTTTTACAAAATACGAAAGGAAAAAGCCTTTCAGAGAAGATTAAAAACCTCCCGGGGGTGTCTTTAATACTGCCAAGCGGTGAAACCTACGGACGGAAAGGTAAAATTCAAACCGCAACCGGGCAAATCAACCCCCGTATAGGCACCGTGCGTTTCAGAGCGATTCTCGATAATCCCAACCACCTCATCGCCGATGGCAACAGCGGGATCATAAAAATACCGGTCGTTTACGAGAATACAGTGGTTGTACCGCAAAACGCAACCTATGAGCAGCAAGGGCAAACCTATGTATATAAGGTCTCGTCGGATAACCGCGCAAGGGCTACCGCTGTAGGCATCCAAGCAGGGGCCGATAATTTATACGCGATCCGTGCGGGTGTAAAAGAAGGGGATAAAATCGTTGCAAAAGGAATTGAAAAACTCAGAGACGGCACACCGATAACACCTCGAGAAGTAGCCTTTGATAGCATGGCCAAGCAACCGGAAACCGTATTCAAATAATCTGACCGTACCACAACCATGTTAAAAACATTTACAGAGAGGCCGGTATTATCCACTGCAATCTCTATCATCATACTCATTCTAGGCGTGCTGGGAATCACCGTACTTCCCGTGGAGCAATATCCGGATATCGCCCCGACGACGATTGCGGTTTCAGCGACTTATCCCGGTGCGAGTGCAGAAACGGTTCTGAAAAGTGTAGTGGTCCCAATTGAAGAGCAGATAAACGGAGTGGAAGGGATGACTTACCTCACCTCTACGGCAAGAGACAATGGCAGTGCAGACATTATCATATATTTCAATCAAAGTGTCGATCCGAACATCGCCGCGGTAAACGTACAAAACCGCGTGGCCAGAGCCAACGGACTGCTACCCGCCGAAGTAAAACAAACCGGGGTCGTAGTGAAAAAGCGACAGAGCAGCAGTTTGGCATTTATCGATTTTTATACCACAAATACAGATTACAACTCTACCTATTTACAGAATTATCTAAGGATCAACGTAATTCCAGCCCTACAAAGGGTAAACGGTGTGGGAGATATTCAAGTGTATCCCGGAGAAAAATACGCCATGCGCATCTGGCTTAAACCGGAAAAGCTCGCCGTGTATCATTTGGTTCCTTCAGATGTTATCGCTGCATTAAAGGAGCAGAGTGTAGAAGCCGCGGCCGGTTCATTGGGCCAGAACAACGGCGAATCGTTCTCTTACACGATTAAATATGCGGGGCGTCTCAAAACCGAAAAGCAATATAGAGACATCATCATCAAAGCACTAAGCGATGGCCAGTATTTGCGATTGAGAGATATAGCAGATATCGAATTGGGTGCGCAATCCTACGGTGTAAAGTTAACCGCCTCAGGATACCCAGGTAGCATGATGCTGATCAATCAAGTTAAGGGATCCAACGCACGAGAAGTCATTGCACAAATCAAGGGCAAATTAAACAAACTGAAAAAAGGCTTCCCGCCCGGGTTTAAAGTTTCAGTTCCATTCGATGTCAGCAATTTCTTAAACGCATCTATCGATAAGGCGATTCATACGCTTCTCGAAGCATTCATACTGGTACTCATCGTAGTGTTCATCTTCTTACAAGATCTTCGTTCCATGCTAATTCCTGCCTTTGCCGTTCCGGTTTCTATCGTGGGCACCTTCTTCTTCCTGAATTTATTTGGTTTCTCGATTAACCTCTTGACCCTATTTGCGCTGGTACTAGCCATTGGGATTGTCGTGGATGATGCGATTGTAGTAGTTGAGGCGGTTCACGCCAAATTAGACCAAGGCGCAAAGACCTCCAAGCACGCCACATTGACGGCCATGCATGAAATCTTCGGAGCCATCATCTCCATTACCTTAGTCATGGCAGCGGTATACCTGCCGATAACCTTCATCCGAGGTCCAACCGGGGTATTCTACAAACAGTTTGGCATTACGATAGCGTTTGCCATTCTGATTTCCGCGGTTAACGCATTAACCCTGAGTCCAGCGCTCTGTGCGCTGTTCTTAAAACCCAACATCGATCGCGAAGACAGAGAGAAAGGGTTCTTACATCGCTTTTACAAAGGCTTTAACCGCGGTTTCAAGGCTACCGTTCACAGATATGGGCAAGCATTGCATTTCTTATACCGCAACAAATGGGTCACAGCGGTCATCTTAGCCCTCGCTTGTGTCGGAATAGGGTGGACTGCAAACACGACTCCAACCGGATTTATCCCCAAGGAGGATATAGGCTTTGTAGTAGCCGATATCCAACTACCCGCCGGCGCTTCTTTAGATCGTACACGTGAAGTAACCAAGCAGTTGTACGACAAGATAAAAGATTTGCCGGGTGTAGATGAAGTAGGCGTGGTTAGCGGATATAGTTTCAGTGGATATGGCAGTAGATACGGCATGGAAACTATAAAATTAAAAGATTGGTCTGAGCGTCGAGCGGATTCGCTCTCAGTCGACGCCATACAAAAAAAGCTATTCCGCATTGCAGCTGGCATACCAGCGGCCCGTATCGTTTTCTTTACGCCGCCGAGCATTCCCGGTTTCGGTATTTCATCAGGTGCTGAGGTGAACTTATTGGACCGATATGGCGGCGCATCTTCCAAATTGGATCAGACGAATCAGGCATTCATTCGGTCCTTGATGAAACACCCGGGGGTACAATATGCGAAATCATCTTTCAATGCCGAATACCCCCAGTACGAAATGACGGTAAACGTTCCGGTAGCCAAAGCCTCAGGCGTTTCCATAAGCCGTATATTCTCAACGCTACAGGGTTATATCGGTGGCATTTACGCATCGGATTTCACCCGCTTTGGTAAACAATACAGGGTTTATATCCAGGCCTTACCCCAAGATCGGGCTACGGAAAGCGACTTACACAAACTCTACGTGAGAACCGGCGATGGTGAAATGGCACCCATTACACAATTCGTGAGCTTGCACCGCATATATGGTCCGCAATCGTTGACCCGATTCAACCTCTTCAACTCCACTGCAATTACAGTAGGGATGAAGTCCGGATTCAGCAGTGGTGATGCCATCGACATCATCGAACGAGAAGCGAAAAATCTGCCCGCTGAGTACGATATCGCATACTCAGGGATTACACGTGAAGAGATCCGTGCAAGCAACCAAACCACTTTGATTTTCATCCTTTGCTTAACATTCGTGTACTTTTTGCTCGCTGCACAATACGAGAGTTATCTATTGCCCTTTTCCGTATTACTCTCAATGCCACTGGGGATCTTTGGAGCCTACTTTTCAACAAAAGCGATGGGCTTAGAAAACAATATTTACTTCCAAATTGCTATTATCATGTTGATTGGCTTACTCGCGAAGAACGCCATCTTGATCGTGGAATTTGCGATACAGCGACGACGCCATGGCGAAACGTTGTTGGATTCGGCTGTTGATGGTGCCAAAGCGCGTTTGCGCCCTATTTTAATGACTTCTTTTGCCTTTATCTCGGGTTTAATACCACTTGTATTCGCCAACGGTGCAGGTGCCTTAAGCAACCGTTCAATCGGTACGGGCGCCGCGGGCGGCTTATTGATCGGTACGCTGAGCGGTGTATTCGTCATTCCCATGCTCTACATCTTATTCCAGTGGCTACAAGAGCGCATTTCAGGCAAGCCGACAGAAAGGGATACTTTCGCACTGTGATATTTAAAAAGGTAATTCTACTTAAAGCGGTATATTTGCCATTCCCATGCGCTACATTTCATTCCAGTGTTCACAGGAAAAAATTTCAGGCAAGCCGACAGAAAGAAACACTTTTGCACTGTGATATTTAAAAAGGTAATTCTAATTAAAATTGTCGTTCTGGCTGCCCTTGTGATAGGCGTGCAGAGTTGCTTTGTCGCCAAGACGTATAAAAGGCCCCATTTTGAAGAAACCCAGAATTTATATCGAACCGATCGCATACCGGCCGATAGCCTATCGATGGCAGATATCTCTTGGCGGTCTGTTTTTACAGACCCCTATTTGGTGCGCTATATTGAAAAAGGCTTGGAAAATAACATCGATATTCGCATGGCCATTCAAAGCGTTCTGGCTGCCAAAGCATATGCCAAACAGGGCAAGTCCGGCTATTTACCCGTTGTTACGGGAAATACCCATACCAAGCGATCGCATGCATCGGAAAACACCCAGGAAGCTGCTCGTCTAAAGGATTTGGGGACAGATCGCTTCGATCAATTTGAATTATCGAGCCTGTTCTCTTGGGAAGCGGATATCTGGGGGAAAATTAGAAGCAACAAGCGCGCTTATATGGCTTCTTATCTGCAAAGCGCCGCTGCCCAAAAAGCGGTAAAAACCCAACTCATCGCAGATATAACCACTGCGTATCACCGACTTCTAAGTTTAGATGCAAAGCTGAAAGTAACCGAGAAAGCACTTGCGTTCAGACGAAGAGCCCTAGAGACGATTAAAGTTTTACAAGCTGCCGGACGAGCCAATCGGGTAGCCGTGGGCCAATACGCAGGGCAGTTACACCAGGCTCAAGCCTTGTTGATAGACTTAAAAGCGAACATTTTCAGAACAGAAAATACATTGAGCATTCTCTTGGGAGAAACGCCAAAAAATTGGAAACGCTCCCATTTAAAAGACGAGCGCATCGATATCAATCCGTATTTGGGATTGCCTGCGCTTCTGTTGAGAAACCGTCCAGATGTCATCGCAGCAGAGTACCAATTGGTCCATGCTTTTGAACTGACCAATGTGGCGAGAAGTAATTTTTACCCTTCCTTTACCCTATCTGCAACCAGGAGCTTAAAGAGTTCAACTTTTGAAGAGTGGTTTGATGCCAGCTCCTCGTTTTCCGAGCTAGCAAATGGAATCACGCAACCCTTCTTGAATCGAAGAAAGCTAAAGACCCGATATGAGGTGGCCAAAACGCAACGACAACGGGCCTTATTAAGCTTTAAGAAAACCCTTCTACAGGCCGGTAGAGAAGTTTCCGATGCGCTGTATGCTTACCAGGCAGAAACAGAAGAGCTCGCATACCACCGAAGAGAAGTGGAAGCCCTGCGCCAAGCCGAGGCCGACTCAAAAGAACTACTCGATAAGGGTTTTGCCAATTACTTAGATCTGCTCACCGCCGGACAAAGCGCCTTAAAAGCCGAGTTAGACCTTATCGACAGCAGGTTGCGGCAGCTGAGCGCTGTTGTATCGCTGTACCACGCCTTAGGTGGGGGTTGGAATGCAAAACCTGAGCACTGGGGTACGCACGACGCGGAGATTGAATAAAAAATGCGAGGGACGATAACTGAGCATAGGGCCGAGACCTAATGGCGCACTGGGCTTGGTTTACCTGAATGCGCATACCGATAAGCTGGGCAGGTTTTAAATTTTAATCGGACGCTTTCCGCTTTGATATAATGACATGAGTGGGGCAACTTTTTTTGGTGTATGGGGCTAAGGCTTTCTCCCAGCACTTTTAATCGGACGCTATGTCCCATGGTTGCGGCAAATCGAACAAGCCACCCCCCGCTGTTATCAGCCCGGCGTAATGCACGGTGTTATCGCTGGTTATTGCGCTTTTGCCTCGCCGATTAGCTCCTCGATAAAGGCTTTTATAGCTTAGCCTTCACCTCCGCTGGCCCCGATAGGCGATCCCGATAGGCAGTGATGCAACGATCATAATCCGAAAAACGAAATCAGGTCAGTTTGAAAGACAAAATCAGATTTTTTTGAGAAACACACCACTCATCAATAAAAAGCCCCATATTGGAGCTCGGTTTAGTGAGTTCGATTCGCTTTAAAGCCTTTATTTATAGGAGATAGCCCGTTTATGACGTTTATACGACGGTTAATGATAAAAGACATGTGCGTACCGTCTCAGAATGACGATCAAATGACGGTTTTATCGGATTTCGTTTTTGTTTGGGGGTTCCATCCTTATTCTCCTGTATTGCCTTTAATTACTGGCATTTCCGCCCATTTTTGCTCTTACTCAATTTGATGGGTTTTGTTTTACCCCCTGTACGATGTTGTAAATCAAAAGGCACATCTTTTTTCAGATCCTGCGTCAAGAGTATGACGTCTTTATCCAGCGCATGGGCAAAACCGAGCTCATAGAACACGTTGGGATTTCTATGAGTCAAATCCGCGATTAAAAACCGCGCCTTTCGAATATGCGGTTGTATGTCTTCAATGATCAATGTCGAAGTAAAAATTTCATCCGCTCTTAAACACCTCAATTTTAAACCTTCGGTTACCGGTTTGATGATGTCTTGATAAACCGCATCGAATTCTTCGTCGAATGGCATGATTACAAAACAAAGCCGATCATCCGGTTTTACCACTGACCCTTTGAGTTCCAGCCGGCTTTCAGCTACCGCTGCACGGTCTGAATCCCGCTTGGTTTTTTGGGCTCTTTTCAAACGCTCGACTTGGGGCTTGGGCATCCCCAATTGCGCCAGGCTTTTCAGTACTTCAGTCAAGTCCGTTTTATCCGTATTCCGACGAATATAGCCTGTTAGCGTAATTTCTACAAGATGGTAAAAAGGGGGTTTATTTCCTCGCCATAAGGCATCGAGTAGCCGTTGAAACGCATTTTCATAATCCCATGAACGGAAAGGAGTAAGATCTATAACAGCGCCCATATTCCTGCGACCTCTTATTTGCTCTTTTGCTAAACCCCAGTACTTATCCATATCGTGTTCCAATACGAGATGATCGAAATCATCCGTCTGCAGATAGTTTCCGATTTTTATCCTGAGTAGATTAGCGGGTAAGGGTTTTATTTTTCTATGTTTAATATCAATGCCCACCGCATTGTCGATTTAATGGGATAACACCCAAATATACAGCTTTTCCCATCAGATAGGGTTTTTTGAGCCAACGCAGCGGTCACAATGCTGTGATTGGATTGGTGTCAGCAAAAGAGAAAGAGCGGTTTTATCTCCTTGACGTTTGCTCCTATGGGTTGATTTGAAAAGCTGGGTTTATCCTTCGTCTCTGTAGGACATTTGAAAAAGGGGCTTTTTTGTTTTTGTCCTTTTTCCCCTTTGGGGTGATTTAAAAGGGGGCTTATCTTTATGTGCATGACGATTTAAAAAGTTGTACTCGTTTTTTGGTGTTTGTCTTGTGTTTCAGCTTGAAAAAGCGGTTCTATTTTTTGACGTTGCCCCTACCGACCCGCTGCGCGCTTAGTCGTATTTTTCAGCTTTGCTCCCTTTCGATTCGGTTTGACAAGCGGAACTTTTTTATCCCTATGGGAGCGTTCTGAGAAAGGCGGGTCTTACAATGCACCTCTGTGCTTTTGTGCTTTGGCTTCGGTCTGTGCTTTCAGCTCAGCCTTATAGGCGCACAAGCGCGCGCGTATCTCTGGATGGACTAGGCCCAGGATTTGGGCGGCGAGGATGCCCGCATTCTCAGCGGCATTCAGAGCTACGGTAGCGACGGGCACGCCATCTGGCATTTGCAAAATGCTCAAGATGGAATCCCAACCAGCTAAGCTGTTTCGGGATTTGATGGGCACCCCGATCACGGGCAGTGGGGTATAGGCAGCGGTCATGCCCGGCAGGTGGGCGGCGCCGCCGGCGCCGGCGATGATGACGCCAAAGCCGTTTTCATGGGCGCCCTGCGCAAAGTGCATCATCTTTTCCGGTGTGCGGTGGGCCGAGACGATATCCGTCTCAAAGGGTATCTCAAACCGCTTCAGCACAGCAGCTGCCGCCCGCATGACCGCCCAATCGCTATCGCTGCCCATGATCAGGGCTACCTTTTCATTCATCTCGCTCGAATCGCAACCCCCTGCTGCAAGCGCTTGGCCCGTGATACCACCGCATCGCGATCCGTTCCCAAAACCGTGAAATGCCCCATTTTTCGGTAGGGTCTGGTCTGTTTTTTACCGTAGCGGTGCAGGTGTACGTCGGGCGCTGCGACTAGGGACTCGATATTTTCATAAACCGGCACCCCGCTCTGCCCAGCAGCGCCCAAGAGGTTTACCATGGCGGCTGGACCGTAGGCGCGGGTCTCGCCCAGGGGTAGGTTTAAGATGGCGCGCAGCTGTTGTTCGTATTGTGAAGTCGCATTGGCCTCCAAGGTGTGGTGCCCGCTGTTGTGGGGACGGGGTGCCATCTCGTTGATGAGCAAACGGCCGTCTCGGTGTACGAAGAATTCCACGGCCAAAATGCCTTCCAGTTCGAGTTTTTCAGCGACTGCTACGGCTAAGCGCGCAGCCTCGCCTTCGGTTTCGGCGCTCAGGTCTGCCGGCGCGTAGAGCAGTTCTACCAAGTTGGCTTTCCGGTTGAAGCAGCATTCCACCACGGGAAAGACAGCGGTCTCGCCTCGGGCGTTTCGCGCTGCGATGACAGCGATCTCCCTTTGCAAGGGGACGTATTGCTCGACGACCGAAGGGACACCAAAGGCCCGGTCCAACTCGGATTTATCCCTTAAAATTTGAACCCCTTTGCCGTCATAGCCCCCCCGCCTGCACTTTTGGGCGACGGGAAAAAGAGAATCATCCAAGCGCGCCATATCAGCTTTGTCCGCCACGCATACATAGGGTGCCGTGGGAAAATCGTTGTCTCGATAAAAATCCTTTTGCAAGCCTTTATCCTGCACCAGGGCCAAGACGGAGGCAGCCGGACGGACGGCTACCCCTTGTGCTTCGAGGGTTTGTAAGGCTTCCACACATATATCTTCGATCTCCACGGTGATGACATCCTTGTCCTGACCGAAGCGCAATACGGCATCCCCATCGCGCCAATCGCCGATTTGAAAGGGTTTGCCCAGCTCCGCACAAGGTGCGTCTGGATCGGGGTCTAAGACGGCTACTGCTACATCCCAATCCAGGGCCGACTGGATAAACATGCGCCCCAATTGCCCACCGCCGAGGAGGCCGATCTGAAAGCGCTCGTCATACCAGGGTTTCATAGCGCAAAAGTAGAAAAAAGCGCTCGGGCGGCCTCACCCGATTCCCCCGCCTGGAATCACCCATTCAACCCACCGCCACCGTCAACTGCTACACAGTGCACAGTCGTCGGATGCGGCATCTCGGGATTGCGTCGCCACAGCCTTGAATTCTTCGGACGTCAGCGCCACCTCTTCGTCTTGGCGCTGCACCGACACGGCAGGCTGGGCAGTCCGTTCGGTTTTTTCCAAGGGCGCTGCGTCCCCCTGCGGTTCCCCTTGCCCTTTGGAATTGTCGAGCGTAAATTTCACCGCATCGGCCGCTGCTTTGGTGCGCAGGTAGTACATGCCGGTTTTCAAGCCGCTCTTCCAGGCGTAAAAGTGCATGGAAGTGAGTTTGGCCATGTTGGGCTGTTCCACAAACAGGTTTAGCGATTGGGACTGGTCGATGAAATAGCCGCGTTGGCGCGCCATATCGATGATGTCCTTCATGCGCAACTCCCAGACCGTCCGGTAGCGCTCTTTGAGTGCCTGGGGAATGGCGTCTATATTTTGAACTGAGCCGTTGGCGCGCATGAGCGCTTCTTTCAGCTCGTCGTTCCACAAGCCGAGATCGACCAAATCCTTGAGCAGGTGTTTGTTGACCACGATAAAGGTGCCGGAGAGCGTCCCGCGCGTGTAGATGTTGGCGGTATAGGGCTCAAAGCATTCGTTGTTGCCCAAGATCTGTGAGGTGGAAGCCGTGGGCATGGGGGCGACGAGCAAGGAATTGCGCACCCCGTTCTGTACGACCTGCTCCCGCAGGGCGCCCCAATCCCAGCGGCCGCTCAAATCCGAATCGCTCAGGTTCCAGAGGTTGAACTGAAACTGCCCCGTCGATAGGGGTGAGCCCTGAAAGGTTTCGTAGGGACCATCCGCCCTGGCGAGTTCCATAGAAGCCTCTACCGCTGCGAAATACAGGGTTTCAAAGATCTCTTGGTTCAGTTTTTTGGCCGCATCGGAGGTAAAGGGCAGGCCGAGCTGGATAAAGGTATCGGCCAAACCCTGTACGCCCAAGCCTATGGGGCGGTGGCGCATATTGGATCGCTCGGCTTCTGACACCGGGTAAAAATTGTGATCGATGACCCGGTTTAAGTTTCGCGTGACGACCTGGGTGATCTCGTATAGTCTTTGGTGGTCGAAGCGCTGGTTTTCCACATCCGTAAATGCGGGCAGTGAAAGAGATGCCAGGTTGCACACGGCTACCTCATCTGCAGCGGTGTATTCCAAGATTTCGGTACAGAGGTTGGAAGAGCGAATCACGCCTAGGTTCTGCTGGTTGGACTTGCGGTTGCAGGCATCCTTGTAGAGCATATAAGGAACGCCGGTTTCGATTTGGGATGCCAATATCTTTTCCCAAAGCGCACGGGCTTTAAGGGTTTTCCTGCCTTTGCCCGCCTCTTCATATCCGATGTATCGCGCCTCAAAGGATTCGCCATAGGAGTCGTACAAGCCGGGGCATTCATTTGGGTCCATCAGCGTCCAGTCGCCATCTTCTTCTACGCGCTTCATGAATAAATCCGGAATCCAAAGGGCGTAAAACAAGTCGCGGGCGCGCAATTCCTCCTTTCCATGGTTTTTTTTCAGGTCCAAAAAGGAAAAGATATCGGCATGCCAGGGCTCGAGGTATATGGCAAACGAGCCCTTTCGCTTGCCACCACCCTGATCGACATAGCGCGCGGTGTCGTTATATACCCGCAGCATGGGCACGATGCCATTTGAGGTGCCGTTGGTGCCGCGGATGTAACTGCCGGTCGCTCGGACGTTGTGAACGGACAGACCGATGCCACCAGCGGATTGCGAGATTTTGGCGCATTGCTTCAGGGTATCGTAAATGCCGTCTATGCTATCCGCTTTCATGCTGAGCAAGAAGCAAGAAGACATCTGCGGCTTGGGCGTACCCGCGTTAAAGAGCGTCGGCGTGGCGTGGATGAAGATTTTTTTCGACATCAGCTCGTAGGTCTCGATGGCAGCCTCTACATCCGCTTTGTGAATGCCGATGGCTACGCGCATAAGCATGTGTTGGGGACGCTCGGCAACCCTTCCATCGATCTTGAGCAAATAACTGCGCTCCAAGGTTTTAAACCCGAAGTAGTCGTAATCGAAATCCCGGTCGTAGATGATGGCCGAGTCGATGCGCGTCTGGTTGTGCGCGATTATCCCATATACATCGTCGGCGATCATCGGCGCCTTCTCGCCGGTTTTTGGGTTTACATAGCCATGGAGACCTGCCATCACCTGGGAAAACACCTTATCGGTATTTTTATGCAAGTTGGAAACGGCTATGCGGGCGGCGAGTAGGGCGTAATCGGGGTGTTGAACCGCGAGCGTGGCAGCGGTTTCCGCTGCCAAGTCGTCCAATTGGGTGGTTTCCACCCCATCGTACAGGCCATCGATGACGCGCATGGCTACCCGGGCGGGATTGACGAGCGGGCTCAAACCATAGCTGAGCTTCCGGATGCGGGCGGTTATCTTGTCGAATTGAACGGGTTCCTTTGCCCCCGATCGCTTGACTACATACATGGAAAAGTGATTTTGAGTTGTCCGTTACCGGCTAAAAATCTGCGTCAAAGCTGATTTGGTCTCTCTGGCCCTGCTCCTTGGCCACACCGGCTTTTTGGTACTCCGCCACGCGCTTTTCAAAGAAGTTGGTCTTGCCCTGCAGGGAGATCAGATCCATGAAATCAAAGGGGTTTTCTACCTTGTACACCTTTTTACATCGCAGTTCAACCAGTAGGTGGTCGGTGACGAATTCCAAGTATTGGGTCATCAGCTTGGCGTTCATCCCAATCAGGTTCACCGGTAGGGATTCGGTGATAAATTTGCGCTCTATATCCAAGGCGTTGGTCAGGATCTCTGTGATCTGTGCCTCGGGCACCCGGTTCACCAAATGGTGGTTGTGCAGGTGTACAGCAAAGTCTCGGTGCATGCCTTCATCGCGGGATATCAGCTCGTTGGAAAAGCTGAGCCCGGGCAACAGACCGCGCTTTTTCAACCAAAAGATGGAACAAAACGCACCGGAAAAGAAGATCCCTTCTACGGCAGCAAAGGCGATGAGCCGCTCGGCAAAGGAGGGCGACCCAATCCAGCGCAAGGCCCACCGGGCTTTTTCCTCAATGGCCGGAAAGACTTCAATCGCTCTAAACAATTTGTCCTTCTCGTCCCTGTCCGCGATATAGGTGTCGATGAGCAGGGAATAGGTCTCGCTGTGAATGTTTTCCATCATGATTTGAAAGCCGTAGAAAAACTTGGCCTCGGAATACTGCACTTCATTCACGAAGTTTTCAGCGAGATTCTCGTTTACAATGCCATCCGAAGCGGCGAAGAAAGCCAATACGTGTTTGATGAAGTGACGTTCGTCTTCGTTGAGCTTTTCATTCCAATCGACCAAATCCTGGTGCAAGTCGATCTCTTCGGCCGTCCAAAAGCAGGCTTCCTGCTTCTTATACCACTCCCAAATGTCGTGGTGCTGGATGGGAAAGATGACAAATCGGTCTTTGTTCTCTTGAAGGATGGGCTCTACGGTTGGCATATTATACGTGTTTGTGTGAGACGACAGATTTTATTTATATGACGAACAATATCAGAGATCGAGCAGGGCTTCACTAGACTGAGGTCCCCTCGGGTACGAGAACGGCTCTTAAATTTTCTACAATCCATAATTTTGTAGGTTACCACTCTCTTTTTCGTTTCCGCGCACCCCTCAGCGTTCGCAAAAATCTTTTGATAAGCCTAAAATCCAATTCACAAGGGCGGTGAACTGCAACTTGATTCATTGTCAGACCCTGTACATACCCATTTACCCTGTGCTTTGTGGGGGCCTAATTCCGCCTTACGCTCTCATTCGGTTCGACTTTTGTAGCGCATTTTTGTCACTCGTATTTGATGATACAAATGTATGTATGTTTGAAACGCATACAACCTGAATGAATATTTTAATTATCAACTATAGTGTTTATAAATCTTGTAACAAACTAGTCATCAAACACTTAGAAAATCAGAAAAGCAAGCGGAGTGGGAACTGGGCAATCGCCTCCCTGCCCTGATGGAAAAGACCAAATGCGAGCTGTGATGCTGTCCTCGCAGCAAAATATCTGCTACACCACTAGCTTTTAAAAGGGCGGAGAGGCAGGTGTTATTAGGATACAGAACTGACTATACGTGCAGGGTCCGTGTTTTGCTCAGGGGGTTCGAGGAACCGAGCACGCCTTTGTCTCCATCGCGACCTTCAATTGTTTGGGCGATTGATATTTATTTTTTAATCTTGTGGCCGAACCCAGACGAAAAGACGACTTCAAAAAAGCGTGTATGTATAACATTAAATCTCCAACTCGATGAAAACCTTGATACTATCGGTCTGTATGCTGCTCGGAACCGCAGCCCTGACCTCCGCCGCTCACCAAGCGAAGAAAAGCGCAACCGAAACGACAAACCACTGCGTCCACGTTACCTACTCATGCGGCGTAGAGGAAGATATCTGTAACTTCACCGGTACCACTGAGCAACTGCTCGCTCAGGTCGAGGCTTCAGATAAAAGCATATGCAATGCTCCTGAGCCTTTTATGTAAAAATTAAAGGGCGGTAATCTGAGTCATCTCCCACTTTCTAATGGATTTAATATCGGGATTGTGAAAAAACAGCTGCTTATCGCAATGGGGTTGGCTTCCCTTTCCCTTTCTGCCCAGGAAAATAAGAGCTATGAAATCATCTATGATTTCAGCTACCAACCCGACAGCACAGATGTCAACAGCAAAAAACAAGAGGATATGGTACTGTTTAGAAACGACAGCATCTCCCTATTTCAAAGCTATGTGAAGTACAAGCGAGATTCCGCGATGAAAAAAAACCGTGAAAAAGCCATGCGCGCCACCCATGGCAGGACTACCCTAAACACAGAAGCTCTCACGAGCGGATATCGCCCGAACATTCTGACGGTTATTGAGAAGGACTTTGAAAATCACAAATTTATCATTCAAAAAATGGCCGGAGTGGACACTTACCAATACGAAGAGCCGGCCGAGGTGGATTGGCAGATTCAAGCAGATACCCTGACGATAAACGGCTATGCATGCCAAAGAGCCACGACTCGGGTATCGGGCCGAAATTACGCGGTGTGGTTTACCCCTGAGATACCCATCGCAGACGGCCCGTTTAAATTTTTCGGCCTGCCCGGACTAATCGTGCAAGCAGCAGATACAAAGGGGGTTTTTCAGTTTAGACTGAAAGCGTTTAAAGCGATAGATCAAATGGCCATCCCCCCTCTGCCCACCCATCGAGTGATCGCTACCACCAAAAAGAAATACCGGCAAGCCGAGGCGCATGCTGAACATATGAGAATTAAAGATATACTCAAAACAAAAGGGATAAGGATTGAAATCAGCAAAGAAGATGAGCGGGCTATGCGGAGAAGAGACAAAAAAAACAACAACCCCATAGAGCTCGAATGACACCAGCTGGATGCAGCGCTATACAGCGGTTGTCCTGCTTACATAACGAGGAGAATCCACCTCATCCAAGAAAATAAAGCCCGACTCAGACTCGACAAGCCGGATATGCCTTTACCCGCATTTCGGCCTTCAATTGTTTGGCCGATTGATATGTATTTTTTAACTTGTGCCCGAACCCAGTCGAAGCAAGCCGAAAAGACGACTTCAAAAAAGCGCGTCCGTACAACATTAAATCTCCAACCCGATGAAAACCCTAATGCTATCCGTCTGTATGTTGCTCGGAACTGCAGCGCTGACTTCCGCCTCTCACCCAGTGACGAAAATCTCAAACCAAGCTCCTACTATCGATAAAATGCAAGCCGATCCGGAGTATGGCGCCATACCCGTTCATACCTCTTGCGGCAAATTGGGTTTTATAATCTATGAAAAAGGCACAAAAACAACCCTTAAGAAACTCGGAGAAGCGGTCAAGAAGCTGGAAGCTCGTTTGTGTGGTCCTGGGCCTTCGCCTTTTATGTAAAAATCACAGGGTGGCGATTTAGTTCATCACCCCTCTTCTAAGCCATTTCACGTGTTATGAAAAAACAGCTGCTTATCGCCATGGGCTTGGTCTCCCTTTCCCTCTTTGCACAAGGACACAAAAGCTACGAAATCATCTATGATTTCAGCTACCAACCCGACAGCACAGATCCGGGTAGCCGAAGACAAGAGGATATGGTCTTGTTTAGAAACGACAGCATCTCCCTATTTCAAAGCTGGATTAAGTATAAATCAGACTCAGCTATGAAAGCGTATTTTAAAAATAAAACCGTTGAAAGCATTGCAAGCTCCGGGCAAGGGATTGATTCTAATCAACTCACAGGTGGATATCACCCGAAAATCTCAGTGGTGATTAAAAAAGACTTTGAAAACCACAAATTTATCATTCAAAAACAAGCGGGTGTGGATACCTATCAATACGAAGAGCCGGCCGACTTGGATTGGCAAATCCAAACAGATATCCTGACGATAAACGGCTATGCATGCCAAAAAGCCACGACTCGGGTATCGGGCCGAAATTACGCGGTGTGGTTTACCCCTGAGATACCCATCGCAGACGGCCCGTTTAAGTTTTTCGGCCTGCCCGGACTAATCGTACAAGCGGCAGATACAAAGGGGTTTTTTCAGTTTAAACTGAAAGGATTTAAAGAGGTAGATCAAACGGTCATCCCTCAATTGCCCACCCGTCAAGTGATCGCTACCACCAAGGAGAAATACGAGCGAGCCCAAGCGCATGCTGCACATATGGGAATTAACGATATGTTCAAAACGAGGGGCATACGCATTGAAATCAGTGAGGAAGACGAGCGGGCTATGCGGAGAAGGGACAAAAAAGACAACAACCCCATAGAGCTCGAATGACACCAGCTGGATGCATAGCTATACAACACTCGTCCTGCTCGTATTGCCGATGAGATGGCTCTTCGCCCAAGGCATCATCTCGGGGACGGTAAAAAACGATCGACACGAGCCCATAAACGGAGCCAGCGTAACGATAAGCGAAGCGGGGGAAACGGATCACATCCTGGCATACGACATAACCAACACCACAGGGACGTATCGAATACCGCTCAAAAGCCCCTTAAAAAACATACAGATCAACGTGCGCGCTTTGGGCTATCAAGAGGCGCATAAACCGATAGAGAACAAGAGCCAGGTCCTGGACTTCTCCCTTGGGGAAGCGGTGGTGAAGCTCAGAGAAGTCATCGTAAAAGTACCGCCGATTCAGCGAAGGGGGGATACCATCAGCTACAACGTCCAATCCTTTGCCGACCAAAAAGACCGGAGCATTGCCGATGTATTGGCCAAGATGCCGGGCATTGAAGTCTTATCCGACGGGCGCGCGTTGTATCAGGGCAAGGCCCTCAACAAATTTTACATCAACGGCTTGGATTTGTTGGAGGGAAAGTACAGCTTGGCCACTCAAAACCTGCCTTATGGCAAGGTGTCCCAAGTGCAGGTACTGGAAAACCACCAACCCATTAAAATTTTGGACTCCGTGGTATTTTCAGACCGAGCGGCATTGAATATCAAACTCAAAAACGCGGTTTCCTTTACGGGCAAGGCGGAGGCCGGCACCGGTTTTTCGCCGCTGTTGTGGAATGTGAACGCAACGCCCATGCTCTTTACGCCAAAGGGTCAAACGATATGCACTTACCAGACCAACAACATCGGAGACGATGTGGGCGCGCAACTCAAAACGCTGACGGTTGCAGATTTGTTGGAAAATTACGAAGCCGCTGACTCCAAGCAGGACTGGCTCAGCATTCAGCGGTTGCAAGTGCCGAATCTTCCGAAAAAGAGGTGGTTGGACAACCACGTCCATTTGCTGACCGCCAACGGTTTAATCAAGCTCAAAAAAGACTATCAACTGCGGGCAAACCTCTCTTATCTCAACGACTACCAGAGACGAGAAGGCCATGTGAGCACGGTATTTCTCATGCCAAACGACAGGGTTTCAATCCTAGAAAACAAGTACAATCAGCTGTATTTCAATTCTTTGGAAAGCAATTTAACCCTAGAGAAAAACACCGAGGGCAATTATCTGAAGAACAGCCTGCAATTTCAAGGTTTTTGGGACGGCCAAAGGGGAAGTATGGGGCGAGATGAAGAAGCCCTAAGCCAAGATCTGAGCAATCGATATTTTGAGCTCTCCAACGCGCTCAACAGCATTTTTCCAATCGGTAAACAATTGATTCGCCTGCATTCATCCATCGTCCTGAGCCAAACACCACAGGAGTTGATCGTGCTTCCGGGCCCATTTCAAGACCTGCTAAGCGGTGGAGCGGATTGCGATTCAGTCTCCCAAAGCATAGATTTAAAGCATTTTCACACCGACAACTCGATGGGTTTTACAAAGGCTTGGAAGCGCTTTACCTGGAACCCCCAAATCGGCTTTCGGGTGGAAAGCCAGCACTTGGGAAGTGAAATGGTAGCGAATTCAGACGCCGCCTTGGGCGGCGACTTCTCGAATGACTTAGACCAGCTGCAAACCCAAACCTATTTCGACACCCACGTACAATACAAAAAAGGCGATTGGCGAATCGAATTGAGCACGCCTATAAGCTACCATGCTTTCCGCTTAAAAGACCGCCCGCTGCAAAGAACGCAAAGGCTTAATCGCCTGACATGGGAGCCGAGATTATATGCGATTTACGACTTAAACGCCTTCTGGAAACTGCGTTCATCTTTCGGTTTGCGCAACCGATTGGGCGCTGGCCGCCCCATTCACTACGCTTATATCTTACGGGATTACAGGCGTATGGAGCGAACGGACACCCCGCTATCCGAGACTTTCACAAGAGATTTCAACGCGGGCATTTCTTACCGAAATCCCATCCGGGCAATGTTTGCCCATCTGTCCTATTCCCATTTCAGATCGGAAAACAACTTGCTGTATAGCTATCAAATAGGCGCAGACGGCACAAGCGAAGTGCACGCCTTGGCGCGAGACAACGACAGTCCAAGTCACCATTTGTCGGCTGGCATCAGCAAGTACTTCAGCGCGCTGAAAACGAATGTTTCCGCCCGTGCTACGCTTTTCACCGGACGTGCGCAGCAAATGATCAATGCGGAAGGGACAGCGGTTAAAAACCAAAACGCGTACATCGAGTTAAAAGCCGATATGGATCTAAGCGATCGACTGAGCTTGACCTATCAAACGGAGTGGTCTTTTGCGAAAAGCGAGATTCAAAGCCGAGAAAACCAAAGCATCGGCGATCAAACCCACAGCTTAAGCCTCGATGTTTACCCGACAGAAAATCAATATATCCGCCTGGGGACAACGTATTTTCAAAACGACTTGCCCGCGGGCAAGACAAGCCATTTCTTTGCAGACCTGAGCTATCGATATACCTTGAAAAAAGTGGAACTCGAACTGCAATGGAATAACATTTTTAACACCGAAAACTACAAAAGCCTAAGTGTGGATGACTTTGGCTACGTGGAGACCGATTTTAGGTTGCGGCCGAGGCAAATTTTATGTAAGCTCAGCTTTTCGCTGTAGCTGGAAAGACACGGGCGACATTTCTCACAGCCGTTGATACCACCCCTTCAAACGCATACAAAAGGATGAGATCAACCCCTTTTTAAAGGGTCAAACAGCAGCGACAAAATAACCCCAACCCCCTACTCGCACACAAAAGGGCAAATGTGCAAAAGATGAGTGTATCCCTTTCAAATTGACAGCATGCGAATCCGCACAAAAGCGCAAATCAACCTTTCAAACGCCACTCCGCAGGGAAAAGCGCCAAAAAATAAGCTAGGAGACAGCATCCATGCAGGACAAGAACCTAATACCGCCTTTTTTACCCCCCTGCAAAGCCCACACAAAAGAGGCAAAGCTGAGAAAGCGATCCAATCAACCCAGCAGCCAAACAACGCAGCAGCACAAGGCCACACAACCCAAAATCCACTCGCGCCAAGCACGAAAACCACGCGAGGAACTCAACGAAGAACAAACCAATCCAAGACACACAATCCAAGATACAATTATACCCACCGCAGAAAAGACCCATACGAAAAACCCAAAATAGAGACAAGAGATAAAAAGGCGAGGGGCTCGACGGGGGTAGCCCAATCCAAACTGCACAATCCAACCGACAGACCCACACAGCACAATTCACTGAATCAATCGAGCAACCCAATCCATCCACTCACCCGCACAGCAAACCCACGCACCTAACTCAAGCGAGGCAAACCATTGAATCAACCACTCCAATTAACCACAGCAACAAGCCAAGCCACCGAATAAATCAAATCAACCCATCGAGTCAACCCGAGCCAGCCCACGCAAGCAACAACACATCAGCATCAGACAAGCCTTATGCTAACCGCCAAACAGAAACGAAAAGCAGGCCCCAGCGCTCGAACGCACCAAAGGGACAAAAACAAAACTCATTTTTTTAACTGCTGAACAACAGCGGAAAAACAAAGGCAATCCCTCAAACACGCACAAAAGGACAAAAACAAAAAGCCAGGCTTTTCAGGTGCCCCCCAAGCCAAAAATACAATGAAGGTCAACCCACAGAAACAGAGGTGCAACCAAATACGCCCTCTTTAAATCCAAACAAAGGATCAAAGGCAGGGGGATAACTACCCTTCCGAGCCGTTCCAATGCGCGTATGTGATAGAAGCCAGCATGGCTAACCAAAAGACAAACACAGAAAAATAGCCCCCCCTACCGACCCATAGAGACAAAATCAAACCGACCCCCTTTTCAGACTGTTATAGTAGGACGAAGATAACCGGCCTTTAGATCGCAAACATTGGATTGACAAGGCGATGGGAACTTTCTAAGCGAGACAGCGCACAGGGAAAGCGAAATGGCATGGGTTTTCTTTCGTGCCAACCGAGGGTAAGCGTCGACCACAGGCCTACCCAATCGCTTAACTTTGCACCATTTCTATTTTGGTACGGATTGGCGACATAGAGTTGGGCCCTTTTCCCTTGTTGCTCGCTCCGATGGAAGACGTGAGCGACCCGCCTTTTCGCCGCCTCTGCAAGGCGAACGGTGCAGACGTGGTGTACACGGAGTTCATCTCCAGCGAAGGCTTGATCAGAGCAGCAGCCCAGAGCGTGCAGAAATTGGATATCTACCATGACGAGCGGCCGGTGGGGATACAGGTATTTGGGGCGAGGCGCGCAGCCATGTTGCAAGCGGTGGAGCGCATCGCGCAAAGCTGCCCCGACATCATCGACATCAATTTCGGTTGTCCCGTCAAGAGGGTGGTCTCCAAAGGTGCGGGTGCAGGCATATTGCAGGACATACCCAAAATGGTATCCCTGACCCGAGCCGTGGTGGCGCAGACGAATTTGCCGGTCACCGTCAAGACGCGCCTGGGTTGGGATGCGGACAGCATCCGCATTGTAGAGGTAGCGGAACGCCTACAGGATGTCGGCATACAGGCGATCTCCATCCACGGGCGCACGCGCAAACAGATGTACAAAGGCCATGCGGATTGGCGCCCGATTGCCACGGTCAAAAACAACCCCCGCATGCGCATCCCCGTCTTTGGTAATGGCGATGTGAACAGCCCTGAAAGGGCGGTCGAGATGCGCGATCGCTACGGCTTGGACGGCGCTATGATCGGGCGTGCTAGCATTGGAAACCCCTGGTTCTTCAATGCGGTAAAACACTGGATGCAAACCGGGGTGAAGCGGGAAAAACCCAGCCTGAGTCAACGCATCGAGGCAGTCCGAAAACACCTATATGAGTCGGTGAACTGGAAGGGCGAACGCAAAGGGGTCCTAGAAATGCGGCGGCATTACGCCAATTATTTCAAAGGCATGCCCCGCTTTAAACCCTACCGCATACGGTTGGTCCAGGCCGAGTCCCTACAGGCTGTCTCAGATGTACTCACCGAGCTCAACAGCGCATGCGAAGCACACCCAACCGGTTAAAGTCGCTTTCCAAAGGCCAAATCACCCGCATCGCCCAGACCGGGAACGATGTAGTCATGGGCGTTCAACGCCGGATCCACAGCCGCGACCCACAGGGTTGCTGCAACCTGATTCTCAAAGTACTTCGCCAAGGTATCAACCCCCTTTTTCGAGGCGATGATGACGGCGATATGTAGCGATCTCGGCGTCCCGTGATCGACCAAGGCCTGGTGTACGTGGAACAAACTCGCTCCAGTGGCCAACATGGGATCGACGAGCAAGACGTCTCGCCCGCTCAGTTCGGGCGAAGCCGCATAGGCCACCTCGATTTTTGGGCCCGGATCGGATTGGCGAAAGGCGGATACAAAAGCGCTATCAGCCCGATCGAAAAAGTTGAGAAAGCCCTGGTGCATCGGCAATCCAGCGCGTAGCACGGAACCGACAACCGGCTGGTCTGCCAGGGTGGAAACGCGAGCCGACCCCAGCGGTGTGTCGATATCTCTCGCCTCGAAACCCAGCGTTTTGCTGATCTCGTAGGCCATTATCTCTCCCATGCGAACCGCATTCATCCGAAACCGCATGGCATCTCGCTGCAGCTGCGCATCGCGCATCTCAGCCAAATACTGTCCCAGCAAGGAGGGCGTCTCGCCCAGGTTGATCACTCTCATAGAAGCCCTTATATTTGGCACAAATTACCAAAAAATGCGCTTTACAACCTTAGCCGATCAAATTTTTAAGGCGTGCATAGCGGATTACCACAAAACAGATGATGTAGATGTGCCGCTGCGCAACCCTTACCCCAAGGGTCAAATCGAGCACGTATTATACCTGAAAAATGGGATTGATACCCTGCAATGGCATTTGGAGGATCAGATCCGCGATCCGCATATGTCAGCTGAAGAAGCCCTGAAAATCAAGCGCCGGATCGACGCGCTCAACCAACAGCGCACGGATACAGTGGAGCATATCGACAGTTGGTTTGTACAAAAATACGCGCGCGTCATGCCAGATGGAGACGCCAAAATCAATACCGAGAGCCCGGGCTGGGCTGTGGATCGGCTCTCCATATTGGATTTGAAAAACTATCACATGCACCTAGAAACGCTGCGCGAAGGGGCTTCGGAGCACCACAAGAGACGCGCAGCTGAAAGACTAACGGCGCTCTTGGCGCAGCACCGAGACCTCTGCCAATCCATCGAAGAGTTGTTAACCGACTTAGCCGCCGGAAAAAAAGTCATGAAGGTCTACAAACAGATGAAAATGTATAACGACAAAGCGCTCAACCCCGTTTTATACAGCCGGCAATAGGTCGCTTTTGCAGGCCCTCTCATAATATCGGATGCACCTAACCCATGGCGATAGACTCGGGGACCAAACCCGCAGCCACGACTTTCAGCCTCCGAATCGCGCTGGCCGCCCGGCTTAGAAAGGCAATCGACAGCCACCTGATTTCCCCATCTCAAACTACCCCAGGTCGATAGGGAACCTAGGTCACCCCTGTGGTGATCGATGCAATTTAAACTACCTTTACCCATATGGGAAGGGGGAATAAAAAAATCTTAGTGCTGCGGTTTTCCGCTATGGGAGATGTCGCCATGGCGATCCCCGTGATCCAACAACTCCGCGCCCAACACCCGTATGTGGAATTGACCGTGGCGTCCCAAAGGGTTTTTAGACCACTCTTCGATGCGATAGGCGTTCGGTTTATCGAAACGGCTTTACACGGCCGGCACAAGGGGCTGAGCGGCTTGTGCCGCCTGTATAGCGAATTAAAACCCCAGCGCTTTGATGCGGTGGCAGACCTGCACGGCGTACTGCGCAGCGACATCATCGACGCGCCGTTTCGGTGGGCCGGTGTCCGGGTAGCTCGAATCGACAAAGAACGTGCCGATAAAGCCAGGCTGACGCGTAAAAGCAACAAACAGCTGCAGCGGCTCAAGTCGGTTTTTCAGCGCTATGCGGATGTGTTTGAGTCGTTGGGGCTACAGGTGGGCCTGGATGATGCCTTACAAAACTTCCTCGGCTTTTCAAAGGAGCGGATCCATGCCATCGGCATTGCCCCCTTTGCCGCTTACCGCGAAAAGACGTATCCACTGGAACGGGTGAAAAGGCTGATCCAAATCCACCTCGCGCAGTCGGACAAGGCGGTTTACCTATTTAGCGGTCCGACAGAACTGAGGGTACTCGATGAAATGGCCGCTGTGAGCCCGCGCATCAAAAACGCGGGACGCTTGAGTCTGCGGGAACAGCTACAGCTGATGGCTCGGCTATCGGTTTTGCTGAGCATGGATTCAGCCAATATGCACCTGGCTTCCCTAGTGGGCACGCCGGTGGTTTCCATCTGGCTCGCTACACATCCCTACGCCGGATTTCTGGGGTATGGCCAACGCCTCGCGGACTGCTTGCAGCGGGCGGACTTGAGCTGCCGCCCCTGCTCGGTATTTGGCCACAAGCGGTGTTGGCGTGCAGACTGGGCTTGCCACCGAATCGACGAGCAGATGATCGCGAAAAAATTACTGGCATTTTAACCGGAATTATCGCTGGCACAACCGAATCACTGCGTTCGCTATCATAGGAACAAAATAAGACCGTCCTCTTAAACTGTCACACACAGGCGAATGCAAAAATGCTCGCCTTCAGATCACCAACTGAGGACGAGAAAAACGAGACCGAGCTTTGAAGCCGACTCACAGAGACGAAAAATGCAAGTCCCTTTCTCGATAGATACCAAGGTGCAAACGCCAAAAAATAAGCCCGCTCCTAGGAATCCACACCGCACAGCAAAAGGACAAAATCAAAAAACAAGGCCTTTTTAGATTGACATATAGGGACAAATACGCGATAAAAGTCGGGTTAGCCCAAGCGATCCAAACAAAGAATAAACGCCCTCTTTCAGGCTGTCACACAGGACAAAGACAAAAAAATAAATCCGTATGCTCAGATTACCCCCGTATGATTTAGGTCGGCACTGGAATTTTCCAACCGACACACAGTACAGAGGCAAAAGAATAAAACCGCACGCTCAGACTACCGCCATACAATGATGCAGTGATTAGACTTTTGCAACTGAAACACAGGTAGCAACAAAAAATAAGGCCGGCTTTTTAGGCTCGACTATACGACAAAAGCCAGCAGGGCTGCCCCAACAGGATGGACCGCTTAATTGGCGTTTTACAACTGAAATAAAGCACAGCGACAAACACGAGAACAAGGTTGGAGGATCAGGCGCAACAGGGCGACAAAAAGTCAGCAAGGCTGACCACAGGATAAATACGAAAAAGATAAAAGCCGAATTTTAAACTGCCAGCGGTTCAGATTGACCCCGATCCAAACCTGTGACAAGAGCCACCAGCGCTGATCGGTGGGATGCCCCCATCTCTTCTAAGCCTTAAAATCAAGCCAGCGCTAAGGCGCGCAAAAGACGAGGCAGGCAAAAAGACGAGCCACAAAAAAAAACGCCGCATGCGGTTTCTACGGGTCTCGGGCACACAGGTGCCACGGCGTTCGATCCAGACATCGGTTTTCATATCAGCTACCCAATGCCTCTGCGCCACTTACGATCTCCGATATTTCTTTGGTGATAGCCGCTTGACGTGCCTTATTATAGCTGCGTTTCAATTCCGCTTGCAGGTCCTTCGCATTATCGGTGGCTTTGTACATAGCAGTCATCCGCGCGCTGTGCTCCGCCGCTACGGAATGGCATATCGCTTTGAACAACTGACTTTCCAATGCTTTGGGTATGAGCAGATCCCAGATCGCTCTCCGGCTGGGCTCGTAGATGTAATCCACTTCTGGGGCCTCCCACTTGGGCAGTGCGAGGGGCAGCATCGGCTCTTTTACCAGGACTTGGGTGATGACGTTCTCGAATTGGTTGTACACCAGATCGACTTTATCGAAATCGCCCTTGGCAAACCGGTCCATGAGGTGCACAGCTACTCTTTCGACGTTTTGGGAGCACAGCGAATCGTACACGGCACTCTCGTCACCGATTATATCGTGCGTCTTCTCAAAGGCTGAGACGCCTTTCTTACCGATACACAGCAAGGAGATCACCGAGTCGGGATACGAATTAGCGATCAGCTCGCGGGTTGCCTTGACGACATTGCTATTAAATGCCCCACACAGGCCACGATTGGCTGTGATCACCGCGATCAACGCGCGCGAAACGGGGCGCTGCTGCACATATATACTGGTGTTTTCCGTCATAGCGGCAGCGCCGATTCGCCCCAGCAATTCCCAGAGTCTATCGGCATAAGGGCTCATCTCAGCGATGTCATCCTGTGCCTGCTTCAGCTTGGCAGCTGAAACCATCCGCATAGCAGCGGTGATCTGCATGATGGCGCTGATGGAATGTATGCGGTTTCGTATTTCTTTTAAGCCGCTCATAACACTTTCTAACTCCAGGCCGGATCGAAAAAAGCCCCTATCTAAAGTCTTCGGCCACCTCTTTAGCCACCTTTTCCAAAGTTTGGGTTACCGCAGCTGTGATCACACCCGCACCAAGGCGATCTAAGACATCGCGGTGGGCTGTATTCAAGACCTCGATATACCGCTCTTCAAATGCCTTTACAGCGCTTACGGGCACCTGGGAAACCAAGCCTTTGGTGCCTACATAGACGATGGCCACCTGTTCTGCCAAGCCCATGGGTGCGTTCACGCCTTGCTTGAGTATTTCCACATTTCGGCGTCCTTTATCGATCACGGACTGGGTAGCGGCGTCCAAATCGGAGCCGAACTTGGCAAAGGCTTCCAATTCCCTGAATTGCGCCTGATCGAGTTTCAAGGTACCCGCAACCTTTTTCATGGACTTGATCTGCGCGGCTCCGCCCACACGCGATACGGAGATGCCGACATTGATCGCCGGGCGTATGCCGGCGTTAAACAGCTCGGATTCGAGGAAAACCTGACCGTCGGTGATGGAGATTACATTGGTGGGAATATAGGCTGACACGTCACCGGCCTGGGTTTCGATAATCGGTAAGGCCGTCAATGAGCCCCCTCCCTTTACGATGGGTTTCAGGCTTTCGGGCAAGTCGTTCATCTGCGAAGCGATGGTGTCGTCACCAATGATCTTTGCCGCGCGTTCCAACAGCCGTGCGTGCAGATAGAATACGTCACCGGGATAGGCTTCGCGCCCCGGTGGGCGGCGCAACAACAGGGAGACCTCGCGATAGGCTACCGCTTGTTTGGACAAATCGTCATAAATGATGAGCGCGTGACGGCCGGTATCGCGAAAAAACTCACCGATAGCCGTAGCGGCAAAGGGGGCATAGACCTGCATCGGAGCCGGGTCTGAGGCATTGGCAGCTACTACAATGGTATAATCCATAGCACCCCGCTCTCGCAAGCGGTTCGTGATTCCGGCAACCGTGGAGGCCTTTTGGCCAACCGAGACGTAAATACAATATACGGGCGCACC
This sequence comes from Flavobacteriales bacterium, assembly GCA_028280815.1. Classification (GTDB taxonomy): domain Bacteria; phylum Bacteroidota; class Bacteroidia; order Flavobacteriales; family JANQLC01; genus JANQLC01. The sequence continues at coordinate 18,116 of JANQLC010000034.1, read as the reverse complement.
CCGCTCAAAAAATTCCCTTTGATTCAAGATGGTGTCTAGGGCGACGGTCGTCTTGCCGGTTTGGCGATCACCGATGATCAACTCCCGCTGCCCCCGACCGATGGGAATCATCGCATCGATGGCTTTGATACCGGTTTGCAAAGGCTCATCGACCGGTTGGCGATAGATCACACCCGGGGCTTTTCGCTCCATGCGCACCTTATACAATTTACCCGCTATCGGGCCTTTGCCGTCGATGGGACTACCCAAAGCGTCTAAGACCCGTCCTATTAACCCATCCCCCACCTGTAAGGCGGAGATCCGTCGGGTGCGCTTCACGGTAAATCCCTCTTTAATCACCTCTGAAGGGCCCAGCAACACGACGCCTACGTGATCTTCTTCGAGATTTAAAACGATGCCTTCCAAGCCGTTTTCAAAGGCGACCAACTCGCCGTATTGCACCTTTCCCAGACCAAATATACGAGCGATGCCGTCTCCGACCTGCAATACCGTCCCCACTTCCTCGAGAGCGGCTTCACCCTCAAAGTGGGAGAGTTGCCGCCTTAAGATCGCAGAGATTTCCGCCGGTCTGATCTCAACCATTGTCTATCCATTTAAAATTTCTGAAGTGCACGCGCTTTCGCGGAAATCTCTTTGCAAGGATTTGAGTTTGCCCGCTACGCTATGGTCGAATTGCCAGTCACCAAGGCGAATGACAAAGCCCCCTATGATATCGGGATCGATCCGCTCTTCGAGCACAACTTCATCAGCCGCCTCTCCGATTCGGGAGAGAACCGCCCGGCGCAGCGTATCATCTAAGGGTATAACCGTGGTCACATAAGCTACACGGATGTCCTTTGCCGCATCGTAAAGCTGGATAAAGGCCTTTGTCGTGTCGTAAAGATACATTTCACGGCGCTGCTGAACCATCAACTGTACGAAGTTTATCATCGTAGTGCTATAACCCCTCATGATTTCGGTCACCAGCCTTCCCTTAGCCTGGCCATTGATCACGGGGCTCCTCAGAAAAATGCGCAAATCACGGCTTTGCTCTACCTGCTCCTTAAGCGCCTGAACCTCTCGAACGATCGTTTTCAACTCGTCTCTCTCCTGGCTATAGGTGAGCAAACCCTTGGCGTATCGCATAGCGAGCCGATCGCTTAGCATATCAGTCGATCTGTAACGATTCGATGAGTCGACTGACCAAAGCCCTTTGCCGCCCTTCATCCTTCAGCTCAGCAGACAGGATTTTTTTAGCGATTTCAATGGACAGGTCTCCGGCTTGGTTTTTCAGCTCGGTGAGAGCAGCCCTCTTTTCGCTTTGGATTTTAGCCCGGGCCCGTGCGACTATCCTTTCACCCTCTCTTTTTGCCGCCTCCTGGGCCTGGCTGATCACCTCATCCCGAATCGCATGGGCACTCGTGAGCAATGCATTTCGCTCGGCTCGCGTCTCCTCCAGCATGCGTTCTCCCTCAGCCTGGAGGCGAGCGGTTTCTCCTTTGGCTCGCTCGGCTTTGGCCAGCGCGGCTTCTATGGATCGCTGGCGCTCGTCAACCGCTTTCAATATCGGCTTCCAGGCCAGGATTCGCAGCGCGATCAACAAGATGATAAAGATGGCGCTAGTCCAAACGATGAGGCCGATCGAAGGGGTGATCAAGTCCATATCCGCTCACTTTCCGATTAGCGCCATAGTGGCTCCGAAGAAGGCTACCCCTTCGACCAGCGCAGCCGTAATGATCATAGCCGTCTGAATCTTTCCGTATGCCTCGGGTTGGCGTGCGATGGCTTCCACCGCCCTACCCCCTATCATACCAATGCCCAAACCGGCTCCAATCACGGCCAAACCGGCACCTACTGCTCCCAATCCTGTCATAACTTACAATTTAAAAAGGTTTGCGCTTATCGGTGTTCTTCCTGCACAGCCAAACCGATAAATACAGCGGTCAAAATCGTAAACACGTAGGCTTGCAGCAAAGCCACCAGAAATTCCAATACCACGATGAATCCGCCCAACAATACGGATACGGGGGATACCCACAAGGATTTAAATATAAAGATCAAGGAGACCAAACTCAAGACGACGATATGCCCGCCGGTCATGTTGGCAAACAGCCGAATCATCAGGGCAAAGGGTTTGGTAAAGATCCCGAGTACTTCGATGGGTGCCAAGATGATTTTGAACGGAACCGGCACCCCTGGCATCCAAAAGATATGCCTCCAATAGGCTTTGTTCGCGCTGAAGAGAATGGCGATCAAAGCGATCGATGCCAGGGAAAGCGTCACGGCTATGTTGCCCGATACATTGGCCGAAGCGGGCAGCAGACCCAATAGGTTGCAGACCCAAATAAAGAAGAAGAGCGTGAGTAGATAGGGCAAAAAGGGCTTGTATTGCTTCGCTCCGATATTTGGGATGGCGATGTCATCGCGGATAAACAGGACGATGGGTTCGACAAAGGCGGTCAGTCCCTTCGGGACCTTTTTCTTTGAATAGGCACGCGCCATGGCGCTAAAAGCGATGAGCAAGACGACTAAGGCGATCAGCATAGCCGCTACATTTTTTGTGATCGACAGGTCTAAAGGCCTGGGATTGGTCGGATGCCCCTCGGCATCCCGATCGATGGTACCCGCCGCATCCGAGCGGTATATCTCATGGCCATGGCATACGTAATAACGCCCCCCTTTTTCCACCACGCCTCGACCCTGGTGAAAGGCAGCAGACGAAAACACCTTGAGCCCCCCATCGACCAAGATGACCGGTAAGGGGATGTATACCGCTTCCTCGCCTTGACCCCACAAATGCCATTCGTAGGAATCGGCAATGTGGTGCATGAGGGTCTCCACCAGATCGAACCCCTTGGAAGCAGCTTCCTGCTCTGCTACTGCCTCCCTGTGGCCAGCGCGCTCAGGCTGGGCTTTCACCGCAAAACCGATTGTGAATAAGACGATTAAAAGTACAATCCTTCGCATATAACTCCGCCGTCAAAATCGGCGCAAAGGTATAAATTTTGTCTTATACGCAGTTTTTGGACGATCGGGGATTCATCGGGTTTTTGAACAGTCCGAGCACCACCCATAATTCCGCGAACAAGAGCAGTAGGTAGGCGAGCGTGAAATTGAAAAAGTCAGGGCACACAGCAGGCGTATCAGTCCGCAGCTGTGATATGAAATACAGGGCGGCCAACATTTTTAACAGGGAGGCGCCCAAGTAGGCGTGGATCGCATATTTTTTTTGTATATAATAAGCTGTGAGGGATACCGCGATCACAAAGAAGCAGGCCAAAGCGATAAAGGCGTAATCCGCAAAAACGCTGTCGGGCGTCGGGCGCTGAAAATCGGCGCTGAAAATCCAGTCGTGCACGAAACACAAGGTTGCGGCCAGGCATAGAAAGACGAGGCTGCGCCGGGCTATCTTTCCGATCATTTATGTCGCTTTAAGACGGCGCGCAAAAATAAGAACAAACCGATTACAACCCCCGCTAAGGTGCACAGACCGGTGTAGATGGACGCTTCGCGCACCTGTGCCGCATCCAGGCGGCGCCCGACCAGGTAACCGACTAGGCCTAGGGCGACCATTTGAAAGACCAGGCTGGAATACCGCGCATAGGTCTTCAATGCCTTTAACCGATCGCTATCAGATGTGTCTTTTTCGCCTTTCAAAAAATCCAGCTTTACTTTAGCGTTTAACCACACTTTTGCACAATATACGCAATTGGATGTACCGCCGCCCATTTTAGGACAGCGAAATAAACTTTGAACTTCCCCATAAGCACAGGCTTTTAATCGTTTGCTCAGCTGGGGCACTCAGCCTTGTCATCTAACCCTTAAAATCAAAGGATAATTCCACCCTTTTGTCGTTTGCAATGGCATCGATCACTCGATGTAAGCACGCTTTTATGACCTTCATCGTCTCGTCTAACTCGTAAATTCCTGCTGCCTCATTGAAAGCCTTATCCGCCTCCAAAAAATTGTCTAATGTGCAATGGTCTACTCGGTAATCAGCTTCTGAATTGTGAAACAGTTTAGCGATTTCCCTTTGCTTAGTCTCAGGAAAATTGGGGAAGGGAATATAATTCCAATATTTTTGGGCTAAACTTCCCCCATGACCACCAACTGCAAAGAGATCAATCATTTTCTGATCTCTTAAATAATCCAAGAAGCACTTAACAAATATCGAAGTCGTGAGATTTGAATTAACCGTTTTGATCGTTATGCCATGAATATTGGTTGTCGTCTTTTCTGATTTTTCTATAATTACAATAGAACGCCCTGATCCTTCTGCTCCAAAAACTAAATCGCCAGTTTCCAAAACTTTCAACCCCTTGCTGTTGCCTAAATACTCTTTTTTATCAACCGTACCATATTTGGACAGGTGTTTGGGAAGCATCAGGGTATAAAACCCCTTGTGACTTTGTTCCGCATAAATGCCTTGTCCAATACTAGAAACTTGTAGATTCTGACCTCTCGATAAAATAAATCCAAGTTCTTCAAATGTACTAAATCCGCCCTTGTAATTCTTAATTTTAAAATCGACAATTTTGAACTCTCTTCTATAAAGGCTGGTGTCTAACCTGTTTGTCTCTTCCATTTCACCGATGGTGGGATAATCGAACTCAAAAGCATTCGGCTTTTGATTTTCCGCGAGCTCTCGCTCTATGCTTTCCAAAATCGTTCCATGGCGTTTTTGAATCCGCTTTTCTTTGTTTATTACAGCTTGGGTAAGCAATTCCACATACGCAATGGTATTTCGCGTATCGGTTTTGGGTACGGGAATCTCACAGTCCAAAAACCGGGTTTTTGTATGGCGAATAACCGCCCCCTTGGGCACCATAAAATTCAATTGCTCTCTAAATATATCGTGCTTGACACAGGCCAATAAATAATATTTCCTATCGGAAACCGGTAGTCTATAAATAGCACCTGAAAGCATCGCATTGAGGTAGTCCTTATCTAAGATCACCATCTCCCCAACATTGCCATCCTTGGAAACGAGCAAATCCCCTTCCTTCAAATTCATCTGTACAAATGCGCTGGGGCGAACCGGCAAGCCGCTTTGTTCGGTAATCTCCGGCAGGTAGGAATGGGATTGCAAGGCCTTGGCGCGCAAAAATAAATACGGAGATCGCTCCACGTAGTTAAGCGAGTCCACCTCTACACCCAAATCAGATCGCCTCAACGGCTGGTCTAAAAAGTCGCGAACCCATTTGAAATTATCGTTCTCAATAGCCAAGTCCTTATATTGAGCCGGAGAAAGCCGGTAGTCGCTACGCTCTATTTCGCCAATAGAAACGGCTCTGGGCACGCGGACATACTTACTGGCCATGGCTACCTCGGGCTGATAAATAAATCCTGTAATGTTTTTTCCTGTCCCCGGCACCAATCTTTGAAGCCCTCAATTGCCTCGGTAAATTCTTCATCGAGCACCACACGTCCTCGATCATCGATTAGCGTTTCAAAAGTGCTGTAATCTATCTTATACTTGGGTTCAAAGTACTTGACCCGCTTCTTGGTTTTTACTTCGTAACCCGCTTTTTCTATATCCCTACAAAAGACTTGGTAATTCCGTTCTTTGAGCTTTTTCAATTCGCTTTCTTCGGGTTTGTAGGCTACGACAATTGAAGTATTCACCCCTGTTTCAGCAAATACATTGGCCGGTAAGTCAAAAACGGCAACGATTCGCATTTTTTCCGTCAACCATTTTCTCGCTTCTTTGTGGTTATCGATAGAGGCGATGGAATTGGAAAGCACAATGCCCAAGCGCCCATTGGTCTTGAGAATTCTATACGCATTTTCAAGGAAGATAACACCCAGATCGATTTTCTTTCCATTGTACTTGTGCCAGAGTTCGTAGCACTCGATCACCGCTTTGTCATTTGCGTCTTTGGGTTCATAGGCTCGATCTTCTCCAAATGGTGGATTGCTGAGCACCACATCGAATTTTTTTAGCCTTTTCTCATCTGGTCGATTCGCCCAATCACCTGCTTTGTTAATCTTAGGTATCAGCTCCAATAAGCCCCTTCGTGGTCAAACTTGGTGAGTGGGGAACCATAGCCCGACTTTGCCTTTATCTTGGCGTTTCCGTCTCCGTTCAAAAGCATATTCAGCCTGGCGAGCATGACCATTTGCTCGTCTATGTCCATTCCAAAAATATTGTTGTCATCCAGCTTGCTCTTGGAGTTGACATAAGACACAGAGAGGAAATCGGCAATCCCTACCGTTGGGTCAATTACGGTTTCGCCATTTCTCGGATTGACGATATTGACCAAAAAGTCAATGAGCGGGAGCGGCGTGACAAATTGTGCATTTTGGTCTTTGGCAAATGGTGTCGCAAACTTATAGAAAACCAATTGGTATAAATCCGTTTTATAGGAACGAATCAGGGAGTAATCCTGAAACCGATCGACGACCTCTAATAATACTTTGACGTGATTTTCGTTCTTTACATTCCAATCGCCATCCACCCCTCAGGACTGCCCTATCTGGCGGAGGATCTGCTCGGTGATGAGATAGGTCGGTTTGATCCCTGTTTCGCCCAAGCCGCCAGAAGCCAAGGTGCTGCCCGACTGCAGGGGGTTATCGGAGGCGTAATAGGCATAGCGCACCTCGACATCGACAGCGATGTTGTGCCGGATTTGGCTCGCTGCCTGTATGGCCTTTTGGTAATGGGCGCCCTCCATTTCCAAGCCCACCGCGCGCCAGGTAGAGTCCCTGAAAAACTGTAGGACGTCCTTGTTTTGAAGCGAAGTCCCCAAAACGGTGACCATCGAACCCGTTACAACGCCCAAGCCGCAGCCTTCAAAATCGCTCGCTTTAAGCTGGTTTTCAAAGGGATAATTGTCCGCAGTCCCCTCGAATAGATGGGCGCTGGGCACCATGATATCGCCCTTTTTCCCCTTTAGTATGCCAGCCTTTCCCATGATGGAAATCGATTTGACGTTTAGGTGGTAGTCTTTATTTCGGAACGAAAAGGGTTTTAACAACTCATCCATGGTCTCGTAAGCCTGCTCCCCAAAGGCGTAATCCATCACGATGAGCACCGGGCTTTCTGTGGTCTTTTGCCCCTTGTCGGCCAAGTGTGCAGTGTCTATGATCTGCACCTCAATATTGGAGCCCGAACCCCGATCGGTGAGGTGGGTCAACCCGTTTTGGGCTGCGAACGCCTGTACCTTTTTGTGGTAGGTGTCGTCCGCATGCAAGCCGATGGCCGCATATAGGTCGAGCCCATTCTTGTCTCTGACTACGGATTCCAGCGCAGCTTCTGCATAGAGGGTGTTCATCACACTGTGCATATTGGCACTGATGATGTGTAGGGGACGCTCGAACAGGCCTTTCTCGTACAATTCCCGCTTGACTCGGTAGGCCCACCGCTCCCCATGGATGTGATGCCCGATGCGTTCGCGCAGTATCGGACTGAAGGAAATCTCGATTTCCCGATCGCTGAAGCGTTCATCCATCGCCTTCTTCCCCAGCCAATAGATCAGGTGAAACAGGCGCTCGGGCATGCCATCGCCTTCAAAGGATCGATAAAAATCCAAAACCTCGGCATAGGTCCTGCCGAGGATTTCAGCGAGGTGTGCCAAGGCGGCCTCGCGGGCTTCGCGCGACAATTTTTTGCCCTCCAAGGCAACGCCTTCGATGATCTGCCAGGCGTGCGACACATCAGATGTACCCCCTATCAAGGCGCGTTGCATAATCTTATTGGCTTCGATGTAGAGAAATGTCAGGTGTGTGAGCATGTCGTACACCTCTGAGCGGCCACGCGTGATTTCGACATTCATCTGGTCTGCATCGATGCGGTAACAGATGCGCCGCCGCTTCTTGGGGATGATGGGTTTGAAATGGGACTTCTCCAGCCCTTCGGATGCGGTCAGGTGTATGTATCGACAGGCTTCGATGCCGCGAGGCAAACGGTCGATCACATAGTGTAAGCCATTGAGCTCGATCTGGCCGGCTCGGGCGATGAAGCCGTAAATTTCGGGCTGTAAGAGCAAAAGCCCCGCTTTCAAAGCGCGCCCGGATACGCCATTCGGCTTGTAAAAGCCGCGATTAAACAGGTGGCGCATGGTGGTGTAGAGCCGCTCGATGGCATTGGTCGACTCCTGGGCACGGGTTCGAAATTCAGGCGAAATCACGGCGCAAAAATACGAAATCAGTCGAGGGTGAAGGGCTCCAAGGCATCGGCTATCTCCCTGTGGTCGGCCAAATGGAGCACCTTGTTTTGTCCACCCAATTTGCCGATGGATCTCATATAGCGCTGAAAGGCGTTTTTTTGCAGCCTTCGCAGGACCAAAGGCCGCAGCATTTTACCCTGGATCAGGTCCTTGTAATACGCATTTTGGGCTTGCATCCGGCGGTCGATCTCAGCGCTAAAGGCTTTGAGATCGTCGGGTTCCCGTTCAAACTCGACAAACCATTCGTGGTGGGGCAATCCGCTGGTAGGGCTGAGCTGTGGGGCAACGGTAAAGGCCGAAACCCGAGCCCCAAAGCGCGCTGCCGCAGCGGCTAAACTCCGCTCGACTTCCGCTGCGATCACGTGTTCCCCAAAAGCGGAAGTGTATTGGCCCAAGCGACCGGTCACCCGGACTCGATGGGGATGCTTTGAGACGAACTCGACCGTATCACCGAGCACGTAACCCCAGAGCCCTGCATTGGTGTTGAGTATGACCGCATAGTTTTTTCCGAGCTCCACCTCGGCGATGGCGCGCCGGGGCGGCGAATCGCCATCGAAGCGCGCCGCTTCGACGAATTCGTAAAAAATGCCCCCGTCCACAATCAGCAGCAAACCCGGCTCGCCTCGCTTATCCTGGTAAGCGATAAAACCCTCTGAAGCGGGATAGGTCTCTAAAGTATCGACGGATCTGCCGATCAGCTGCTCGAATTTCAACCGGTAGGGCTCGTAGTTTACGCCGCCGTGCACAAAGAGGCTGAAATGGGGAAAGATTTGGCCGATGGGCCGGCCGGTCTCAGCCCGCAGCTTTTCAAAGTACATCTGCACCCAGGGTGGGATGCCGCTGATCAGGCGCATATCGGCGTGCCGTGTTTCCGCTACGATGGCATCCAACTTGGTCTCCCAGTCGGCAAGCGCATTGGTTTGAAAGCTCGGCAAGCGATTCTTTTGGAGGTATCGGGGCACGTGGTGGGCGGCGATACCCGAGAGGCGCCCGGTTGGGATGCCCGACTTCTTGACGAGCTGCGGGCTGCCCTGCAAGAAGATCAGCTTACCGGCCAGGAAATCGGTTTTCTGCGTGCCGGATATGTAGTGCAAGAGCGCATGCTTGGCAGCGCGAATGTGAAAAGGCATGGATTCTATCGAGATGGGGATGTATTTGGCGCCCGAAGTGGTGCCCGAAGTCTTCGATAGGTATAGGGGTTTGCCCGGCCAGAGCACATCGGGACAGCCGGCCAGAATCTGCGATATATAGGGCCTAAGGGCTTCGTAATCGCGTATGGGCACACGCGCCTTGAAGTCCGCATACGTCCGTATGGCATCGAAGTGGTGGTCTCTTCCAAATCGGGTATGCCGCGCTTTACGGACGAGTGCGCAGCGCCATTTTTCTTGGATTTCCGCCGCTTGGGATGCGATTTTGTAGTTCCGTTTGGCGAGGCGTCGGGCATAGGTTTGGACCGCTATACGCTTGGGGTTCATCGTCAAAAATTGATGTATTGCAAGGGATCCACGGGTTGACCCCTGAGCCAGATCTCGAGGTGCAGATGAGGTCCCGAGGAGAATTCCCCGGAATTGCCTACCGCGGCGATTACCGCACCGGCCTGTACCCGATCACCTTCTCCCTTGTAGCACACGGCATTGTGTTTGTAAACGGTTACCACACCTCTTGCGTGTTGTAGTACGAGGGTATTTCCGGTCTCGGCCGTCCAGCCGGCAAAGACGACGATGCCGTCGGCAGCGGCTTTAACGGGGGTATTCAGCTCACAGGCGACGTCCACGGCAAAATGCTTCTTCTCTATGTCAAAGGTATTCGTCACGATTCCCTTTACCGGTGCGAACAGCACGACACTTTCCAGCTTCCTCGGGACACCGGTCAAGTCGTATCGCAGCGTGTGCTCGACTTGTGCGCGAAAGGCGGAGTCCCTTTGAGTCGGTGCAAAAGCGCTGTCCGGAAGCCGTACAACCGAATCTGAGTGTGCGAGGGTATCGACCGGCACCGCGTTAACCTCTCCCTTTAACAGCTTTTCGATGTTGCTAAAATAAACCGATCGGGCTTGAATCACCGCCTCTATGGAGTCGGCCCGATGGACGAGTGCTTCTATACGCGCCCGTTGTGCTGCTGTGTTTACCCCATAACCGGGCATGTATTCCTTGAGCGGTGTCAAAGCGATCAGCAGAACGGTAAAGCCGATCAAAAACAAGCTCCCGAAACCGGCGATTAGAAATGCGTTCACGCGGTTGAGCTTCAGGGCGAGCTTCTCCTGATAAGCGTCCTCATCGAGGATGACCAAGCGATACCTATGGATCAACTTGCGCCAAATTTTCTTGCTTCTATTCACGATTCACAACCCGAGTTTAAACAAAAATGAGGCAGACGGCTCAGCGAACTGCGACAAAGTACTTAGATTTGCGCAGAACTATTGTGCGAAATTAGTCAGTTCGCGCTTGTGTAAACCATCGAGCTGTGAAAAAAAGACATTTCACCAGTTTTTTAATCCCTTTGATCTCGACGGCTTGTTTTGTGAACCAGAACGGCGCTTTGAATCGAAATGACCAAAAAATCGAATCGATGCCCCGAGGCGGAGCGCGACACCCTGACCGATAAAGCCCATAAGGAAAAATCTGATATCTGATACGAGAATCACGATGATAAATAAAAAGACGAATGCCGAGAACGGCACGGCTCACAACCACTTTGGGTCGGATACCCAGATGACCGGCGAGATCAAAGGAAAGGGAAACTATCGGATAGATGGCATACTAGAAGGTAACCTGCGCACCTCGGGAAAAGTCGTCATCGGTAAATCGGGAAAGCTGTTTGGGGCTGTTCTCTGCGCTGAGGCAGACATCTCCGGGGTTTTTCAAGGCAATATGAAGGTGAGCGGTATGCTCAGCCTGCGCGCTACTGCATATATCGAAGGGGAGTTGGAGATATCTCAGTTGGTGGTAGAGCCCGGCGCCAACCTCAATGCGGTTTGCAAGATGAAAAAGATGAACGTAGCCCCCCCGGTGGAAGAGGGGGAAAAATCCAAAACGACTCAATAGCCATTGCATTCCCGCTCTACAAAAGGGATATCGGGGTTGAAAATCTCTTCCACCAATTGGACTAAGAGGGGTTGAAATCGCCTAAGGGTGTCGGGGGTGAGGATTTTTTCTGACCCGAGGGTGAGCTTCACATAATTGTCATCGGCGCTGGATGACAGGTAGACGATACCCGATTCCAACTGTTGTTCCACGGGAAAACGCTTAAAAAAGAAATCGGCGTAAAGCATGAGTTGCAACAACTTACCGGCCTGGCGTTGGCTTCGGAAGGCTTCCAAATCCCAATTCGGATCAAAGCACAGCCTTCGATCTGTGTGGCCGGTCTTGTAATCGATGATGCGCCACACACCATCCAATTGGTCTAAGCGATCGATTTTACCCACTAAGTTTACGGTCCATGCATCGCCTATCCGCATGCTGCTGCTGAGTTCGCGTTCAAAAGAGATGAATGCCAAGCGATCGGCTTGCCGCTTATCCCGCTCGATCTGTTTGCGCAACAAGGCTTTGAATACTTCATAAGCCAATTTGTCATACCCGCTGATCGCCTGGCTGAAGGCGCCTTGGAACTGACCGGTATACACGGCTTCAGCGCGTTGGGCGATCGCCTCGAATAGCGAGGCGTTGAGCTTTTCACCCGCGTATTCCCGGTATGAGATCTCCAATGTGCTGTGTAGGATGGAGCCCAGTGTGCTCGCATCTAGGGTTTCTCCAGCGCTTTCTCGCGGTCGAAGACCGAGGATTTCCCCGTAATAAAAATCGATCGGGTTTCGCAGATACGCCTGTAGAAAAGAAGGGGATATGCCTGATTCGGCTTTTTCGCGCAACCGGGTCAAGACGCGCTCCGACTTTTCGATGATCCGCTTTTTGTCTTTGTTCACGAGCTTGGGAATCCGAATCAGCTCGTGACTCGTATGGGCGATTTCGCTTTGGTATTGCCTGACAAAACGGCTTTTTTCACCGCCGCTGAGGCCGGTCGCCTCGTCGCTGTAGAGGATATGGGCTTCTTCACAACGCTGTAGGAGGTGGTAAAAGTGGTAGGCGTAGATCGCTTCGCGGTCCCGGTGGGTCGGCATCTTAAAATGCCGCCTGATGGCTGAGGGGATGTAGCTGTTATAGGGCTGTTCAGCGGGCAGTATGCCCTCGTTTGCCGACAGCAAGGTGACCTTGCTGAAATCGAGACAGCGCGTTTCGAGTACGCCCATAATTTGAAGCCCAGCCAAGGGCTCTCCACCTACATTAAGCCTTTCATTTTCGAGCAGCCGCGCCCAGAAGGGCTGAAAGCAGGCCGGCTGCCTTAGAAATCGATGGAATCTCAGGTAGCCGAGCGCCCGTTCCAACCGTGTTTGCAGCTTGGCGCCTGCCGCTTGCTCCAGTTCGGATAGGGATAAGTCCCCAGCCTTGCACCGAAGGGATTCGAGGATTTTCAGGTAGCCCCCCAAGAGCGGCTCCACACCGGGCGACTCGGACCGGAACACATGTCTCAACGCGCTGTTGGCAAAATGTGCAGCCACTTCTTCAAGCGGGAGGCATACCCGGTTTTCCGCCTGGGCACGTGCCAGGAAACGCCGCGTTTTCAAAAGATTTTTTTCACAACCCAAAAGTTTCACCACCAACGGGTTTTGGAGGATTTCCAACAGTTCTTTCAGTTCGATAAGCCCCTGTTCGCGACTCGCAGCTTCGCCTGCTGAGAGCCGAGTCTTGATCAGGGTAGCCAATAGTTTGGCTACCTGCGTCTGTGCGATGGGAAAGCCCATGGTGAGATTGAAGCGGTCAATGCCTTTTGGGATTTTGTTCAAAACGGCCGGCAGCAGGCTTTCATCGGCTAGGACCACCGCACAATCGGTTAAATCGATGGATTGCGCGCACCAGTGCGACAGGATTTCGCCCAAGACATGGGTCTGTGTCACATTTTGGGGGCAAGCGTATATCACCACGCGCTTGGGTTGGCGCAAATGATCGGAAACCCATTCAAAGGACAGTCCCCTTTTCGCCATTCGCCGCCGGTAGCCTCGCAGAAAGCGACCGGCTTCCTGTTCGGCCCGCAGTATATGTGCATCCGCGTCCCACAGTGCCGTGGCGCGCTGGGCTTCCACCAAGTGAAAGACGACCTGGGACTCAGCCGGGGTCAAAGCGTTAAAACCCGCAAATACGAAGTGCGCTTCGGCTTGGTAAGCCTGTACTTTTTCAGCAGCCATCCGAAAGCTGAGCCCGGGGTAAGCCCACCCCTTTGAGAGCAGCCGCGACCGCAAAGCCGCATACCAGATGCCCATATTTTTCCAAAAGGACAGGTAATCTCGAACCGCCGCTGTGGGCGTTTCTCCCGACGGTGTCCAGCGCTCGAGTTTTCGCTCTGCTTCGAGATACGCGAAAAAAGGCGCGGGCTCCACGAGGTACAAATCGAGATCGTTGAAATCGCGCAAGGTCTGCGGCGCCCACCGCACAAAATGCACAAAGCCTATGTCTTCGCCATCGTGCTGGTTCTTGTCATCCCCTGTGACCACCGCGTAAAACTCGAGCAGCAGATCCGGTTTGGACAGCTCGACCAGTCCAGATAGGTCGTACATAAACGCCTCCATGCTGCTCATCTCAGGCGCGATCAGGGGCTTGGGAGCAAGCGCCCGCAGCGCTTCTCTTAAAAATAAGACCGCCCGGCGATTGGGTAAGACCACGTGCTGCCGGTGTAGGGGCGTCGGCAATTCCAGCAAGCGCGCTGCGACCCTATCGAGAAACTTTTTCATACGCGATCGGAGGCTGGTCGCCCAGCCCTGTGATTTGGTGCTGAAAGCCGGCTGAAATATCCCAAATTCTCATTATCTTTGCAAGTGTCTATTTGAAATGGGTAAACATGATTCGCATTTCTGAACGAGCCAAGGACAAATTGGCCGCGCTCATGGCGGAGAGCGGCTTAGATGCTTCGCGCGACTACGTGCGCGTGCGCGTTTCCAGCGGGGGCTGTTCCGGCTTGTCGTACAAACTCGACTTCGACAAAGCACCTCGGGCCGACGACAAGGTATTTGAAGACAAGGGCACGCGTATCCTGGTGGATGCGCAGAGCTTTCTCTACCTCGTCGGCACGACCCTCGAGTACGCTGGGGGGCTCAATGGAAAGGGATTTTATTTCGACAACCCCAATGCGTCTCGCACCTGTGGTTGCGGCGAGAGCTTTGCGGTCTAGCCATAGATGATCTATGCCCTATACGGAAGATAAACTGAAGGAAGACCTCGAAACCCAGGCGTATCGATACGGCTTCAGCGCCGACATCGAATATGAAGATTTCCCCCTGGGCTTGGACGAAGACATCGTACGGCTGATCTCCGAGCGGAAGGACGAGCCCGGGTGGATGACCGAGTGGCGCTTGGAATCCCTGCGGACTTGGCAGCGGATGAGCGAGCCGAACTGGGCCAATGTGCGATACGAAAAATCTGATTTTCAAGGGATTCAATACTACTCGGCGCCCAAGCGGAAACCCGAATTGAGCAGCCTGGACGAAGTGGACCCCGAGTTGCGCAAAACCTTTGACCGCCTCGGCATTTCATTGGACGAACAAAAGCGGCTGTCCGGGGTAGCGGTGGACGCCGTCATCGACAGCGTTTCGGTGAAGACGACCTTTTCGGAAACCCTTTCGGAATTGGGTATCATCTTCTGTTCGATGGGGGAAGCCATTCAAAAGCACCCCGAACTGGTGCAGCCATACATGGGTACGGTGGTGCCGCGCAGCGATAATTTTTACGCCGCCCTAAATTCAGCTGTGTTCTCCGACGGTTCCTTTTGCTACATCCCCAAGGGGGTGCGCTGCCCGATGGAGCTCTCCACCTATTTCCGCATCAACCAAAGCGGCTCCGGTCAGTTCGAGCGCACGCTAATCGTGGCCGACCAGGGATCGTACGTGAGTTATCTCGAAGGCTGTACCGCGCCACAACGGGATGAAAACCAACTGCACGCAGCCGTGGTGGAGCTCATCGCACTGGAAGATGCAGAGATCAAATATTCAACTGTCCAAAATTGGTTTCCCGGTGACGCAGCCGGGCGGGGGGGTGTATATAACTTTGTGACCAAGCGCGGCTTGTGCGAGCGAAACGCCAAGATTTCTTGGACACAGGTGGAGACGGGTTCAGCTGTGACTTGGAAATATCCTTCCTGCATCTTGAGGGGAGCCGATTCCATCGGAGAATTTTACTCCATCGCGGTTACGAACAACCGACAGCAAGCCGATACCGGTACCAAGATGATCCACATCGGAAAAAATACCAAGAGCACGATCATCACCAAGGGAATCGCTGCCGGCAAATCCCAAAACAGTTACCGCGGCTTGGTCAAAGTGATGCCGGGCGCTGAAAACGCCCGAAATTTTTCCCAATGCGACTCGCTGCTCGTGGGAAACCGCTGCGGCGCCCATACCTTTCCCTATATCGAGGTGAAAAACCCGAGCGCCCGCTTGGAACACGAAGCGACCACTTCCAAAATCGGCGAAGACCAGCTGTTCTATTGCAGACAGCGCGGCATCGATATGGAAAAAGCCATCGCCTTGATCGTAAATGGCTTCAGCAAGGCCGTCTTGAATAAACTGCCGATGGAATTCGCTGTGGAAGCCCAAAAGCTGTTGGAAATCAGCTTAGAAGGCTCAGTAGGCTGATCAAGCCTAGTCCCGACGACCCATGATCGCATAAAATATGGCCGCATTCTGGCAGATGTAAATCCAGGAAACTCAGTTGTATGACGAGCAGCCCCATGTGAATAACAGCAGCGCCAAACTCGGCTGCAGTTTACAAACCCGCTGTCCGTGGTGGTATATGCTAGTTTTACAAGTACGAGAAGGCCAATATCTTCAATCTTTAGAAAGAAAAAATAAATGACCGAAAGAGAAAAGTATAATTCAGCGTTTGAGACAGCCCTTAACGAGTTTGCAAAGAGACTCCAAAACTACATATCAACAGATACGGGAGAATGAACGATTAAAGGTTTCATCGATGTTTACAAGAGCATTTATACCCTCTCATCAGACACCAAAATCGTATCCAAAACACTTGAAATCCACATATTGCCAGAAATATTAAGGTTTGCCGAAAAAGTAGGATATGAAATAATTCCTACGGCGCATCAAAACGGGTATCCAGATTTAACTTTGCAAAAAGAAAAGCGTTTAGATGAATATAGAGACAACGCATCAAATTATCAATGGTGATAGCAGGCGGATGACAGCGCTTTCCGATAGGTCTATAGACCTGGTCATCACCTCTCCGCCCTGCTGGCAATTGAAAGACTACGGATATGAAAATCAGATCGGCTATAACGATAGCTACGAGGCGTATATCAATAATTTGAATCTAGTTTGGAACGAATGTTATAGGTTGCTCAATAATGGCTGTCGATTGTGTATAAATATTGGCGATCAATTTGCAAGAGCCATTTATTAGGGCAGATATAAAGTCATCCCAATCCGCACAGAGATTATAAAGTTTTGTGAAGCCGTTGGATTTGATTATATGGGCGCGATTATCTGGCAGAAAAAGACCACATCGAATACCACTGGCGGCGCATCGCTGATGGGGAGTTATCCGTATCCGAAAAATGGGGTTTTGCCCATCGACTACGAGTTTATTTTACTATTCAAAAAGCTCGGCAACGCACCCAAACCCAGCAAGGAAATCAAAGAACGCTCAAAAATGACAAAAGAAGAGTGGAAGGCGTATTTTAACGGACATTGGAACTTTGGAGGCGCAAAACAAGACGGACATATTGCCATGTTTCCCGAAGAATTGCCCAAGCGGTTGATCAAAATGTTTTCCTATGTCGGAGATACGGCGCTCGATCCATTTCTCGGCAGTGGTACCACATCGCTCGCCGCTCGAAATCAAAACAGAAATTCAGTAGGCTATGAAATAAACCCTGAATTTGTCTCGGTGGCCGAAAAAAACTAGGGGTAAAACAGCGCGATATCGCTAGCGCTACATGTGATTTCGTCTCCCCGAGTTCGGCAAGGCGTGATTTTACAGCAGATGTAAAAATTGCCCTATATCTTTACAGACTTTCATGTCTTTGATAAGAAAATCGACCCAAAAAAACTTCAATTCGCTTCAAAAATTGACGCAAACAGCGCTGCCCAACGCGAAGCATACTATGCGGTAAAAGAAATCATCAGTACGGAATTGATCAGGTTAAACAACAACCTCGTGGTTAGGCTTATCGGCGTTTTGGAAAATAGAGAAACAAGCGGTCAAGCTATGGATTTTCTCTATCTGAAGACAAAAGGGCAAAAAGTGTTTATGAGATATGATGAAAACAAATACGATGCGGAAAACCATGTAATGGCTTATCTCTATTTAAAAAATAAGACTTTTTTAAACGCCCGTCTCATAAAGAACGGTTTGGCATACGCAGATACGAATTCACATTATAAACACAAAGAAAAATTCAGAAACTTAGCGCGGACATATGATGGCAAATAAGCCGCAGAAACAGGCAAAGTCTTTCGGAAAGAAAGAGAAGGCATTAAACTATGCGAGCAATACCTATCAACTGACCCGTCCCAGTAAAGTTGGCGCGGTAATGTCTTTAATCCGGGCGTGTCAGCCCAAAACATTTGAAGAATGGGAAACTTTTTACTTTGAGAAAGCCTATTCCAAATCGAAAAATCCAACAAAGGTAACAAGGGAAACCTTAGATGAGCTCGGCGAACGTCTATATGCAAAAATTACTGAAGTGGTTATTCCTCATTGGAATAAATAATATTGTTCACATTTGTTCATCTAATAATCTAATATACACTTTTTCAGTAAATTATATAAGTTCATTGTTTGTGATTAACTTTATAAACATCAAATAAACACATTCTTTCTTACCCTATTTCTTATCCTTTTTTGTCTTTGCGGTAACTACATAGCTTGGACATGCATTTCTATCTGAAGGAACCCAAAACCGATAAAGAGAGTA
>JANQLC010000030.1 GCA_028280815.1 Flavobacteriales bacterium | reverse complement strand
AGTTAAGTTGCGTTGTTTTGTCCCTCGTCCCTTGTCAGGTTTTTTCTCATCGGTCTTCTTTGCAATGGGTTCGAGCGGGTTTTGGATTGGGTTGACTCGGATTGGGTTGAGCTGCGTTTTTCAGTGGGCTGGCGCCACGGATTCTCTGAGTTGATTGAGTTGGCTGGGTTTTGGGCTTCTCGTTTCCCTACCTCGTCCTTCATTGGGTTTTTGAGTCGTTTTGTCCCTGTTTGTGTGGATTTTGCATTTGTTTTCTACGGTCGGCATAGCGGGCTTTGGATTGTATTGTCTCTGCCGGGGCTTTTAGATGGGTTTTTTCTGCGATTGGTGTAGTGAGTTTGTCGGTTGCAGGCGGTCATTCTGCTCTGGTTTGTGCGCGGATTTGTAGATGGATGGAATTGCTTTGATCTATTCAGTAATGCGGTTGACTTGTTCAGTAGGTTATTTGTCCAGTGGTAGATGCGGCTGGTGCATGGGTCTATTGGTTGGATTTTGCGGTTTGGGTTGGCTTTGTTTCATTGCCGCGTTGCCCGGCTTGCTTTTTTGCACCGCTGCGTTAGCGAGTTGCTAAGCGCTCGCTTTGTTTCGCTGTTCTGCCTTGCGCTAACTGGGTTATGGGTTGATGCACGGTCCCAGGTTAGCGCTTGGGTTGTTTGCGTGGGCTGGGTTTTGGGACGCGTTGTTTTCCCTTGTACTTCACCGGGTTTTTTGCATAGGCCTCTTCTGCGTTTGGCATAAGCGGGCTGGGGCTCCTCATTTTTTTCCCTTTTCTCGCATCGGGTTTTTTCGTTTGTCTTTCTACGTTTGGGGTAGGCGCGTTTTGGGTTGCTCGATCGATCGGTGAGCGGCCACGTGAGTCGGCGGCTTGGATTGCGCGGCTTAGATCAGCTTGTCAGCTGTCTGGGTTTTGTATTTGTAATTTTTTTGATGGTTTGTTGTGCGGCTTATCTATCTAAAGCCATTTCTTTGTCCGACAGCTTTGGAAGTTGTGGAGGGGGTGGATTGCACACGTGATGGTTCATGACAATAGGGTTGTGAATTGCAGCCGAAATGTTATATTTTTTCAGCAGTCACATGAAAAAGAATTGTATTTGCGATGTCGTGCTTGTAAGTGTCTACCGGATTTATCGATTTTGTGGGTTTTTACCTCTTATTTTGGCATTTTACCCTTCTATGGCCGCTCAAAAGTGGCTACGATATGAGTATCCAAAGTGAGTATCCAAACAATACTTTAGGGTTTTGGGTTGCAAACCGACTGCCTTGATATTCTAGTACAAAAAGCCCCATATTGGGGCGTGATTTAGTGAGTTCAATACGCTTTAAAGCCTTTATCTATAGGAGGTAGCCTGTTTATGGCGGTTAAATGACGGTTTTTGGACAATTCGTTTTTCTTTGGTTACCCATCCTCATCCGCCTGTATTGCCTGTAATTACTGGGGTTTCTGCCTATTTTCACCCCTCTTTAAATTAGGGCGATTCGCTTTACCCCCCTTACATCTTTTGCGCAGCCTGGATTGTATGTATCACTTTGTTTTTGCTTCTCGGCGGACGGTCTCTGTACAGGCTTTTCAGCCGGGAATCCTTCTATTGAAGTCTGGGCAGCACCCCGTTTTTGCCATTTGGGCAACCCCGCCGCTCGGGTTTTAAACCTCTGTCTCGCGCTCGGGGCGCATTTGGGGAAAGAACAAGACCTCTTGGATGGAGTCCGCGTTTGTCAGCAGCATCACCAAGCGGTCGATACCGATGCCGATGCCGGCGGTGGGGGGCATCCCGTATTCCAGTGCGCGCAGGAAGTCCCAGTCGATGGACAGGGCTTCCCCCTTAGCTTTTTCCGACTGCTTCAGCTGGGCTTCAAAGCGTTCGCGTTGGTCGATCGGATCGTTTAACTCGCTGTAAGCATTGGCGATTTCGCTGCCGTTTATCAGCAGTTCAAAGCGCTCGGTTAAACCCGCCTTTTCGCGGTGCCTCTTGGTGAGCGGACTCATCGCTATGGGATAATCGGTGATAAACGTGGGTTGAATGTAGTGTCGTTCACATTTTTCCTCAAAAATCTTGTCGATCAACTTGCCCACGCCCATATTCGGATCGACCTCAATCCCCAAGTCGGTCGCTGCCCCGCGGATTTCCGATTGGCCTTTTCCATACAAGTCCAGACCCGTGTGCGCCTGGATTGAATCCAAAATGCCGATGCGTTTAAAAGGCGCCTGTAAGCGGATCTGATGTCCGCCGACTGCCAAGTCGGTCGAGCCGTTTACCGCAATGGCTACCCGTTCTAACAATTGCTCGGTCAGTTGCATCATCCAGCTGTAATCTTTGTAGGCGACGTACAGCTCCATCATCGTGAATTCCGGGTTGTGGGTACGATCCATACCCTCGTTTCGGAAATCTTTGGCAAACTCGTAAACCCCTTCAAAACCACCGACGATCAGGCGCTTTAGATACAGCTCATCGGCGATGCGGAGGTAGAGGGACATGTCTAAGGCGTTGTGATGGGTCACGAAGGGACGGGCTGCTGCACCGCCGGGGATCGGCTGCAAGATGGGAGTCTCGACTTCGAGATAACCCGCTTCGTCCAGGGCCTTTCGCATGCTGCTGATCAACCGACTGCGCTTGATGAAGATCTCTTTTACCCCGTCGTTCACGATCAAGTCCACATAACGCATGCGGTAGCGCTGCTCAGCCGCTGAGAAAGCGTCGAATACCGTGCCGGTGGCATCGGTCTTTACGACGGGGGGGGGGCGCAGCGATTTGCTGAGCAGGGTGAGTCGGGTGACGTGAACCGAGATTTCGCCCACCCGGGTTTTAAATAGAGAACCGACTACCCCGATGATGTCACCGATGTCCAAGAGCTTTTTGAACACCGTGTTGTAGGCTGTGTGGGCTTCATCATTCGAGATGGACTCGCGGCTGACGTAGAGTTGGATGCGGCCTGTCGCATCCTTTAATTCCGCAAAGGAAGCCTTGCCCATAATCCGGCGACTCATCATCCGCCCCGCTAGGGAAACCCGCTTCCCCTCTCGGTAGTGCGCCCGGATCGCTTGCGTGTTCGTATCGGTCTCGTACTCGCTGGCCGGATAAGGGTCGATACCCAGTTCGCGTAACTTTTGTAGAGATTCCCTGCGGATTTGCGCTTGCTCGCTCGGTGGCATGGCTTGGGTACGCTCCTTCTAAGCGGGGCAAAGATAGGTATTTGATAATACAATTGGACCTGGGCTGCGTTTCGTAATTTTGTCCACATGACCACCGGCAGACAAAACCAGATCGCCAGCCTTTTGCAGCGGGAATCAGCCGAAGTCTTTCGAGCCTTGAACGCTGAAAACCCAGCAGGGGCTTTGATCACTGTGACACGAGTGCGCTTGGCGCCCCAGCTCTCCCACGCCCGCGTCTATCTGAGCGTGTTTCCCCACGCCCATGCGCGCGCGGCACTCGACGAAGCAGGCCACCTGCGTCCCCAGATAAAACACCGGGTGTCGCAGCGCGTGAAAAGCCGGCTGAGAAAGATGCCCGACTTGTCCTTCCACTTGGATGACGCCCTGGACTACATCGAAGCGATTGACCGGGCTTTGGAAGAGAAGAAAAATCCCTTAAAGCAGCGGTAAGCCTTGGGTATAGTACACTACATAGCCCGACGCTATTTCTTTTCGCGCAAGGGCAAAGGCGCTGTCCATGTGTTATCCCTCGTTTCCATGCTCGGCGTGATGGCAGGCACAACCGCTCTCTTTGTGGTACTCGCGGCCTTTTCAGGCTTGGAAAATTTCATCATGGAGGCGCGCAGTGCGATGGATCCGGCCTTACAGCTCAGCCCGGCTAAGGGAAAACGCTTTGTCATAAATGCCGACACGCTTGCCGCCATTCAAAAGACCGAGGGGGTGAAGCAAGCGAGCCGAACGCTGGCGGAAAAGGTTTTCCTGCAATACGGGGATAAGAACTGCGTCGTTTGGGCCAAAGGGGTGGACTCCCTTTACAGCCAGGTAAACCCCATTGATTCGGCTGTGCACATCGGTTCATTCCCGTCCGATTTCTCGGCTGATGTCGTAGTCGTCGGTTCGGGGGTAGCCAATCGTTTGATGCTCAATCCAAACGATCCCTATAAACCCATATACATGCAGGTGCCCAGGCCGGGGAAGGGGCAGATCAGCAACCTCGAAGGTGCCTTTTACGAAGCGACCGCCTATCCGACGGGCATCTTTGTAATGGGAGATGAGATCGACGGGCAATATGTCATCACCCCATTGCGCTTTTTGCAAGGTCTGTTGCACTACCGGCGGGGCGACATTTCAGCTGTCGAGCTGGCGCTGGAGCCCAATGCAAGCGATTCAGCGGTAAAGGAGAGACTGGAGAAAAGGCTCGGAAAAAGCGTCGTGGTGAAGACGCGAAAAGAGCAGCAAGCAGCGTTTTACAAGATCATGAACACGGAAAATGCAGCAGCCTACTTCATATTTGGGTTGATCCTAATCATCGCTACCTTTGGTGTGGCCGCTTCGCTCATCGCATTGATCATCGAGAAGAGAGAAAACCTGCAAACGCTGCAAAACCTGGGGTTACAACTGGGAAAAATCAAGCGTATCATCATCTGTGAAGGCCTTTTGGTTTCACTTATCGGCGGGCTTATCGGGATGCTTATCGGGATGGGATTGATACTGGCGCAAAAGCGCTTTCACTGGATCTATATCAGGTCGAGCTTCAGCGCCATCCCATACCCGTTGGCCCTGCGCTTATCCGACGGCTTAATCGTAGCCGCAACCGTACTCTTCTTGGGGCTCGTCTGCTCAGTTGTCGCTTCCTTGGGCTTGAACAAGAAATTTTTGGAAAACTGAGTTTTTAAAGTGAAAAGATAGCCTTAGCTTTGTCAAAAATCCCCTATAATGCTCTCCACGGCCGAGGAAAACTATATAAAAACCCTGTATAGCGCCCAAGGCAAAACAGGCGCTTATGTATCAAACGGCGAAATGGCCAAGCGCATGTATATGAAGGGCTCTTCTGTAACGCAGATGACGCAAAAACTCAGCGAAAAATCCCTGGTCCGCTACGTGAAATACAAAGGTGTCAAACTGACCCCAAAGGGGCGTGTGGCAGCCTTAAAAACCATTCGGAGACACCGACTTTGGGAGGTATTTCTACGGGATAAATTGGGTTATCCCTGGGAAGCGGTTCACCCCCTGGCAGAGCAGTTAGAACACGTTAACGGTCCTGACTTATCCGACCGGTTAGATGCTTTTTTGGGCTACCCGAAATGCGATCCACATGGAGAAGCCATCCCCCAAGCCGATGGTAAAGCCATCGATTTAAAGGCTTGTGCGCTCTCTTTGCTGAAGGCGGGCGAAAGCGCTAAGGTAGTCGCCATTAAAAATGATAGCAGGGAATTTCTGTCATACATGAACGCCTTACACATCGCCATTGACACGCGGATAAGCGTAAAGGAAATAATCCGCTACGACCAGTCCCGCATCGTCGATATCGACGGCAAAGAGCGACAGCTCAGCCCGGCTGTGGCGCTACAAATCTTAGTGAGGCGGTAGCTCACCCCTCTTCTGCGCACTTCGACAGCTGCCCGAACAGCCGCAACCCCTCGCTTTTTTGGGGTAGCACCTTCGAATCAAAAAGCCAAGCGCTGCGATCAATGCGATACCCGATAGGATCTCCTGCCAATCCATCCGCCCTTTATTTTAAGATTTGATAAGCCAACCATGAAGCCACATAAGCCAATAGGGTCATATACGCGAATTGTATAGCCGGCCATTTCCAGGATCGGGTTTCACTCCGCACGACGGCTATCGTGCTCATGCACTGCATGGCAAAGGCATAGAAGAGCAGTAGGGAAACACCGGTAGCGAGATTGAACAAACGGGAGCCATCTATCCGGACTTCTCGCGATAGGCTTTGCTTGATGGACGTGTCGTCGCCCTCATCTCGTACGCTGTAAACCGTGGCCAGCGTGCCGACAAAGACTTCGCGTGCGGCGATAGAAGCTAGCAGCGCAATCCCAATTTTCCAATCGCATCCCAAGGGTGCGATAGCCGGCTCGATAAAACGCCCCAATCGACCCAGGTAAGAGTGCTTGAGCCGGTAGCTACCGGCAAAAGCTTGGAAGCCTTCCGCTTTGTGAGGGCTGTTTTCGTAGGCCGTCCGGGCTGCTGAATCTACGGTTTCTTCTCGGTAGCCATAGCTTGCCAAAAACCACAAGACGACTGATATAGCCAATATGATCTGACTGGCTTTCAACGCGAAAGCCTTGGTTTTTTGAAACATGTTGAGCCACACATTGCGGAGCTGTGGCATGCGATAGGGCGGCAGTTCTACGATTAAAAAACTCTTGTATCGCTGCTTTAGTATTTTCTTGAATGCGGCAGCTGCCAGTAGGGCGGTCGCCACACCCAATACATACATCCCCATCAAGACCAAACCCTGTGTATTGAAAACACCCCATTTTTTACGCGGTATGACGATGGCGATCAAAATGGTATAGACGGGGATGCGGGCGGAACAGGTCATAAAGGGAGTTACCATAATGGTGATCAAGCGCTCGCGCGCATTTTCTATGTTTCTCGCCGATAGGATGGCCGGAATCGCACAGGCAAGGCCGGAGATCAAAGGCATGACGCTCTTACCGCTCAAGCCGAACCGGCACATGAATTTATCCAACAAGAAGACCACACGGGACATATAACCGCTCTCTTCCAACAGGGTGAGAAGCAAAAAGAGAATGGCGATCTGCGGGACAAACATGACGACACCGGCAACGCCTGGGATCACCCCCTGGCTGAGCAGCTCGGTAAAAACGCCCGCCGGCATCACCGCTCGCACCCATTGGCTCAGGGCGGTGAAGCCTTGGTCAATCGAATCCATAGGCGTGCTGGCCCATGAGAAGATGGCTTGAAAGATCAGGGATAAGACCAGCAAGAAGATCGCATAACCCCAGAACTTGTGCGTGAGTATCCGATCGAGCCTCGAGGTGAAATCGCGCGCTTCGGATCGGTTTACCGTTAAAGCCTCTTGTAACACATCGTGAATCGCTCGGTAGCGGTAAATGCTCTCTTGTAAACGCTTTGGTTTGGCATTGGGTTTGTAGACGAAGTGGGTCTTGGATCGGCTTGGAATCGTCCCATTTGGGGTGGGTGTTATGGGCTCGGCCAGCCTTTCCGCAAGGCTGTCGATCCCCTGGTTTTTTCGCACCGAAACCTTGAAGACGGGCGTTTGAAACCGGTGCTCGAGTATTTTTTCGTCGATGGAAATCCCCTTGCGCGACGCCTCATCCATCATGTTGATGACCAACAGGGTGGGAATGCCCAGATCCTTGACTTGGGTGTAGAGGAATAGGTTTCGCTTCAGATTGGTCGCATCGGCTATCACCACGGCTATATCGGGGTGGTGGATGTTTTGCACGTCGGTTAGGATTTGGGTGACGATTTCTTCGTCGACAGAAGCGGGCGTCAGGCTGTACAAGCCGGGTAAGTCTGTGATTTCGGCCCATGGCTTGTGGTTGGATGAGAGGAAGCCCACTTTTTTTTCCGTCGTCACACCCGGGTAATTGCCCACTTTTTGATTCAGCCCGGTGAGTCGGTTAAACAGCGAGGTTTTGCCCGTGTTGGGATTGCCCAAAAGCGCAATTTTTAGCATGTGTATGCCTTATTCCGCTAACTCGACTTCTATCTGATTCGCCTCGGCCTTGCGAATGGCCAAAGCGCAGCCCTCCATCTTCAGGTAAAGCGGATCGTTAAACCAATAATCGCTGTGCAGCTCTACCCGCATGCCGGGCAGCAAGCCCATCTCGTAAAACTTTTCGGGTAGGTCGGCCGCAAAAAAGCCCTTGATGACGCCGCACTGACCCCTTTTCAGGTCTGAAATTCGCATGGTCGCTGTAATCGGTTACAAAGGTACGATATATACGATATATTTATACTTAATCTAATTCTATGCTGTTGGCATAGTCGGGTTTTGGGCTGGGTTGCGGTGCTTTTGTCACTTGCTGGGAGCGGTTTTTTCTCATGGATCTTTCCTGCGGTTGGTGCGGGTGGGTTTTGGATTGGGGTGTGCTGTTTTTGCGTTTGTGAAGCTGGCGAATGCTTAGCTCGGTTGGGTTTTGGTTTGTTTGCTCGGGTTGCCAGCTGTCGGATTTTTCGCATGGGTTTTTTGTGTTTGGCATAAGCGGGTTGGGGGTTGTGTGGTTTTTGGAATGGCTGGACCGGATCGGGACTTTTGCATGAGTCTTTTCTACGGTTGGGGTAAGCGGGTTTTGAACTGGGTTGTCGCTGGTTGCATTGCTTGGATTGGGCGGGTTGACGGGGTTGATGAGTTCGGTGGGCTGGTGTGTGCGTCTGTCGGTTGGATTGCGCGTTGTTTGATTGGGTTGTCATCTGTAGGGTTTTTCGCATGGTTTTTTGTGTTTGGCGTATGCGCGGTTTGGCTTGCCCAGCTTGGATGAGTCGCGCGGGGGTGTAGGGGAATGGATGGGATTGCTTTGTGCTGTTGCGTTGTTTTGTCGCTAAAGTGGATTATGCTGTTGTGATTGGCTAAGTTTTGGATGCTTTGGCTTGGACGAGAGGCTGTCGCTGCGCCTTGTTTGCACAGGGGAACATGGGGTGTTACCCTTTTGGGTCGTCTGAGTGCTTGGTGCTATTTTCCTGCTGCGGATCGGCGGTTAAAAAAGGCTTGGTTTGGCTTGTTTCATGGTCGCTTTGCTTCGCTGCTGTTTTGCCGAGCTGTTATGTTGGCGTATGGGTTGTGCTGATGCGTTGTTAAGTTATCGCT
The DNA here is from genome assembly GCA_028280815.1 of Flavobacteriales bacterium. Classification (GTDB taxonomy): domain Bacteria; phylum Bacteroidota; class Bacteroidia; order Flavobacteriales; family JANQLC01; genus JANQLC01. Next base: position 99,013 of record JANQLC010000030.1, on the reverse strand, counting down.
TTATTTGTCGCTGGAATGGCTGGGCTGCTCGGTTTCGGTGAGTGGGTGGAACGGATTCGTTTAACCGTTTGGCTTGTTTGCGTTATGGGGTTGGGTATGACGGGTTCATGGTGTGGGTTGCAGGGGTTGGTTTAGACTGTTGTTTTGCTTTGTCGCTGGGCTGTGGGGTTTTATCTCTTGTCCTTTGTCCGTTTTTTCTTATGGGTCTTTCTCGCGATGGGGTCAAATGGATTTTAGGTGGGGGTTTTATTTTCCTTCCTGTATAAATTATTTTTTGTATATTGGCATCGTAAAGTCACGAGTCAGATACTGAAAAACAGTTGAAAGACTAAATAAGGAGGGATAGGTCGACAAATGCTGTTTAATTTAAATCTGTAAGTCATGAAAAAGAGAAAATCTGTTTTGATTCTAACCCTATTGGTTATGGGATTGCTATCGGTGGGTAAATTTCAGAAGCGCGCTTCGGCAAATGCAGGCTGGGCGGTGGCTAAGGCCTGTGGTGGCGGAGGGGCGGTAAAAACCGTTTCTAGCGCAGCAGCTGGTAGTTTAGGTGCTGAAGGAGCAGCGTGGGCAGGGGCGGAAATAGGCGGAGAGCTCGGCACTTTTCTTGGCGGCCCCATCGGCACAGCCATCGGTGCAGGCGTGGGAGCGCTGTAAATTAAAACGCCATTTCCCTCTGCGCATAATCCAAAAAAGAAACGCTTAAGTTATGGGAAAGTATTTTCTGCTTGGACTGACCTTATATGTAGCAACTCTGTTTATTCGGGTTCTAGCAGTCGCTATAGCGCTTATATGCCATAAGGAATCGATAAAGCAAAACATCGATATAGACATGGGTGTAACCGCCATAGAAACCTTGTTCTTCTCAGCTGTTATAGGGGGGGGGGCATGGTTTACAGCTGATTTTTTAGCCTCTCAAAGCGCTCCAATTGGATTTGCCTTTTGCGTGCTCTTCGTCTCAATAATCCCGAGCTACCATTATATGGTTCGTCCCATCCTGTCTCTTATTTTGAGTAAGAAATACGATAGGAGTCCTGAATTGGAAGATTTTTTAAGGCGCAATGGATGTGATTACCACATTCGGATCATCAGAAACCGCGCGACAGGCGCTTATGCGACCGGTGTATTGCCCTTTTCAAAAACCATTTTAATCGGCGCAGATTTGGTAGAAAAAATGCCCGAAAGCCAACTGCACAGCCTGGCGCTCCACGAGGTGGGGCATCTAAAGCACAATCATTTGTCTAAATTATACGAGGTTCATCTCGTTGTAATAGCTTGTTTTGTCACCGCACTTTTCATCTTTAGCTATGCAGGCCAGCGCATATTTATGTCCTACCCTTTTGTACAGCCCTTGGGCGTCTTCGTCTGGGGGGGTGTGGCGGGATTGGCATGGTGGTACTTCCCTGGAAAAGTTCAGCGCCGTATGGAGCTTCAAGCGGATGCTTACGCCGCCGAGCGAAGCGGTTCAAAAGAGCTGATCGCGGCGCTCAGGACATTGGATACACTTTCAAAGGGCAGAGTGTCAAAAGGCGGCATCACCCATCCGAGTCTGTTGAAAAGGGAGCGCTACATCCAAGTACACAGCCATTAGAGCCCGTATTTTTGCATTGTCGATCACCATCTCGGGATTCCTCTTTTACTTCTTCTTTTATGCCGCATGCCCAAGCGAAGCATTTGCCAAGGGATATGCCATCGATTATGGCGATATGGAGGCCATACAGACAGGGGTAAACCTTGTGGATATATTCTTGAACAATTCGTTGCTCGGCCTGATGCTTTCCGTGTTGGGGTTTTTTACAGCCGGTCTGTTAACCGTGGGTTTGTTGTTTTGGAATGGCTATATGTTGGGAATAGTTTACAGCGCTGCGTTTCGCGTTTTGGATGTGGGACACCTATTGTACTACTCGAAACACATACCGCTTGAACTATATGGTTTGGTGTTGTTTTCTCAAATGGGGTTTAAAGGGTTTTTCTTTTTCAGGGAAATCCTGCTCGAGCGGGGCATACGCCGAGAAGCGTTTCTCGATTTAAAGGGATTAGCCTTGCCCACGCTCTGTCTGTTGTTGGCTGCATGCCTCGAGGTTTTATGAGCGCAGTGATGCAAAAAGAGCTTTCGCGATATGTACTAACCCTTTTTGTTTATTTGATCACCTCGATGGCCGCTGGATTTTTAAAAGTAAGTCTCACCACGGAGATTTTGAGTCCCGATATCATCCAGTCGGCTCGGCTTTCGGGCTATGTCGCTTTAACCCTTAGCACGCTGGTTTCGGTGATCGTCATATTATTGGTTTCAGCGATTTGTCACTTTTTTGTCGATCTCTTTGCATTTGACATAGATACGCCTATACTCATCGGCGGCTTGCGCTGGGCAGTGGTCGTCTTTATCGCATTTGAAGCGCTGAGAATGGCGTTGGTCTTTATCCTTTTAAAGGAGGAGTTGAAAGATATCCATGGCACGGCTGATGTGGTTGCGCAACTGAAGATGACGGAGTGGTATTTTTGCGATTCCATGCTGACATACGCCATGCTGATCACCGCCACAATTGTCTTTGGAATGGAGTTGAGTAGCGGGACAAAAGGTAAGCACCCCATACAAGTCCTCGTAGTCAGCCTGGTTTTACTAATGGACTTTTATCTATCTACCCGAGATGTATTTAAAATGGGATAAGCCTTGCAAAACGGTGGCCGCTGAAGCCAAAGGATAAATCGCCGCTTTTTCCCCGTCCCTATCGGGTGATTTTTGCCTGTGTTTTACTTCGCATAACCGCCTTTTGCAGCAAGCGGGCACCAGCCCTTTGGAGCCCTTTGCCTAAGGAGATAAAAGGGTGTTTTCACCGATAGCATGTATATAAATGTACCTTTGCAGCGGATAAAAACCGATGATAAAAATCTGGCGATCCCATCTGTTTTTACTGGCAGCTACCTTAATTTACGGGGCCAATTACCCCATTGCCCGCTTGGCTATGCCGGAATACGTAAGCCCTTTTGGCTTTATCCTGCTGCGGGCTTGTGGTGCGGTCTTGTTTTTTTGGTGCGCCGGTCTCTTCCTCAAACGCGAGAAAATCAGACCCCAAGCCTTTGCCCGGCTCTTTTTGTGCGCTATCTTTGGGGTAGCCGTCAATCAGCTCTCTTTTTTTTACGGGCTCAGCTTAACCGCTCCCATCAGCGCCAGCATCTTGATGAGTGCCACGCCCATTATGGTGTTGGCGCTTTCGGTCGTCTTCTTAAGGGAGCGGATTACCCTTTTAAAAACCTGGGGCATAGTTAGTGCCATCGCAGGGGCCTTGGTATTAATTCTCAATGGCAAGCGGGATCCAGTCGTGGCCACCGACCCACAACTCGGCAATTTTATGGTCCTCATCAATGCGCTGAGCTATGCGGTTTACTTGGTTTTGGCCAAGCCTTTAATGACGCGCTACTCGGCCGTTACAGTAGCCAAATACCTATACCTCTTCGGTTTGTTCCTGGTGTTTACCTTTGGCTACGAAGAAGTGGCTTCCATCTCCTGGGCGGCCTTACCCAGTGAAGCGATATTCAGCCTGTTCTACGTGGTTGTGATGCTCTCCTGTCTCGCTTATCTGTTCAACCTGACCGCCATGAAAAAGGTGCGCGCCTCTACCGTGGGGGTATATGTCTATCTCCAACCGGTTTTCAGCAGTATTTTCGCCTTTTTCTTGGGTAAGGATTCCCTGAATGTCGTAAAAGTAGTGGCGATGGCCTTGGTCTTTTTCGGGGTCTATCTCGTCAGCTTTCAAAACCAAAAGGCTAGGAATGCTTAGTTTTGATATGAAATTTTTGCCATGATTCAATCCCTGACCGGTTTCGGGGAATCCCGGCTCGAGATCGGGGATCGAGCTTTTAGCGTTGAGATCAAAACGCTAAACAGCCGGTATGCAGACATTCAGATTCACATGCCTGCCTTTTGCAGCAAGCGGGAGCCAGCCGTCCGAAACTTTTTGTCTCAATCCCTACAAAGGGGGAAAGTAACCTTTTCACTGGTCGTGGAGCGGGCTGATCGGAAGCGATCCCAAGCGATCAACACGGCCATCGTACAGGACTATATGGCTGAGCTGCAGGCCCTGGTTCCCGCATTGGAGCCCGCTGACGCCCTGGCCATTGCCATGAGGCTGCCCGCTGCGATTGGCGTGGCCGAGGAGCCGATCGATGAGGCGCAGTGGCAACAAGTTATGCAAGCCGTCCGTGCGGCCACAGCGCAGGTAATCGATTTTCGGCGCAAGGAGGGCGAGGCTTTGGCGCGGGATTTAACCCAGGGCATCCAAGCGATATGCGCATTCTCAGGGCAGTTAAAACCCTTTGAAGCCGAGCGCGTGGCGCGGGTGGAGGCAAAGCTACGCGAATCCTTGGCGCGGGCGGCACAAGAGGTGGACGAGAACCGCTTGGCGCAAGAATTGATTTACCATTTGCAGCGGTTGGACGTTTCCGAGGAGCAGGCACGGCTGCAAAGCCACCTCGATCACTTCCTAAAACAACTCCAAAGCCCCGAGCGAAACGGAAAGATTTTGGGCTTTATCAGCCAGGAGATCGGCAGGGAGATCAACACCCTGGGCACCAAGGCAAACCACGTGGAATGGCAAAGGATCGTGGTGCAGATGAAAGCAGCGCTCGAAGGCATAAAAGAACAGATCCCAAATGTGCTTTAGCGGTGTGCGGAAGAACCAAAGAATCGTCATTTTTTCTGCCCCTTCTGGCAGTGGCAAGACGACCATCGTGCACCATTTGTTGAGGGAAATCCCCGAACTGACTTTTTCGATCTCCTGCACAACGCGCCCCAAACGCGCCTACGAGGTAGGTGGCGAGAATTATTACTTCATCTCGATCGAAGCCTTTGGCCAAAAAATTAGGGAAGACGCTTTCTTGGAGTGGGAACAGGTCTATCCAGCGCAGTACTACGGCACCCTGAGGAGCGAGATAAAACGCATTTGGGACCGGGGTAAAACCCCCATCTTCGATATCGATGTGGTCGGCGGGCACAAGCTGAAAAAGCGGTTTTCCACTGCGGCGCTGGCCGTCTTTGTGAAGTCCCCTTCCCTGCTGGAATTGAAGACACGGCTGCGCGCTCGAAATACCGAATCCGAAGAGAGAATAGCAGTGCGCCTGGCCAAGGCCTCCGCAGAGATGGAATACCAAAGCGGTTTCGACCGCATTTTGGTCAACGATGATTTGGGCCGCGCCAAGCAGCGGGCTAAAACCTGGGTGCTGGAATTTTTAACGAAATCTTGAGGTTTTGAAAATCGGCTTGTATTTCGGCTCCTTCAACCCCGTTCACCTGGGACACCTGATCAGCGCCAACCACCTATTGGGGCACGCCGACTTGGATGAAATTTGGTTTGTATTATCACCGCAGAGCCCCTTTAAGTCGGCGGACGTCCTTTTGGAACCCCGCCACCGATTGGAGATGTTGCGGCTCGCCACGGCGGGCTATCCCGAGCTGCGCGTCTGCGACCTCGAATGCCGGCTGCCCAAGCCCGCCTATACAGCCACCACTTTGGCGCAGCTCAGGGGCCGGTTTCCCCAACACCGCTTCGTCCTGATCATGGGTACGGACAACCTCCGAGCATTTCATCGCTGGAAAGACTATGCGGCGATCCTCGAAAACCATCGGATTTATGTGTATCCGCGATTGGGCAGCGATGGCGGCGAGTGGGTCACACACCCCAGGGTAAGGCAGCTGGAAACGCCCATCATACAGATTTCCGCCACCCAAATCCGAAGGCTGATCCGAGCGGGGAAAAATGTAAAACCCCTACTGCCCTGCGAAGTCTTTCCCCTTTTGGAACAGCATGGGTTTTACCGCTGAATGGGGTTTATCGTTTGTGAAATCCAAATGGCTTAGTTTAGCCTGTCGAAGCTCGGGATGGCTGGTGGTTTCTCCGTTTCAAAAATGCTGTGGGGTCTCTTATTTTCAGTAGCTTTGCATTCGTTTTTTAAGGGGCAGCCGGCTAAGCCTAAATAGCGGGATTGTTGCAAGCGGTAAAGCCAGAGCGGTTTGTATCCGCGTTCGGGTATGGGCAGCAGGCGACTGTGGATGTAGGAGCTGCTGATGTCCAATCGATTTAAGCCGAGATGAGAAGTTTAGAAGGGGCGTCGTATGGGGGTTATCAAGCGTGTGGTCGGGCTGAAGTATATAGGCGTCTCTGCAGCAGGCTTACCTGAGCCATGGGGATCGCGTTTTTCTCAGAGTCGGATTTTGATGTGACAGAGATGCAAGGCCTAGGGAGCGGCCTGACCCGAGTCGCTCGAATGGAAGGCTATAAGCTGGCGCATGTATCGTATGTCTTTTGCGGTGATGCCTACTTGCTCGACCTGAATAAGCGGTATTTGAACCACGACTTTTACACCGATGTGATCGCCTTTGATTACAGCAGCGGAAAAGGTTTGCAGGCCGATATCTTTGTCAGTGTGGAGCGCGTTGGCGAAAACGCCAAAGCCTATGGGGTTTCATTCTCAGCCGAATTGTGCCGCGTTGCGGTACACGGCCTGCTGCACCTGATGGGTTATGGCGATCAGGGCGATTGGGATGCACAGGTCATGCGCGCCAAGGAAGATTTTTATATCGATAGCTTAAGGGATAGATGTTCCACGTGAAACCAGAGTCGTGTTCGTAAACGACTGTGATGTCATCGTCGTCGGAGGTGGGCATGCGGGCTGTGAGGCCGCGGCAGCCGCGGCCCATTTGGGAGCTTCTGTGCTGTTGGTCAGCATGAATTTGCAAACCCTCGGCCAGATGTCTTGCAACCCCGCCATGGGGGGTATCGCAAAGGGTCAAATCGTGCGCGAAATCGATGCCTTGGGCGGCTATTCGGCCATCGTGACCGATCACACGATGATCCAGTTTAAAATGCTAAACCGCTCCAAGGGGCCAGCCATGTGGAGTCCAAGGGCGCAAAGTGATCGCATGCGATTCGCTGAGAAGTGGCGCGCGGTATTGGAGTGCATTCCCCATGTCGATTTCTACCAGGAGATGGTCACCGGCCTGCTCGTGAAAAAGGGCTCGGTGGTAGGCGTAAAAACCGCGTTGGGGGTCGAGATCAAATCCAAAGCCGTCATACTGACGAATGGAACCTTTTTAAACGGGGTGATCCACATCGGCGAGAAGCGATTTGGCGGCGGCCGTTCCGCGGAACGGCGGGCCATCGGCTTGACCGAACAGCTGGTCTCACTCGGATTTCAGTCGGGACGGATGAAAACCGGCACCTCACCCCGTGTGGATGGGCGTTCGTTGGACTATTCCAAGATGACCCCAGACCCAGGTGATCCGAATCCCGGGCATTTCAGCTTTTCCGATACGCCCCAGCTCAAGACCCAACGCGACTGCTACCTCACCTATACTTCACCCGCCGTGCACGATGCGCTCCGCGCAGGTTTTGACCGTTCGCCTATGTTTAACGGAGCCATTCAGAGCGCAGGCCCCCGGTATTGCCCTTCCATCGAAGACAAGGTCAACCGCTTTGCCGATCGGGATCGCCACCCGATTTTTGTGGAACCCGAAGGCTGGCACACCATCGAGGTTTACGTGAACGGTTTTTCCACCTCACTGCCCTACGATGTACAGCTGAAAGCCTTGCGACAGATCCCCGGCTTTGCCCGTGCCAAGGTTTTTAGGCCGGGCTATGCGATAGAATACGATTATTTTTTGCCGACCCAACTCCACCCTAGCTTGGAGACCCAGGGGATAGAAAACCTCTATTTCGCCGGCCAAATCAACGGTACGACCGGCTATGAAGAAGCCGCTTGCCAGGGCCTGATGGCCGGCATCAATGCCCAGCGCAAGATCAGCGGTCAACCCCCTTTTGTCTTGGGCCGGGATAAGGCCTATATCGGCGTGTTGATCGATGATTTGGTCACAAAGGGAACGGAGGAGCCCTACCGCATGTTTAGCGCTCGGGCGGAATACCGCCTCCTATTGCGTCAGGATAACGCCGATCTGAGGCTTACGGCCAAGGCTTTCGATCTGGGGTTGGTCGGTGAAAGCCGGTTGCAGGCCGTAGAAGATAAGCGGCGACAAACCCGAGAACTCATCGATTTCTTGCAGCGGGAATCGATTGTTCCAGCCGATGCCAATCCCCTTTTGCAGGCCCATCACAGTCCCGTTATCGATCAGTCGGTCAAGGCGGATGCCTTGGTCAAACGGCCCCAAATCCAGCTTTCCGAGCTGTGTAAGATTCCGCCTATCCAGGATTATATGCAGGCCAAAGCCTGTCCGGCAGCTGTGGTCGAGCAGGCGGAAATCCACCTGAAATACGCCGGTTATATCGCTCGGGAGCGGGAAAATGCAGCCAAGCTCAGCCGCTTGGAAAAGCTGCGCATACCGGCGGGTTTCGATTACGAAAGATTGACTTCCCTCTCCTCGGAAGCCCGAGAGAAATTGGGCCGGATCCAACCGGCAACCCTGGCACAAGCATCCCGAATCAGCGGGGTGTCACCCTCGGATATTTCGATTTTGCTGGTTTACCTCGGTCGATAGTTTCACGTGGAACACTGTAAAGCCTGAGGGAAGTGTGAACGGCGCTTAGAAAAGCTGTTTTTGTCGCGTTTTTCCCTTTGTTTTGGGGTGCTCGTATGCAGTTGTTTAAAAAGGCACGCTTGTTCTTGCCTGTCGGAGTCGCGCTGCGATCTTTTTGGCTGGGTCTGCTGGGGATCGTATCGCAAGGCCTAACTGGGCTTTTTTGTTCTCGGCTGCGCATTTAAATTCCAGCGATTGTTTTCGTGCCCATCGCCATGGAAGCTATTTAAAAAGGGGTGTTTTTGACACGCACTGCCGCGCAACGGTTTGCAGGCGGGATTTATTTTGGCTTTTGGCTATGGCCAGCGCGCTTGAACTCTACCGCATGTGTCCAAGTCGGGTTGGAAAGGGATTATTTTTCATCCTATGCTGTTTGGCGCTTTCAAAGTCGGGTGTTTATTTCTCGGCGTCTATACGCTTGGACGCGTTTGACAGGTCGGCGCTGCGCGCTCGTTGTTACGCAGCAGTTGAAAAAGGATTGTTTTGCCTTTTTAAAGTGGCTTGAAAACTGGGCCTTGTCCTTTTAGATGCTTGGCAGATCGGCGCTATTTTTCCGCTGCTATTTGATGGTTTAATTAAAAGGGGGGGTTGTTTGTGGGTGGTGGATAAAAAAAGGGTTTATTCCTTTGCTTTTATCCCTATGGCCGTCTGGGAGGAGCTGTCCCCTTTGTTCCTGTGCTGTTATGGGCATCCAGTTGCCGTGTCGATCGAGCCGGGCCTGTCCAAAACTGGGGCTCGTTTTAGGTTTTTGCCGCCGTGGGGGTATTATTCAGAACCGGTTTCGCACGCCGCTTGGCGTAGCGGTTTGAAAAGGGCGCCTGCCTTTTCTTCGCGCGTATCCGGTCTCAGTGGCGCCCCCCCATGGCAGCCAACCGGCCTAGCTTCAATAATTGGAAATGGAGCCAGACCCCGTTACTTTTAGTCTTATTTTGGGACCTCCCTTGTACCTAATGTCTCCTGAGCCCGTATAGCGGGCTTCTAACTTTTCGCTGCAATACAGGTGAATATCTCCTGAACCGCTTATCTCAGCACGGGCATTGGTCGCCCTGAATTCCATAGCCTTGATATCGCCGGAGCCCGTCAAAGTGTAGCTCGCATTTCGAGTCTGGCCGCTTAATTTCAAGTCACCGCTACCCGTTATTTTCGCTGCTGTCGTATCGCTGTCCAGTGCGAGATCCATATCACCGCTACCGGATATAGTGAGCTGCATATGGGGGCTTTTCAAGGTGAAATCCGAGTCGACATCGCCAGAGCCGGTTATTGTGAGGCTTTCGATTTGCTCGACTGGCGCCTGGACGCTCAGGTATTTGATATTTCTAAAGTTGTAACCCCGCTTAAACCCGATATGTAAAATCCGGTTTTTGACTTTCGTAACGATGTAGGGCAATACATTTTCATCGGCTTTTACCCTTAGCTTTCCTTTCTTAACCGGAGAATAAGTGCACTTCAAAACCGCCGGCGACGCTTATGCCGTCGTAGTCTGAGACGCTTCGCATCTGTGTTTTTTCTCGGTGGTTGCCCCGGATGGTTTTGTTGCCCCAGAACTGCGCTTAGGTCTGTGTCGTCAGCGCAACGGCTGCGCATAGCAGTGTGATTTTATACATCGGCTAAAAATTTTTGGTTCTGACGTGTGGGTTTGCGCAAAGCGCTCCCATTTCACAAATATAGGAATTTTTGTACGGGGGCTTTACGCTGGTATGCATCCAAGGGGAAACAGCTCGTTTTTGTACCTGAACAGGGCTAATCCCGGCCTTTGCGCTCCCGTTTTTGTCCTGCGGGTTTGGTAAGAGAGGGGCATCCGGTCAGTTCAGCGCCCTGACTTTTATCGCCTATGCTAATCTGGAGCAGTTTGAAGAAAGGCAGCGCTTATTTTTCTACTCTTGTATTCGCGTGGATACAGCATTCCAATCGCGGTGTCAATCACAGTGGAGAGCGACTGAGATGCAACTTTATTTATGAGAGGTATTTTTTCGCACTCGTACTGTGTTCAGCGCGCGCGGCTTTTACCATACATCCGAACTGGGGTCGGACCGAAGAGGAGCCTTATCTCTTGTATCGATCTGAAAAGCGGGACGGATTGCTTCGATTTTGTTCTTTTGCGAGGGTTTGAAGCGGCGGACTTATCTTTGCCCGTCAATCGCAGTTTATGAAGTTGGTCTCCTATAACGTAAACGGCATTCGCGCGGCCATGCGAAAGGGATTCATCCCATGGCTGCAAGCCTGCGATCCGGATATCGTCTGCCTGCAGGAGGTCAAGGCGCTCCAGGGACAAGTCGATCCGGCGGTTTTTGAGGCGATGGGTTACCAATCGTATTGGTTTCCAGCCGAAAAGAAGGGTTACAGCGGGGTGGCTATCCTGACCAAGCGAGCGCCCGATAATGTGGTGTACGGTTGTGGCATCTTGGATGCCGAAGGGCGCGTACTCCGCGTGGATTTCGACGCGTATTCCGTGATGAGCGTATATGTGCCTTCGGGCACAAACCAGTCCGGCCGATTGGACGTAAAGATGAATTTTTGCAGTGCCTTTTTGCGTTATATTAAAAGCCTTAAAAGAGAGATACCCCATTTGATCGCAAGCGGTGATTACAACATCTGTCACCAGGCCATCGATATTCACGACCCGATTCGAAATGCTCATGTGTCGGGTTTCTTGCCCGAAGAGCGCCAGTGGTTATCGCGGTTTCTAAGGGCGGGCGATTTCGTCGATTCCTTTCGCTGCTTCAATCCGCAGCCCGACCAATACAGTTGGTGGACTTATCGCGCCAACGCCAGGGCGCAGAATAAAGGCTGGCGAATCGATTACCACTTGGTGAGCCGCAGCTTACAAACTGCGATGAAGCGCGCTGCCCTATTATCCGAAGCCAGGCATTCCGACCATTGTCCCATCTTATTAGAATTGGAATAAGGCTTGGCAGAGGTCGGCTACCTTTGCGATCCGGACGGGTTCAATTTCCTTTGGCTCTTGGCTTAAATGGTTGTACGGGGATAGAAACACCTTTTTAAACCCCAGCTTTTCAGCTTCTGAGATGCGCGGTTCTACACGCCTGACAGCCCGAAGTTCACCACTGAGTCCCACTTCAGCCGTAAAGCAGTAATTTTCCGGTATGCAGCTGTCTGAGTCGCTTGACAAGATGGCTGCGATCACCGCTAAATCCAAAGCGGGGTCGGTCACGCGAATGCCGCCGGTCACATTTAAAAACACGTCTTTTGTACCTAGTTCAAAGCCAGCGCGCTTCTCCAATACGGCTAAGAGCATGTTTAAGCGCTTGGCATCGTAGCCGGTAGCCGAACGTTGTGGGGTGCCGTAAACCGCACTACTCACCAGGGCCTGGACCTCGATCAAGAGCGGGCGCATGCCTGCTAGGGTTACAGCTATGCTACTTCCACTCAGCTGTGCCCCTTTTCTGGTGATTAGGCTATCCGAAGGATTGGCGACCTCGCGCAGACCGTTTTCGCGCATTTCGTAAACGCCCAAAGCCGAAGTGGAGCCAAATCGGTTCTTCAGAACCCGCAAAATGCGGTGCACATGGTTTGGGTCTCCTTCGAATTGTAATACGGTGTCGACCAGGTGTTCCAGCACCTTAGGGCCCGCTAATTGCCCCGCTTTGGTGATGTGTCCAATCAGCACGACCGGCGTGTTCGATGCTTTGGAAAATTGGACGAGTTCAGCCGTGCTCGCCCGGAGCTGTACGACGGTGCCCGGCGAAGCGTCTATACAATCGGTCTGCAAGCTCTGAATGGAATCGACGATCAACAAATCGGGTTGTACCCGATCGAGCTGATGGAAAACGCCTCGGGTTTGGGTTTCGTTTGAGAGGAATAAATGGGGGTTTTCAAAAGGCAAGCGCGTCGCTCGGCGCTTGATTTGCAATGGGCTCTCCTCGCCGGAAACGTATAGGACTTTATGGGGGGCGAGTTGCAGGGCGAGCTGTAGCAGTAGCGTGGACTTTCCTATGCCGGGTTCACCCCCCAACAGATTGACCGATCCAGCCGTGATGCCACCTCCCAATGCCCGGTTGAATTCTGCATCTCGCGTGCACAGCCGAGATGCAGATTCGGCTTTGATTTCACCCAACCGCAAGGCCTTACTCCTCTCACCGTGATGGCTCGCCTGACTCGCACCCCCAAACGCCGTCTTTTGCCCTTTTTCAACTCGCTCTTCCACCAAAGTATTCCACGTCCCACAGTGGGTGCACTGCCCCATCCATTGGCTGTGTTGGGCACCGCAATTTTGGCAGAAATAACCGATCTTTACCTTCGCCATGGATAGCCTTTGTTTACCAAAGGTAAGGCGATAGCAGAAGCCAAGCCCAGGGTTAGCACCATAAAGGTCTGCACCAGCCAAATCAGCCAGCCAAATGCGTAACCCGCAGCAGCTGTTACACCGTAACGCAAGAGAACTTGCTGTATGGCGATGGGGTAAGCGCCGAGGCCGCCGGGTGTCGCGATTATGCTGATGCCCCCCAATACAAAGGCGCCCAGCACGCCTGCAAAGGGAACAGACCGGGTTTCAGGCAAGGCGAGGTAACAAACGCCAGTCATCGACACATAAAGCGACCATATCAGAATCGTATACCCGACAAAGGCCCATTTCCGCTTCACTTTGCCGATGGATCGCACACCTTCAACCAGGCCCTGAGTCAGGGTTTTGGTTTTTTGAGCTAGGGGGTGTTTGGATTTTCTCAGGAGGAATAGACCCGCACCTAAGCCCGCCGAGGCGCTTACCGAAATCGCGAGGAGCATCTCGACTCGCGGTATTTTATCCTGGAAAAGGGCGTACAGGTAAGAGAGAACCGCATGGTGCTGCCAAGTGACAAAGCCCACAGCTAGGAAGACGAGTACGAGTAAGTCAATGACTCGTTCGGCGATTAGGGTGCCAAAGGCTTTGTTAAAGGGGGTGTTTTCGTAGCGAGTTAGAACAGCACACCGGGATACTTCGCCCATCCGCGGAATGGCTAAGTTAACCATATAATTGGTCATAACCGCGAAAAAACGATTCCAAAAACCGGTTTGTATACCGATGGCGCTCAGGGTATAGTCCCAGCGTATCGCGCGACTGATGTGGCTTATGATGCCCAAAATAGCTGAGACTAAGAGCCACCAGAGATCGGTTCGTTCCAAGGCGCTCTTCATCTCTGCCACGTCTTTGGGGGTAAATTTCCTGACGACGAGCCAGATGAGCAAAATGCCCAAGCCGAGTGATAGGAACAGCGTTAAGAGGCGTTTGGGCTTTTTCATAAATAAGGCACAAAAGTAGCCAAAAACAGCTGTGTAATGGCAAAGACCCGTTCATCAGTCCAAGCTTCTGCGTTTTTTTCGTACCTTTGTACTCGCACAGAGACAAATGCCTAATATCAGTTATGAAAGCGAATAGAATCCTGTATGTATCTGCTGAGTTAATGCCCTATTTTCCAGAAAACCCTATCTCCCGTATATCGTTGGAGGCGCCCAAGGAAATGCACAGCTCAGGCAACGACGTTCGCATCTTTATACCAGGCTTTGGCAGCATCAATGAGCGCCGCCATCAGCTACACGAAGTGATTCGGTTGTCCGGTATGAATTTGATCGTCAACGACGTGGATCAACCTTTGATCATCAAGGTGGCATCCATCCCCAAGGCTCGCCTTCAGGCTTATTTCATTTACAACGAAGAGTATTTCAAACGAAGAGGGATATATGGAGACCCGGATGGAAATTTTTATCGAGACAATGACGAGCGGATGTTGTTCTTTATCCGCGGGGTGTTGGAAGCCGTTAAGAAATTGAACTGGTCGCCGGACATCGTACACGTACACGGCTGGCTGAGCGCTTTGTTGCCCTTATACGTGCGGACTTACTATAAGGATGAGCCCATCTTTGCCGATACCAAAGTGATCGCTTCCCTATACGATATGGATTACGAAGGCGGTTTGGACGGAAATATGATCCGAAAAATAGCGATGGACGGTATAGATACCTCAAATTTTGATTACATCCAAACGCCTAGCTTTTTAAACCTAACCCGCCTGATGGTCGACTATTCCGACGGTGTGATCAAAGGGACAGAAAGCCTTCCCAATTCCGTAAATGCCCTCTTAGAAGATACCGATAAGCCCGTTTTGGGTTATCTCAGTCCAGGGGAATTTGGCGAGGCATACCACAAATTCTGCGAGGAATCGGTTTTAAATGAAGCCTGAAATATGCGAATGAGCAAAACTGCAGGGATGCGCCACATCGGCCTTTCCGCATGGACTCTTCTGGGCCTACTGGCCCTTTCTTGTGAGCAGCGCAACACCTTAGATGGCGCTGAGCTCTCTGTGCTACGCAGGCCCGACCAAGGGATTTATGAGTCGCATACATTGATCGCATATGATGAAAAGACAGACTCCATCAACTCCAGTAATCCCTATTTTACAAAGACGCTCGGCGTTATCGCAGATCCGGTTTTTGGAAAGCTGAAGGCATCCTTTGCTGCACAGCTCACCCTGTCTCGGCCGGACTTGGATTTCGGCGAAAATCCGGTTTTGGACTCTGTGGTCTTTAACGCGCCGCTTAAAGCAAGAGGAGGCGAAGACCCTTATCGGTATGCTATAATCCCATATTCCGACGGTGGTTTTAAGCCTTTCACCATTAAGGCTTACGAGATTACCGGGGCGATGAAACCGGCGGACGTGGTGACCTATTCCAACCACCGCTACGAATTGGGTGATGTCATCGGCCAAGCGACATATTATAAGCCCAGCCGGGATAGCTTAGAGATAGAAGTGGAAGGGGAGAAAAAAAAGATTGCACCGGCTATTCGGATATCCCTCGCAGATAGCTCGGATGATACACATAGGGGTTACCTCAAGTATTTCCGAAACAAATTTCTAGACGACCAGCGGATTCACTTCGTAAACAACGCCAGCTTTAGAGCTTACTTCAAGGGGATTTATGTGACCACGGATGATGTGGATGGCAGTCTGGTGCGCTTTGATGGCCATGATGCTGCCCTGATTTTTTACTTTCGCAATGGTGACGATAGTCGAGTCGTGGCATTTCCCGTTGAAATGAGCGCTTCGCAGGTGGGCATTTACGAGAGCGATATCGATCAGGCCGCTCCCCAATTGGTCAAACAACTCGAAGCACCCGATAGGGTGGCAGGCGAGGGCGTGCTCTACATCGCGGGGTTGGGTGGGCCAAAGGCTGTGATCCAGCTTTTCTCCGATGCCGACTTTAAAGAGACAAAAGGTAAAGCTGAGAATTGGGCGATTCAGGAAGCGCGTCTAATCATTCACGCCAAGCCCTTGCAAACCACGCCACTCCCCCCTGCACTCGCCCTTATCAATACGAAAACTGGGGACCCTATACCGTCTGGCGTAGCGTCTTTAAACAGCGAAGACAACACCTACACCTTTCACCTGGCGACTTACGTGAGTCAGATTTTGCGGGACTCCGATACCTGTGATCCGATCGATTTGGTCGCGGCTGAATTCATACGGACGCCCGATGGCTATAAGCTCAGTCAGAATACCCCATTTCAGGCTGAGGTGGATGGAAATCTCGGAGAACATCCCATCGAGTTTCAGATTTTCTATACGGAGCGGGTTCTATAGGCATTTCTCTTCTCGTTATGTGCGGCATTGTGGGTTATATTGGGAATCGCGATGCGTATCCGATCTTGATCAAAGGCTTACAGAGATTGGAGTACCGCGGTTACGATAGCACTGGCGTGGCATTGCAAAACGGCGCGCTCACCATCGTCAAGCGATTGGGTAAGGTAAGGGCATTGGAAGAAGCGTTGGCTGCGCAAAAACCGGCAACCGCAACCCTGGGTATCGGCCACACGCGCTGGGCTACCCATGGCAGGCCCAGCGACTTGAATGCACATCCGCATAGCTCGAACAGCGGCGAGCTGGTAATCGTTCACAACGGCATAATCGAAAACTATGAATCGCTCAAACGGGCACTCGAGCAAAAGGGTTTTGTGTGTAAAAGCCAAACCGATACGGAGGTATTGGTCAACCTGATCGAGCACCTTCAACAACGGGATGGGCTAAGCCTAAAGGAGGCTGCCCGCCTCGCGTTTAATGAAGTGGTAGGCGCTTATGCGGTTGCCGTAATAGAGCGCAACAACCCCGATGAGATCGTGATCGCCCGCAGGGGAAGCCCCTTGGTCATCGGCTTGGGTGCAGATGAGTACTTCATCGCTTCCGACGCATCACCCTTTATCGAATATACCCAACAGGCGGTTTATCTCGCAGACGGCGACCTCGCTGTGGTCAGTCGGCAAAACGCAGTGGAGATGCGCCGCATACAGTCCAACCACATCGTAAGTCCAAGCGTTCAAGCGCTGAAGCTCGACCTGGCACATATTGAAAAAGGAGGCTATCCGCATTTCATGCTCAAGGAGATCCACGAGCAACCCCGTTCGGTCTGCGATACCCTGCGGGGTAGGCTCCGCATCGACGAGGGGATTATCAAGATGGCGGGGGTTTGGGATCACAGGGAAAAGTTTGAAAACGCAGATCGACTCTTGATCCTGGCCTGTGGTACCTCATGGCATGCGGGTTTAATCGCCGAGTACCTATTTGAAGACTTGGCTCGAATCCCGGTTGAGGTGGAATACGCCAGTGAATTTCGGTATCGAAACCCCATCGTCACCGATGGCGATGCCATCATAGCCATTTCACAATCGGGTGAAACGGCAGATACGCTGGCAGCCCTCGAGCTGGCCAAAGAAAGGGGTGCCTTTACCTTTGGTATATGCAATGTGGTCGGTTCTTCCATCGCCAGAATGACAGATGCGGGTGCTTATACGCATGCAGGCCCTGAAATAGGGGTTGCTTCCACCAAGGCGTTTACGGCACAGCTCGCGGTTTTGGTCCTGCTGGCGCTAAAAATGGCCAAGCACCGGGGAACGATTGACCAAAGTCGCTATCGGGCTCTCTGTACCGAGCTGGGGACCTTGTCCGAAAAGATGAGGCAAGCGCTGCATGCCGCTGCGCAGATCAAACCGATTTCCCAAAGGTATAAGGATGCGAAGAACTGTCTGTATCTCGGTAGGGGTTACAATTTTCCCGTGGCGTTGGAAGGCGCGCTGAAGCTAAAGGAAATCTCATATATCCATGCAGAAGGCTATCCGGCTGCCGAGATGAAGCACGGCCCCATCGCACTGATCGATGAAGATATGCCCGTAGTGGTAATCGCTACCCAGACGAGACATCATGACAAAATTCTGAGCAACATCCAAGAGATCAAAGCCCGTAAAGGGCAAATTATAGCCGTGGTGACAGCCGGAGACCGAGCGGTTGAGCAGCTCGCGGATTACAGCATAGCGGTTCCAGCGGTGTCGGAAGAACTCGCGCCCCTGCTAACGGTCATTCCCCTTCAACTCCTGTCCTACCAAATCGCCGTCCTGCGCGGTGCAGATGTAGACCAGCCTAGAAATTTGGCCAAGTCTGTTACGGTAGAGTAGGTTTGTCTGCAAAGCGTAGTTCCAAGCTTCTCAGGCGCTTCCCATAGGACTATATGTCTCGACCGGGCTACCAGGACTGAGGGCAAAAAAATTAAGCCTTCCTCTAATTCAAACCGATCAGCTCCGAAAAATACAGCTGGCTAATCAGGCTCGACCTCATGACAAAGAGCGAAAAGGCCGACCACGGGGTAAGCACAAAAAAACAAGTGCCTTCTTTTAAACCGATGCAAGGGGGACAAAAAGAACAATACAGGGGGTAAAACAAAACCCATCAAATTGAGTAAGAGCAAAAACGGGCGGGAACGCCAGTAATTACAGGCTATACAGACAAATCAGGCTGGGTAACCAAACAAAAGCGAAATCCGTAAAACCGCCATCTAATCGTCATTTCAAGACAGTACACACGCGTTTTTTACCATTAGCCGTAATACAAACGCCATAAACGGACTATCTCCTATAAATAAAGGCTTTAAAGCGCATCAAAACCACTAAATCGCGTCCCAATACGGGCTTTTTTATTGATGAGCAGTGTGTTTCTCAAAAAAACCTGATTTTGTTTTTCGGATTATAACAAGACCAGATTTTTAAACGATACCACAAGACAAAATCAAAAAACCACAGCGACTTTTCAAACGCCCACGTACGAGCAAAGGCAAAAAACAAAGCTGGCGAGCAGATTTCCCATAGGATAAGCGCCAAAAATACGCCCACCGCACTTAGAAAGGCTACGAAAAGCCGACCCCAAAAATAAACGCACTGCAAGGCTGCGTCTCAGCACTAAGGCCCAGTCAAAAAAGTCCTGGTTTTTAGCCACCCTAAAAGGACAAAATCAAAATAACTCCCCGCCCCTCAGACATGCCAGTAAAAAATATAACAAGAGCCAGCAAGGCCGATCACAGGACAAAGTCAAAAGTATAAGCCGCTCCTTAAGATGCCAAACGGGAATAAAACCCCACCTCCCTTTCAGACTGCCATAAAAGGTCAAGGATAAAAAAACAAGCCCAAATCTTCAAACCGACACAGCGTACGATACAAAAAACAGCCCTCCTCTTAGTCTGCCTTTGAAAAAATGTAAACAGGGCCTCCAAGTTACTGCCTACGGTATCGGTATAAAGCCACCGGTGCGATGTATCAACGCATTTCTGGGCGTACTCAGCGGAACACAGCCCACACCGTCTTAAAATTTACGGGCCGCAGCTCGCGGTTTTCCACTCCAAATATTTTCTCCACCGCACACACATAGGTAAAGTAACCCAACACCCGTATTCCCAACCCGATAAAAAATGCCATCGTAATTTTCGTGCTATTTTCAATCCTGTATGCCTGCTAAAATCCCACTGCATTATCCCTGAACAAGGGCATAAATATGCGATTTCCCTTGACCCAGTGTTGCAAATGGCTACCGAAATGCCATTCTTTGTCCATCATTTGCGGGCTTTGCCGAAATACCCGATCGCCCACTCCAAATCACCTGGCAAATACGCTGGGTCGGTTCATCTTCTAAATCCACACGAAAACGCCGACTTATCCTTTTGGTTTTGCCCCTCTGTATCGATCTGAGAGCGCATCTCATTTTTGTCTGCGCCCTGTATGGGACAGCCTGAACGGGGGCTTGTTTTCTCATCCCTTGTACACCGATAATTTATTTAGCTTTGCGATATAATCAATCCATTTTTTGAAATGAAACGAATAACACTTTTGCTCGCCGTGACAGCATTTGGTTTAAACGCCTGCCGGAATGCGAGAAAGCCCAGTGATAACTCGCAAGGTGGTCAAATGAGAAAAAATCCACTCCTCGCAGTGAGTTCACTTCCCTTTCACGCACCGGATTTCAGCAAAATCAAAAGTACCGACTTCGAGCCTGCGTTGAAACAAGCGATGAAAAAGCAGTCCGACAAAATCCTTGAAATAGCGACCAACCCTGAAAAACCCGACTTTGAAAACACCATTCTCGCCCTCGAAAAGAGCGGTGTGGAGTTAAATGGAATAGGCCACATTTTCCATGCGCTCACCGGTGCTTTTACAGATGATACGCTGATAGCGGCACAAAAGGTGATGGCGCCTCTATTTTCGGCTCATCGAGATGAAGTTTACCTGAATGATTCGCTTTTCAAGCGCGTAAAGGCGGTTTATGACGAGCGCCAGCATCTCAACTTGGATGCTGAATCCGAAAAATTGGTAGAAAACGATTACACCGATTTTGTGATTGCAGGGGCTGGCTTGGATGCGGATGCAAAAGGAGAATTGAAGGCGATCAACTCAAAGCTCGCCTCGCTCTCCAATGAATTCAATCAGACACTATTGAAGGACAACAACCAATCGGCCCCGCATTTCAAAGACAAAAAACCACTCAAAGGCTTATCCGAAGCACAGCTCAGAGCCGCTTGGTCCGATGAGGCAAAGGATTACGTCTTAGCCCCTCAAAACACCACGCAACAGCCCTTACTTACATACTTGGAAAATCGGAATACGCGAAATACCTTGTTTGAAGCCTCTCGCAATCGAACCGAGGGTGGCCCAAACGACACGCATTTGATCGTGAAGCAAATAGCGAGCTTGCGAGCACAAAAGGCGGCATTGCTCGGTTTCCCGAATTACGCCGCATGGCGTTTGAAAAAGACCATGGCCCAAAAGCCAAAAACAGTTATCGATTTTTTAGACAGTCTCGTTCCGGCAGCTACCGAAAAGGCGCAGAGAGAGGCGCGCTCGATTCAGCAAAGGATTCGTCAAACCGGCGGCGATTTCCAGTTGGCACCTTGGGATTGGAACTTCTATGCGGAGCAGGTGCGCAGGGAAAAATACGATTTTGACGAGCGCACTGTTAAGCCTTATTTTGAATTGAAAACCGTATTGGAAAAAGGGGTGTTTTACACCGCTGAAAAGTTATACGGCATTCGGTTTAAGCGGCGAAACGACATTCCGACCTATCAAAGAGATGTGATGGTTTACGAGTTGATCGACACCACTGGTCAGCCGCTGGGGCTGTTTTACGGAGACTACTTCAAACGAGACAACAAGCGCGGCGGTGCTTGGATGAGCAACTTGGTCACCCAGTCTAAGATGGTGCCTAACAAACCGGTTATTTACAATGTTTGCAATTTCCAAAAACCGGCAAAAGGCGAACCGGCCTTGCTCTCTTACGGCGATGTGACCACCCTATTTCACGAATTCGGTCATGCCTTGCACGGTTTCTTCGCCGACCAAAAATACCCGAGTCTTTCAGGCACTTCGGTAGCACGCGATTTCGTAGAGTTTCCCTCTCAGTTCAATGAGAGCTGGGCCTTGTATCCCGAGGTTTTGGCGCACTATGCCCTTCATTACAAAACGGGTCGCCCCATGCCCAAGGCACTCATCGAGAAGATCAAACAGGCCGCTACCTTTAATCAAGGATATGCGCTGACCGAGTTGCTAGAAGCGGCGAGTTTGGATATGCAATGGCACATCATTCCCGCTGGAACCGATATTAAGAGCGTGGATACATTTGAAGAACAAGCCCTTAGGCGCAAGCATCTATATCTGAAAAACGTTCCACCGCGATACCGGTCTACTTACTTCGCCCATATTTTTGGCATTGGATACGCAGCCGGTTACTATTCCTACCTATGGACGGAGATGCTGGCCCACGATGCATTCCAATGGTTTCGGGAATACGGGGGCCTAACCCGATCCAATGGTGATCGATTCAGAAAAATGATACTCTCCAAAGGAAACACCGAGGACTATCAAAAAATGTATGAAAATTGGCGGGGGAGAAAGCCTTCTATCGAGCCGATGTTGAAATCCAGGGGATTGGAGTAGCCAAGGAGAGTCATATTTATAGACAGTAATAAAAACATAAGCCTTTAATAAGCGAACGTAGGGAAATAAAATGGGCACCTTGAGGATAAGCATAGCAATGAAATGGTCAACCCAGGTCGAATGGGCAGTGGTGCTGTTGTGCCTTATTTTTCTCTTTGTCAGATTGGACGATTGGGGCGTTTTGGAGAGCAGCGAAGCGCGCTACGCGCTGATCGCACAAGAAATGCTTTGGCGCGGTGATTTTATACATCCTTATTTCCTCTACATACCCCATTATGGCAAACCGCCACTCACCTACCAAATCACCAGTCTTGGAATCAAAATTTTCGAGGCGAACGGCTATGGATTTCGGTTCTTTCTGCAGCTCAGCCTATTGCTGCAAGTTTGGTTTACCTATTTAATCGGCAAGCGGCTTTTCACGAAAAGGATCGGCATTTACGCAGCCATAGCGCTGGCGAGCTTTCCCTTGGTTATCGCAGCGTCCCGAAATCTCACCACGGATTCGTTTTTACTAACCGCAGCGCTCATCAGTACCTACTTCGTCCTCCGTTATTTTGATTCAAACCGCAAGAAAACAAACCTGTACCTCTTTACCTTGTTCCTCGGGGTCGGGTTTTTGATAAAGGGATTCACGGTTTTTATCTTACCCGGAGCCCTTTGGATTTATCTCTGTTTTGAGCGCAAGCAAAGGATTAAATTCGGCCTTCACACGCTTTGGGCATTTTTGCTCTTTGCGTTGGTCGGGTTGAGTTGGTATGCGATTATCGGCTTTCAAAACCCTGCGATTTTAGACCATTTAATCCAAAGGGAAACCATCGATCGCATTGCCCATGCAGCGGTTTTCCACCGAAACGAACCGTTTTATTACTTTTTGATATTCACGCCTGCTTTCGTACTGCCATGGTGGTGCTACCTCATCAATGCCTATCGAAAGAAGGGCAGGTCTGAAACACGACAAGTGCGTTATCTGCTCTATATCGCATTCCTGTTGCCCCTGCTCATCTTCTCACTGAGCAGTTCCAAACGAATCTTTTACATATTGTCCCTACTACCCCCCTTGGCTTGGATCATCGGTTTTTCAGTCGATCGGGCATTTGAAGGGGGAAAGCGCGCTTCATGGATTTATTTGAACAGCTTTTTTCTATTAGTCGCTCTGGGGATAAGCCTATTGGGATTGACCCGACTTCACACCACTTTACTGATAAGCATCTCCGGAGTCGGTTTTGTCTTGTTTTTCGCCCTGCTCTTCATCTCAAAAACAGCGTGTAGCCAACGATTCACCTTATCATCATTACTCTTTCTACTCCTGTTGCTCTGGGTTCAGCCTTTGGTTTTCCGCCAAAATGAAGAATCCTTCAATGGCTTGCGCCCGATTGCCATGGCGATACGGAAAGATTTTCCCGACAAAAATATTTGGGTCTTCGATCGATTGATCCCTTCCTTAAGGCTCTACACGGCTAAGGATTTAGATATTATCGTAGATCAAAACAGCGACGTACACCGAGAAGCTCGTTTTTTGAAAGGGAAGCCCGGCGAAGCGCGCTACCACGACCTTAAAAACCGACAAGTTCTCGAAAACTTGGAGTCAAATCCTTTGGATAAAGCCATCTTGGTGGTTTACAAGAGAGATATGAGAAATAAATATTGTCAAATGCTCACTTCAAAATTCGCGCACCGACGCCGATTTGATAAATGCTTTATCCTTTATTGATCAGCAAAAGGGCCTGTCCTTAAAACTGAAATTGAAGGCTCGATAAAATAAGGAGCGCTACCAACTACCAAGCCCTACAGAAGGGGGAATCCCAATCCTGACAAAAACCCATCGTCACGCCAATGAAAGTTCAAGATCGGGTGAAAGGCTACCCATGCGGTGAATGATTACCAGAAATGCAAACCATTTGTGAATTCGTAAAAAATCACAGCATTTATAAAATAACTGTACCTTTGTTCAGCTCCAGAAGGAAAAAACCATGAAAGCATTACGCAAACCATTGACTGACTCAAAAGCAGACCTTGTCGCGCTGGTATTACGCCTTACCACGGGCACCATCTTTATAGCCCATGGGGCACAAAAGCTGTTTGGGTGGTTTGGTGGTCACGGATTAGAAGGGACCGGAAAATGGATGGCATCCGTCGGCTTATATCCGGGTGTATTGATGGCCGTCTTATCCGGTGGTGCAGAGTTCTTCGGTGGCCTATTCATCCTATTGGGTTTACTCACCCGCCTAGCTGCATCTTTGCTGATTATCACGATGATAGTTGCCATTGTAACCGTTCACCTGCACAATGGCTTGTTCTTATATAACGACGGTTACGAGTTTAACTTAGTGCTGATTGCAGCGGGTCTGTCACTTGCGTTATCAGGTGCAGGTCAGCTCAGCGCTGACGCATACATTCGGAAAAAGCCAAGGTGAGCACTGCGCTTGCGCTGTGAACGACTACCGGTTGTGAATTGCTACCGGAGTCTTACATTTGTCTAGCAGTCACAGGTGGATCTCAGATACCAACTTTTTTGAGTCGGTTGTGAATTGCTACCGGAATCTTACATTTGCCTAGCAGTCACAGGAAGCCATGGGCTTTAATCCACTCTGACTCAGTTGTGAATTGCTACCGGAATCTTA
Organism: Flavobacteriales bacterium; assembly: GCA_028280815.1. Classification (GTDB taxonomy): domain Bacteria; phylum Bacteroidota; class Bacteroidia; order Flavobacteriales; family JANQLC01; genus JANQLC01. The sequence continues at coordinate 74,634 of JANQLC010000030.1, read as the reverse complement.
CATTTGCCTAGCAGTCACAGGCTTTCATCAAGAAGATTACGGCGATGCCAGTTGTGAATTGCTACCGGAATCTTACATTTGCCTAGCAGTCACAGGCTATGAGCCGAAGATGAACAATATAATTCCGTTGTGAATTGCTACCGGAATCTTACATTTGCCTAGCAGTCACAGGATAACTCGCATAACAAGCTGTTATCCTGCCTGTTAGGCCTTTAGTTAGAATTAAAAAAACAAGCCACTTTTCAGAACAACTCCAGCTGTTGGGGCGGTTTTTCCAGCTCTATCTCTCTCTGCCTGCGATCCATTAAATTTATATCGATTTAAGGCGCCTGCGAGATGAACGAGAACGGCACAACTGATATGTCGAGGTGACAGGACTTGAACCTGCGGCCACACGCCCCCCAGACGTGTACTCTACCACCTGAGCTACACCTCGAAAGAGTATGGCAAAAATAGGGTTTTTTTACCTACGCTAGACCGATGCCACCCCAACCTTTGCAGCCAGACCCATTGCGGTAAGCCGCATTTTACCCAGGATTAGCCACACGCATTAAAAGGTAAGCGCACCAAGGCTCCTACAACATCCATCAGCTGTGTAAGAGACGTGCTATTTTTACAGATAGATCCAAGAACACCACCTTTCCACTCACATGGCGCTCGATATGGTAAAAAGCCTCATTCAACTCGTGTAATATCTGTGCGATATTGGTAGCTTTTACATAGGTAGAAAACGAGTCGAATTTAAAATCGGCTGATTTCAATTCTAGAAAGTGAAGTGTCGACAAATCGCAATGGCGCAAAAAGGCCTGTCGAAAAACCAACATGCTAAAACTCAAAAACTGCTTTTGTTCCTCTCGGCTCTGCCTGGACAGTTCAGCCGCCAAAGCGATTAACTCCTGCAGAGCCCTCGGCGTTTTCAGCGATTTAAATGCACTGCGAATCCAGCGGACAAACCACTGCTCGAACTGCGCTGCATCGTTAGTAGCAGCAGATAAATAGAGCGCTTCCCTATAGCTGCCCTGTGCTTGATAAGCGATCCGATTTGCTCGACTCTCTCCCATACCCTCGTCTTGCAAGGCTTTCGATATGGCATCAGCAGATAAGGGCTTAAAAACCACCCTTTGCATGCGCGATACCAGGGTGGGTAGTAATTCTCCTGGGCTATCGCTGAGTAAAATAAAGACTGCATTGCCAGGTGGTTCCTCCAAGACTTTTAACAACTTATTGGCAGCTTGATTGTTTAATTTATGCGCCTGCCAAATCATCAGAACTCTGTAGCTGGAGAGGAAGGGTTTTAAAGCGAGCTGCCTCACGATTTCACAAGCCTCGTCTACCCCGATTTTTCCCTGCTTCCTTTCAAGGCCTAGGTGCCGATACCAATCATGCAAATCTCCATAGGGGTTGCCGCTCAAAAAAGAGCGCCAATCAGTTAAAAAGCGCTTACTGACTACATTTTTCTTCACCTTTTCCGTAGCGGCTACCGGAAAGAAAAAATACATATCTGGATGCGTCAAGACTTGGAGCTGAAAAGGCTGTTCAGGAGACGATTGAGTCAATATCAGCTGCGCATACCAAAGCGCCACAGGCAGCTGTCCTACACCCGGCGTGCCAGTGAACAAATAGGCATGAGCCAAGCGACCTGTTGAGACCGTCTGCGCCAGACGGCTCAAAATATCCGAATGACCGATAATTTTCAACGCATTGAATTCAACCCAGCGGAATCTTAGCTACTCGACGCTGGTGACGTCCCCCCTGAAACCGAGCATCCAGATAGGCCGCCACAATATCGAGCCAGCCATCTTCAGAGACGAAGCGAGCCGGAATACTGAGTACATTAGAGTCGTTATGCGCACGAGCCAAAATCGCCAACTCAGGCGTCCAGGCCAGAGCAGCGCGCACGAGGGGATGCTTATTCGCCGTCATAGCCGCCCCATTCCCACTGCCACAGGAGACGATGCCCAAATCAGCCCGGCACTGCTCCACATCATTAGCTACCAGATGTATATAGTCGGGATAATCCACACTTTTAAGACCGTTGGTACCGCGGTCAATCACCTCGATACCGCGCTTCAACAGATAATCGATTATCTTTTCCTTGCACTTATAACCCGCGTGATCTGCACCGAGAGAAATCTTCATGTCGATAAGAGACTTAAAAGCTTCAAATGAAAACTCATATCCCGCTAATAAAAAGTAACAACTTTAGTTGCAAAGTTCGCGATCATTTCCCAATGAAAAAAGCCCGTTGACAAGCAAGGCAATCCACTTAAAATTTATCGACCCGTTTCAAACCAGAAAAGCAGCATTTCAAACCTCAGGACAAGCCATTATTTATCAAAATCCACGTGTTAATCATCCATATGAGCACCCAAGTAGGATGAACTGAAAAACTGCAAATCAGCTACCTAAATCAAAATGAATAGTTTAAAAAGATGTGGATAACCAAAAGTACAAGTTTTAGACGAAAAAGTTATACAAGCTATCAACAACTCACTATCAAGTGCATAAAAACCATATAAGACAAAAGAGAGAACAACTTTGTTATAGAGTGTATACAAGTGACAAGCACGGTTGGTCTGAATAGATTGGGCTTTCCCCTATGCAGAGATAAGACACAGGCATCGAGGAGACAAAATGGAATTGTTTAAAAACTTTGAGCTTACAAGAGAATTGATATAGGGTATTTACTAAAAAATTGCATGAAGCCATAAGGTTATTCTATTGGCGGCTCAAAAGACTGGTGTTACTGCTGATAGATTAGAAATATATAGACCGCCAGTTAAAACGCTCTTATATAAAAGGGCGTCTCTCAGTGGGGTTGTATTGGGATAGAAGAAAGCGTTCTGGGCCCGCTGGATGTACAATTGGCTTTACCGTAGGGGTGGCGTTCCAAAAGTCTGTAGAATAGGTGCTCTCTTCAACTTTAACAATATTTCTCGTAGGCCTGCTTTAAATTTTCAGCTAATGCCGATGCGCTACGGCCTTCGATTTGGTGGCGTTCGACCATGTGTACCAATTTCCCCTCTTTGAACAAAGCCACACAGGGGGAAGAAGGTGGAAAGGGTAACATATTTTCACGGGCGGTTTGTGTAGCTTTCTGGTCTACACCTGCGAATACGGTTCCCAGACGCGCTGGTTTTTTTGCCTGGCTTAAAGATTGCAGAACGCCAGGTCGCGCACTGCCCGCTGCGCAACCACAAACGGAATTGACTACCAGCAAGACGGTACCGCCTCGTGCGAGGAAGCGGTTTACCGATTCAGAACTGACCAATTCTTCAAACCCGTTTTCGGTCAGCTCTGATTTCATGGGTGTTATCATTTCAGGGGGGTACATAACTTTGCCTTTTTTATTCCACATGATGGATTGCACGTGCAAATTTACGTATTATCCTAATTTTGTCGCTTGTGAAACGGTTCATGCGTTGGACTAAGTGGATTGGAGCCGGCTTAGGCGCGCTCTTCGGTGGACCTATGGGCGGTATAATTGGCTTTGTGCTGGGATCGGCTGTAGAGGGATTTACAGAATCAGGTTGGAAGGATTTTCGCCGTCATGTCCGTTATGATAATCCCGAAGCAGCTGGCTTTGAGATGAGTCTCTTAATCTTATCTGCTTATGTGATTAAGGCTGATGGGCAGACATCTCGCCATGAGTTGAACTATGTACGTCAATACTTTATCCATACTTATGGCGCTGAACGCGCTGAGCAGTTGTTTAAACTCTTTAAAAATATAGTTCAGCAGCATCCCGTCTCCTTGCGGCAGGTAGCTTTACAAGTGCAGTCTCGATTTAGCCATCCCATGCGTTTGCAATTGATGCATTATCTCTTTGGCATTGCTCGGGCTGATGGTCGGATTCACGAACGAGAGCTCGAACTGTTGCAGAAGATAGCGGGTTATTTATATATCGGTGCTTATGACTTCAAGCGCATTCAGGGGCGCTACGTAAGGGATATCACCTCAGCTTATGCGACCCTGGGGCTTTCCCGTACGGCTGATCCAGAGGAGATAAAGTCGGCGTATAGGCAGATGGTAAAGAAATATCACCCCGATAAGGTGAGTGCTATGGGTGAGCCCTATGTTTCGCAGGCTAAGAAACGATTTCAGGAGATTCAGCAAGCCTATGAAAGCCTCAAGAGAGAAAGGGGGTTTTAGGTTTGGAGCTGGATAGATATCTCGAAGAGCTCACCCCAGTTTTTTCCTGTGATGAGCAGATGCCTACCGTATGCTGCTATGCCATTCAGTACGCCAGTCCTTTTATGCTTTGTCATCAAATCCCTTAAGTTTATCTCAGACTTTACCACACCTGTGTCCATGTCGATGACGAGGATGATAGGCCTTTGCCAGACATTGGCGTAAATCTTGCCCTCGAAGACCTCCAGCTCGTTGATGTTTTTGACCAAAGCCCGATCGGTGGTCACTTGGATCTTGTGCTTTAGGTTTAATCGCTTATCGAAGAAATAAATGTTGGAAGAGCCGTCGGAAACCAATAGATAGGGCTTCTGATAATGCATGCCCCAGCCTTCGGAGAGCATGGGCGGGTAATCCAATTCTCCTTTGCGCTTGAGATTTTGTCTGTCGTAAATCAATACTTTTCGACTCTCGTAGGTCAGCTGGTAAATAGAGTCCCCTACCAGCGCTATGCCTTCACCAAAGTATTTTTTGCTCAACTTCGCTTCCGCCTCTGGTCGCGTAGCGTTTAATGCGTAGCGAACCAATTTTGATTTGCCCTTTCCCCCAGTGCTCTCATAAACAAAACCATCCTGAAAAGACAGCCCTTCTGTAAAGTAGTTTTTATCATGTGGAAAGGTTTTTATGATTTTGTACGACCCTTGTGTTGGCGCTTTTGCCGGGAGCATGGTAAATGTGAGCTTGCGGGTGGATCGCTTGCCGCCTTCGTAAAAGATAGATGACTCCAGTGTATTGATGCCGTAATGGGCAAAGCTGCTATCGAGCCTCAGTGCGTTGCCGTTTATTGTCTTTTTGTCGTTTATCTCAAGTGTGATCGAATCGAAAGCCACTTTTCTGGCGGTTACCTCGAACCGCAAGTCCTCGCCAAAGTGGTGGGTTTCGTCTTCAATTTTTTTGCTATTACTGGTGAAGAGTAATTTGTCTGTCGCTTTCTTCTCGCATGAAGATGCTGTGATCAACCAAAAAAGAGGTAGTAGGTTGTGGATTGCGCTTTTTCGGATTTTTATACCCATGCGGTGAAATTACACAATCTGAGGTAAATGCTTACTCCTGTTTTCGACAAGCCAGCTTGGCACAGGCTGGGAAACCAAAGGTCTTGGCTTGCAACAGCTCGCGAGTTTGTGTTGGAGATAATTTTTGAAGAATCGCGCTTTTTGATCGTCATGACATGGGCATTACATGGCTTGCGCGCGCACTGACTGGGGTTTACGGTTTAATAAGTAGGCTTAGGAGCTGCCTATATTCTGCATAAATGCGCATTGCCACAGATGGAGATACAGTGCTTACCGCCTTGCTAGATTTGCTACGGTTGTACTGTTAAATACGGATTTTTGGTACGAGGAGTGATTTTACCTAGGTAGGTTGTAAGGGGTGTCGCATATGCTGTTTTGTCGTAGTTTTTACCCCGATGATATCAGCATCAGGGAGAATCCTCTTCTTTTCCTTTGTCGGTATCGACTGTGTCGTAGGTGTTGCGAGGCAACAGTTGCGCTTTTCCGTCATAGCTTCCTGCATTACCGATGACGGATACCGTTCCGAGCGGAACGGCAACCGAAGCAAAGGTGACCCCTTTGTGTACGTAAACGGTGGTGATTCCGGTCTCGTCTTGCAGTTCGTGGACCGTGTATTCGCCTTCACCGCTGTAAAAGGGAATGCCGGGCTGAGTATAGGTGACGTCGTCCAGCTCGACGAGCATACTCTCGTACTGGTTGGTGTTGAGTTCTGCGATTGTGATAACCTTGGGTTTTACCGGTTGAACTCCTATGTGTTTCATATTTGAGCAGCTCACATCGATTTGGAGTTGACCGTGGAAAACGCTGAGTTTTGCTCCGCTTAGATCCACTTCCAACAAGCTATCGGGCTTGGTGAGTGGCGGTATGCAATCGAAATGCAGGATGATGCCAGCGGTTTGATCCTGTACAGCGACATTTCGCGGATATATGTTTCCGCCCCTGTTGTCAGAGGTGACGACTACCTTTATCTTGCGGTTTTCCAGTGTTTCACCTGCTTTTGTCGGGTATTGATTTCGGAGGTAGCACAGGTTGGTAAACCCGCTGATAAACTCACCGGTACAGGGGGGGATTCCCGCCTTGTATGTGGCCTTAACTGGCGCTTCGACCTCGGGGGATGTCGCCGCTTTGGTGCGTGTTTTGGATTTGGTCGGTGTTTCAGTTTTAGTAGGTGCTTTCACTTGGGTGGTTTCAGCGGTTTTACCTTTGAACCGTGGTTTATCGAGTTGCACATCGGATAGATCTCGGATGTAGAGTTGAAAATGGCTGCCGTACTTGCCCATCACGCCCGTGATGCTACCGGAGCCATCGGGTAGCTTTTGCTGTGCGAAATCCGCGTATCGACTGCTGCGCAGAATCAATTGGTCCCCGTTTTTGTCGATGAGGTGACGGTTGGCATCGGCTCTTTTATCCGCATAGGTTTTATCCGTATCCCCTGCGGTGAATTCTACGTCGTTTAACCGAACCAAGGTGTTGGTGTTTTTATCCGCTTTGACTTCACTGAGCTGGTTGTACGTCTTGGGTGTGATCGCGGTGATGGGATTGCAGGAGAAGTAGATATGCTGGTTGATGTCGGTCGCATCAATGCGTCCCAGGCGGGCTCTGGCTTGGCTGTCTAAATACGGATAACCCAAGCGAAACGCGCCGTTCTCACCATCTAAGTAAAGCTCTTTGGCTTCGATGAGCAACTCAGTGCCTATGGGATAGTCCAGGTACAAGTCGGTTGCATCCATGTCGATTTCGATGCCACTGCTCGTCGGATTAGCTGGAACAGCCTGTAAGCGGAGCGCCTTGTAAAAATTTCTGGCTCTGTCGCTCGAAATCACATAGGCGGGAAATATCAAGTCCTTGTCGATTGGTCTAAGCCTGCCCGAGTAAGACTGTAGCAATTGCGCGAGGCTGGTGTTAGCCTGCACGGGCGCTTGGCAATCCAGAGGCGGTGTGCTGAAATGGCTATCTTTTACACAGCCGAGAAGAGTGGATAGCAGCGAGAGCAACACTGCGATCTGAGTAAGGGGTATAGACTTCATTGTTCTGGTATGTTTTTGCTTCAAAGTTTATTCATTTTTGTGAAAAGATTTGTATTTCCAATTGAATGCTCAGAAATGCAAGGCTGATAAATGATTCAGTATGCGTAGTCGGTGCGCGAGGAGAGCACCATAGGGACAAACCAGGTAAAGAGGTGACTTTTTCAAATCATCGTTATATAATCATGCTGAGGTTGGACTTTTGCAATCGGGGAGTCGTATTCGGAACAGAGAAGTGGGCTGCTCTTTTAGGTGGATCCCATGGGAATGAGAGACAAACCCATCTCTTTTACTTTTAGTCTGACTTCATGCAGGACGAGCACGAAGAAACAAAGGTGGTGCTTCAAAAGCGCAATAAGAGTCGGCGTGACTGAGCACAGGACAAAATCAAAGAGACAAGTCCCACTATCCAGGCTTTCAAATGGGAACGGAAATACGAATTGGCTTAGCCGACTATAGGGAGGGATAAGGTTCTCTTAAATCAATAGGACGCGTACGAAGAGATAAGGCTTTCCGGGCTCAGATAGATACCTATTTGTCGATTAAAAACCGATAGCAGCAGTGAGGTTTTTATATCACCCTTATTCGATAAATGCTTAAATTGGGCTTTTTAGGGCAAAAAACAAAGCGACCTCCTTTGAAAGAGGCCACTTGAAATGTTTTCACAACGGAATAATCCTTATTGTGAATTGCTACTCTTGGAATCCGAGGGCAAAGGTAGTAAACAATTCTAAAAAATCGAAGAGACGTGAAAAAAATATTGGGTTTGGATTTGGGCACTGCGAGCATCGGTTGGGCACTGGTCGATGAAGCGGAAAGCCGCAGTGAAAACGCTGAGATCGTAAAGCTCGGTGTTCGGGTTGTGCAATACGATACATTTGGTGCGGTGGACGGGAAAACAAATAAGGTCCCAGGATCCAAAGATCCCGTCAAGAATTTTGAAAGCGGGCGTGGCCTTTCTTCCAATGCGGCCCGAACCCACTACCGGGGTGCGCGCAGAAATTTACAGCGGTTTAAAAAGAGGCGTGAGGATTTGATAGCCCTGTTGATGGAAAACGGTTTTATTGCGAAAGACACGCCTTTAACGGAAGTGGGTAAGAACACCACACACGAAACCCTTAGGCTGCGGGCAAAGGCTGCGCGCCAAAGGATAGAAAAACCCGAACTGGCACGCGTGTTTTTAGCGATCAATAAAAAACGCGGGTATAAGAGCAATCGAAAGGCCCAAGACGGAGAAGCGGGCAGTTTGATCGATGGCATGGCTGTCGCCAGAGAATTGTATGAGAACAACTGGACGCCGGGGCAGTTTGTCTATCGAAGACTACAAGCGGGGAAGCACCATATTTCAGAGTTTTACCGCTCGGATTTGCAGGCGGAATTCGACCGTGTTTGGCATGTGCAAAGACAGTTTTATCCAGATATTTTAACCGATGCGCTATACGAGAAATTGCAGGGGAAAAACGAAAAAAAGAGCTGGAAGATTTGTGAGGAGCCCTTTCAAATCAAAGGGATAAAGCAGCCGGGCAAGGCAGCTGAAAAGCGGTTGCAGCAATATGCGTGGCGCGTATCGGCATTGGAGGAGAAGTTGGACTTGGAATATCTGGCTATCGTTTTACAGGAGATCAACCACGAACTCAATAAGCCCAGCGGCTACCTCGGTGCGATCAGCAACCGCAGTAAGGAGTTGTTTTTCAACGGTCAGACCGTAGGGGAGAACCTATACGCACAAATTCAAAAAAATCCGCATACTTCTCTGAAAAATCAAGTGTTTTATCGGCAGGATTACCTCGATGAATTCGAGCGGATATGGGAAACGCAGCAGGCGTTTTACCCAGAGATGACAGCAGATTTGAAAGCAGCGATTCGCGATGGGATCATCTTCTATCAGCGGCGCTTGAGGTCTCAAAAAGGCTTGATTCGCTTATGCGAGTTTGAGCGCTGGAAGACCCAGGTAGAAAAAGAAGGAAAGCAAAGGGAGATAGAAGTCGGACATCGGGTTATTCCCAAATCTGCGCCCCTATTTCAGGAATTTAAAATTTGGCAAACCCTGAATAATCTGGTATTTCAAAATGAAGAAACCCGTGAGCAGTGCGAAGTGAAAGGCTTGGATGCTGCGATCAGGCAACGGATATTTGAAGAGCTCAATCTCGGTAGGGATCTGAAACCCGAGGCGATTGCCCGGATAATCGGTTTAAAAGGCCCGTCTAAATGGCGTTCTAATTTTGAAAAAAAGGGCAAAGAGAAGAAGATTCAAGGCAACCGCACCTATGCTGCCCTATTTGGTGTGTATCGTCGGATAGCCGAATTGGAAGGCTATGGATTCGATTGGCAGAAAAAATCGCCGGGTGAGGTCAAGGCGGAGCTGAAAGCCGTTTTTCAGCAAGTCGGGATTTGTTCCGATATACTCGACTTTGATGCCGAGTTCACCGAAAAGTCCTTTGATAAGCAAGCGAGCTATCAGTTGTGGCATCTGTTGTATTCAGCCGAAGCAGACAGCGGCAAAATATCGGAAGCAGACCGAGAAGTTTACGGGAAATCCCATGTGGCACTAAAGAAAAAGTTGCATCAGAAGTACGGCTTCAAACCGGCATATGCCGCTATGTTGGCAAATGTTTCCCTGCTACGAGATTATGGCAATTTATCCGCTAAGGCAATCAAAAAAATCATGAAGCATTTGAAAGCGGGGCAGTTTTACTCAGAGGCCTGTCAATCAGCGGGGTATAATCATTCGCATTCGCTGACCACAGCAGAAAGAGCCGATCGCATATGCAAAGACAAATTGACCTTATTGCAAAGGAACGGTTTGCGCAGTCCCGTGGTGGAAAAGATTCTCAACCAGATGGTCAACCTCGTCAATCAAATCGTGGATGCCTATGGGAAGCCCGATGAAGTCCGCATAGAGTTGGCGCGCGACCTGAAGAAATCAGCTAAGGAGCGAAGCGACATATCGCAAGACATCAATAAGGCGACCAAAGCGCACGAGGAGATCAAAGAGATATTACGGACTGAATTTGGCATTCCCAACTCGACTCATAATGATGTGATTCGCTATAGGCTGTACAAAGAATTAGAGGCCAATGCGTATAAAACCTTATATACCGAACGGTATATTCCAAGGGAAAAGCTGTTTTCAAAGGAAATCGAAGTCGAACACATCATTCCGAAGGCTAAGTCGTTTGACGATTCGTTTTCCAATAAAACCTTGGCGTATCATGCTGAGAATGAGAAGAAAGGTGATCGAACCGCTTGGGATTTTATCGCACAAGACCACTATCCGAACTTGGAATCTTATAAGGCTCGGGTAGAGAATTTGCATGAAGCCAAGAAGATCAGTAAAGCCAAGCGCAACAAATTGCTGATGCCGGCGGAAGAAATTCCCGGCGGCTTTTTAAATCGAGATTTGGCTGAAACTCGTTATATAACTAAAAAAGCCAAACAGCTGTTGGAAGAAGTGGTGCCTACAGTTCATACCACCACGGGAAAGGTGACGGATCGTCTGCGTCAAGACTGGGGTCTAACCGATGTTATAAAAGAGCTAAACCTGCCCAAGTATAGGGAATTGGGCTTAACCAAGCTGATGGAGCGAAAAGACGGTAATAGAGTAGAACAGATTATCGACTGGACAAAACGAAGTGACCACCGGCATCACGCCATGGATGCTTTGACCGTTGCGTTTACCACGCATAGCCACGTTCAATATTTAAATAATTTACATGCCGGGTATGAAGCTGCTTTACCCGCACTGATCAAAGAACTGATCAAAAAACACGGGAAAGAACATGCGAGGGCTGAGGCATATAAGCTACACAAGCGCATCCTCAGCATGCGGGAAAAGATTACCGAAAAGGATGGGAGAAAAGAACGAAGGTTTATCCCCCCGATGCCCAACTTTAGGCGCGAAGCCAAAAAGCATATCGAGGATATCCTCATTTCGTTTAAGGCGAGAAACAAAGTAGTCACCCCAAATGTCAATAAGACAAAAAAGAAAGAGGGCTGGAATGAAAAGATGGAATTAACCCCGCGCGGGCAGCTCCATGAAGAGACCCTATACGGCAGGGTTAAGCGTTTGGTGGATAAGCCGACGAAGCTAAGTAAAAGGTTTACTTTGAAACAAGCCCGGCTGATTGCAGAAAAAACACAGCGAATGCGGGTTCTAGATCATTTGAAAAAATTCAATGATAAGCCTGTAGATGCTTTTGACGCTAAGACGCTGAAAAGAGAGCCGATGCTGTATCGGGGAAAACCACTGAGGGAAGTGCAGTGCTTCGAGGAAATTTACACCATTAGAAAAGAGGTTACACCTGATTTGAAGATTGATAAAGTGTTAGATGAGGGGATCAAGGCGGTTTTGCGAAATCGCTTATCCGAATTTGGTGGAGACCCCAAAAAAGCCTTTTCCGATTTGGATAAGAACCCGATTTGGCTCGATAAAAAGGAAAAAATTGCCCTAAAGCGTGTAACCATCGAAGCACATGTTAATAAGGCTACACCTTTGCGCGAAAAAAGAGATCACTTCGGCCATTTGATCTCAGATGAAGAAGGCGATTGGCAGGACGTGGATTTTGTGCAAGCGGGCAACAATCACCACGTGGCGATTTATCGCGATGAGAAAGGGAAATTGCAAGAGCGGGTGGTTTCACTTATAAAAGCAACTGGACGGGCGATACATGGCCAAGCCGTCATCAAGAGGGAGTTATCCAAACATCCCGATTGGCAGTTTTTATTCACCTTGAAGAGAAATGAAATGTTTGTTTTTCCGGCTGCAGACTTCAATCCTTCCGACATTGATTTAACGGATGAAAAAAATGCGAAAGTGATTAGCGCGCACCTATTCCGCGTGCAAAAAATCTCGACAAAGGACTACTTGTTTGCGCATCATTTGGAGACAAAAGCCATAAGTGATGATATGCAGAAAAACAAAAAACAGCTGTCGGGTAAAGCGTATCGTCGTATTACAAGCCCAGCACATCTGGCGGGAGTCGTTAAAGTCCGCATGGATCATTTGGGGCGAGTTGTTCAAAAGGGAGAATATCAATAGGTGAAACGCAAAGATTTTATCCAAGCACTCAGCATAAGTATCGGCGGCTTCAGGCTGCCGGTCAACTCACTGCTGGCGGATCGGCTGATTAAAATCTATGATAACTACGTTGCGGGGTTGAGGTATTATCGATTTGACAGATTGAAAAGCCATATTAGCACGGGAGCGGTTTTACAGTTGGTCAGGGAGAAGCAAAATAAATACGATGCCTTCGCAGTGGCCGTTTACTTTCAGGGTGAGAAGCTGGGTTATTTACCCGCCTATGAAAATGTTGTCTTGTCTAACTTGTTAGACTCAGGTGTCGATTTAAAAGCCTTTGTCTCCCAAATTGATCCAACGGCAGCCTGCTTTAATGCTTTGGCGATCGCAGTTTTTGCGCCCGGGGTCATTCCTTCCAATAGGCTTATCGAAATGATTAAAGATGAAGGGAGAGCAGATGATGCCAACGATCTGTATCGGAATGGTTTTAAAGTGTTCTCATGATCAAACGCACCCTAGTCTTTAGCAACCCCGCCTATCTAAGCACCAAAAACTGGCAATTGGTCGTCTCCTATCCCGATGGTGAAAAAGAAGCTCAAACGGTTCCCATTGAAGATATTGGCATAGTGGTTCTAGAGCATGCGCAAATCACCTTGACCAATGGATTGTTGACTCGGCTGATTCGCAATAAAGCCGCCGTAATTACCTGTGATGAACAACACCTCCCGGTCAGTTTACTCCAGCCCTTAACCGGCCATACCGAACAGGCTGAGCGGTACCGATACCAATTGGACGCCAGTGCTCCCCTGAAAAAGAATCTATGGCAGCAAGCCGTAATGGCCAAGATCACCAACCAGGCTTTACACCTCGAAGAGCGGGGAAAATCGGCAAAGAAATTGTTTCGTTGGGCGGCTCGGGTAAAGACAGCAGATGGTGAAAATCACGAATCCCTTGCAGCGGCTTATTACTGGCAACACATATACGACATAGCCGATTTCAACAGACACCGGTATGGCATGCCGCCCAATTCGCTTTTAAATTATGGCTATGCCGTATTACGCGCCCTCACAGCGCGCGCACTGATCGGTACGGGTTTATTGCCCGGCGTTGGCATCTTTCATCGAAATAAATACAGTGCTTACTGTTTGGCTGACGATATTATGGAGCCCTATCGCATTTATGTAGATGCTTTGGTAGGTGATTTAATCCTTGAAATGGGAAATGATGGGATGCTAAGCCCACCGATTAAATTAAGACTGTTGCAAATTCCAACCTTAGATGTGAAACTCAGTGGAAAGAAGGGGCCGCTAATGAATGCACTTAGTCGAACGACCAATTCGTTGTACGAATGTTTTTCGGGTGTACGCAGGAAGCTCCGCTATCCGAAATATGAGTAAGCAAAGGCATTTAAGTCTAAGTCAATACAGGAGCATGTGGGTGTTCGTACTCTTCGACTTACCAACGGAAACCCGCAGGGACAGGAAAATAGCAGCGAAGTTTCGGAAAATCCTGCTGCACGATGGATTCAATATGTTTCAATTCAGCATTTACATCCGGTTTTCACCGAGCAGAGAAAACGCAACGGTACACATCAAACGCGTCAAGCGATCGCTTCCCAAGTATGGCAAGGTTTGCATTATGCAGATTACGGACAAGCAATTCGGTATGTTAGAGCTCTTTCAAGGGCAGAGAGAGATAGAACTAGAAAAACCGCCCCAGCAGCTGGAGTTGTTCTGAAAAGTGTCTTGTTTTTTAATTCTAACTAAAGGCCTAACAGACAGGATAACAGCTTGTTATGCGAGTTATCCTGTGACTGCTAGACAAATGTAAGATTCCGGTAGCAATTCACAACCGGGGGCTTGTTTTCTCATCCCTTGTACACCCTGTGACTGCTAGACAAATGTAAGATTCCGGTAGCAATTCACAACAAATGCGGCACAGATGAGCACCAAGAGGTACCTGTGACTGCTAGACAAATGTAAGATTCCGGTAGCAATTCACAACAGAGACTAGAGCAAGGCGCTTCTGCTTCATCCTGTGACTGCTAGACAAATGTAAGATTCCGGTAGCAATTCACAACTTTTGGACTCACCTTCTTTTATTGCTTGTCCTGTGACTGCTAGACAAATGTAAGATTCCGGTAGCAATTCACAACACCACTAACATACTGCAAATCTTTTCTTACCTGTGACTGCTAGACAAATGTAAGATTCCGGTAGCAATTCACAACTGAAGAGACTCCCAATTATTTATTGTAGCCCTGTGACTGCTAGACAAATGTAAGATTCCGGTAGCAATTCACAACTAGATTTATTCAAAAAAGATTTTTACAAAGCCTGTGACTGCTAGACAAATGTAAGATTCCGGTAGCAATTCACAACCCCCGAGTTAAACATTCTGCCTAGGGCTTACCTGTGACTGCTAGACAAATGTAAGATTCCGTTAGCAATTCACAACGATATACCCGGCACCAGTTAGCCCAGTAGTCCTGTGACTGCTAGACAAATGTAAGATTCCGTTAGCAATTCACAACCCGCCGCTTCTTCTTCCGCTGTGTAGTGATGCCTGTGACTGCTAGACAAATGTAAGATTCCGGTAGCAATTCACAACACAACAGAAATAAGTATCTGCTCGTCGCAGCCTGTGACTGCTAGACAAATGTAAGATTCCGGTAGCAATTCACAACAGTGGCCATACGGATGGGATGAGGATGGCGCCTGTGACTGCTAGACAAATGTAAGATTCCGGTAGCAATTCACAACTGCTTTTTCGTAATTGTCCTCGGCCAGTTGCCTGTGACTGCTAGACAAATGTAAGATTCCGGTAGCAATTCACAACCGCATCCTTCTACAAGCTTACCACCGCTAGCCTGTGACCGCTAGACAAATGTAAGATTCCGGTAGCAATTCACAACGGACTTGAAAGAGCGGGGTTTGAGTTCGACCTGTGACCGCTAAGCAAAAGTCAAGGTTGTTCATTCGTTATCTGATCTTAGCGGTATTCACGAATGCTGCGCATTTCCGGTAGCCATTCACAACACTAGGCGCATATATAGAAGCCTTCTGATTCGGTTACTAGACTTGTTTTCTCTTATTACCGGTTTTATAACCTATTCTTGCTCTTTTTTGTCGATCCACAATTGTTTTCTCTTTTTTAAGCAAGTGGTTTAACGCTTGGTATAGACCTTTAAACTTCAGGTTCATTTCTTTTTCCAGCCGCGCTACACGCTCTTTGAGACCAGCATAGTCCGTAAGGTGTCGGCGAAGCGTTACAAAAGCTCTCATAATGACTATATTGACCTCGATTGCTTTGTCGCTGTTGAGCACAGAAGATAGCATTGCTACGCCTTGCTCTGTAAAGGCAAACGGCGCAACGGGACTGTATTTGACTTTATCGGGAAGGTTGTCACAATTTGTGATAAGCTCCTTCCACTCATCCTTAGAGAGTTGAAACATAAAATCAGGCGGAAAACGCTTAAGGTTTCGTCTTACCGCTTGTTTTAAAATTCGATTCTCCACCTCGTACAATGCCGATAAATCAAAGTCTAACAACACCTTATGCCCGTTTACATTATATATCTTGGATTGTATCAGCTGCGATTTGTTCATAATTTAGCTGCTTATGCGTTTGGCGATCGAATAAAATTCAGCGAGAAGAGAGGGATTCGACCCCCGAACGTTTCATCATTTTTGATCTTCTATACCAACGCACTCGAATTCGACTTAATGAGGATCACATCATAAACTTCGCAATCGGAGTATTCGGACGCCTTTTTCAGTTTCTTGAAGCCATCGGTAGCTTCATAGCACTTGCCCTGTAACTGCTAGGCAAATGTAAGATTCCAGTAGCAATTCACAACACAGCTAAGTTCACTAAAGAAGGGGGTAAACCTGTGACTGCTCATCAAAAATCAGATTTCGTTGGCCAATTACAACAACCTAGTTATAGGTCTCTGGTTTGGTTAAGCCGGAATAAGAGAACGGTGGGTTGATACGAACGCTGGTTCCACTTTGCTCATGCCGCCAAGCTGTCCAGACATCGGGGACCAGCTCTTTGCTTCCAAAAACTTAACCCTCAAAAAATCATGGGGTGGTAAGAACAAGCCGGGAAAGTTTGTTAAGCGCTCGACGTGCAAAAAGTGAATAAGCGATCGTTGCGAATGGAGAGGCGATCTTCCATAGTCCACTCATCTTGAATCTGAATTTAAAGTAGAGAATGCATCTGCTTGCACCGTTTGGCTCAATTACTGAAATCAGCAATTGTGCTGTACACAAACATCGCGTTACCTGCAAACAGCGCATGTTTTTCTTCGTTTTCAAGATTAACGCGTCCACGGATATTCACGAGGTTGATTAGCTGCATTTTGGTGATGTATTTTTCGCCAAACCGCAGTTCTGACATTACTTTGGCAAGATGTGCGCTGAGAGCCTCTTGGGTTGTAACCCACGGCCCACCGGATTCCTTAGCCACAACCTGTTTTAAGCGGCCTGTCTGTTCCTTACTGAAATAGGTCAGTTCCCGATCTGTGCGTTTGACACGATCCAATGCTTTGAGCAAAAAATATTTGGAAAGTTTACCCCTAATTCCATTGAAGTTAATGGGCTTAGGAATACCGGCCTTTTCCCTATCTTTAAATAGCTTTTTTTTATCTCGGTCGGTACCGAAGGAAAGCAGAGAGCGACCAGAAATTAATTTGCTGTGGTTGTTATTCGGCACATATCTGCCGTTCTTCTTCAACTCATTGAATATCTTGCTCCAGCGGGCAACTACGATATGAAAACCGAAGGCATCCATCAGCGCATGGCTGACGGTCACACCAAGAATACAGCCACCTGCAACAAAGTTGCTTATTTTTACACACATCAACGCCGCTGCACACTTATATATCTTTTCTCTTTTAGGCTCGATAACGAAGTCGGTTCGGTTCCGCTGAGTCTTTCCGACTTGACCATAGTCGCTTGCAGTACCAGGGTGGTTATTTACCACAACAAAAGGCATCCCATTGTTCTGCTGGGACACCTCCATCGCAGTAAAATCGGCACGCCCCGCCAAAGCTGGGATTTCTTTTAGTAATTCAGTGAGTGACTTCTTAAGGAGCTCAGTATCGATTTTTGATTCAAAGACATATTGCACGCCGATGCTTGTTGTCATTTTACAATAATTTCGATCAATGAAGTCCAGACGGTGATGGATATTCACACCCTTTGGGAGAAAGTCAAGGTTGTTCATTCATCGTCTGATTTCAAGGGTATTCACGAATGCTACGCATTTCCGGTAGCAATTACAACGCTGTTGTAGGTCTATTGTTTGGTTATCCGCAGCTACCCTGTGACCGCTAGGCAAATATCAAGGTTGTTCATTCATCGTCTAATTTCAGCGGTATTCACAACACATTAATCATAGAGGCTCCTGCTGTGAAGGCAGAATGATAAATGCAATTCCTGGCATCTTGTTTTTGATAAACGAAATTTTTTCAATGAGTAATACAGCCCAACGTCGCCACCTACGCGGAAACAAATAGGGTACGCAGTTTGCCTCTACCGGTTTTTTCAGCCAATGGCTAAAGGAAGGTGTTATATCTGAACGATTAACTCCCCAAGGCATAGGGGGCGTGCGATAGTGTGGTGTTTTCGTCCAGCCTTTGACACTCGATGTTTTTTTGATAATCCACAAGGTATGTAATCAAACATCAACCATGCTCCGGGAAGGCGATCAGCAATGGCTTTTACCAATGTGCTGACTTGTTCTTTAGTGAAATACATAAATAGCCCTTGAGTACTGATAAATACGGGTTTACCAGCAGGTACAACATCAAACCAAGCTGTGTCTAGGGCGCTAACGCCGATGTGTAAATGTTGCGCATATCGGGGTGAATAAAACGTTCACGAATAGCAATAGCTTCTGCTAAGTCGATACTGAGCCATAATACTTTCTCGGTAGCAATACGAAAACGCTGTGTTTCCAAGCCTTCACCTAAGTTGACTATTACACCATCTGGATAGACTGCTAAGTATTCACGAATTTTATTATCAAACAACCATGAGCGTACCCCGTGAGAACCATCTGCCTTTCCAAAAGATCGATCGTAGTTATAATCGATGGATTTATAAATTTCTAAACACTTCGGATCATCCAAAATGCCATCATCCCTTAGTGCTTCGTATGCACGATTATGTAATGTCCATAACATGGTTTCTGGAATGGCACTGAGGTTGGGCTTAATGGCCGACATCATCATAGCCTTATTATTGTCAAGCAACCTGTGACTGATGGGCAAATACAGAGGTTTTTCGTCCGTCGTCTGATCTTGTTCAAAGGTATAGAGAAATATAAGGCTAACGGTCTTATAGAAGGGAGAAGAACCCCAGTATCCATCAGGCAAATTCCCTCAAAAACATTTCTACGTCTTTAGCGACATTCAATCCATTCCCAGACTTTGCCACTATCATTTTTTTATTTGTTTTTTAGTCTTAACCAATGATATTTGTCATCGGCTCCCATGTAAATTGAGGCCAGATTCCTGTTGTTGTAATGGGTAAAATGAGATTGTTCGTATTTTTCTTTTTGCTTCTTCGGCTGATATACTTTCTCATAGATTGATTTTGCATCCTTAAACTCAGCTGCTCCCGGATGGCGATTTTGAAAATCGGAGTAAATTGTTTTTACACCCGCGAGACCTTCATCCGCAAAGGCAAGTTTGATTTTTACCGAGAATTGTCCGCTCCGTTTCGGCATTCGTCGAGTTGGGTTTCAATTTTGATGCGTTGAGCCCCTTAAAGAGATGGGGACAGGTTGAGGGAGTTGGGTATTGAAAATAGTCGTATATTTGCGTCCCATATATCGCGGGGTAGAGCAGTGGTAGCTCGTCGGGCTCATAACCCGGAGGTCGCAGGTTCGAGTCCTGCCCCCGCTACGAGACCAGCCCTGCACCACAAGCGGGGCTTTTTACCTCTGGGGTTTGCGGTGCACTCCAAAACTGCTGATGTCATATAACTGAGCATTCTTTCAAGGATGCGCTCTTCTGGTTTATCGATTGCATATCCATTTTATTTTTTCTCGTTGCTGTTTGAGTGAAACTTCTCGTTTCTGCGCGGTGCTTTGAAGGAGGGCATTTTTGTGCTTTTCCGTACCCTAGGGTCAATTATATGGTGTGCACCTGGAAAGAGGATTATTTCTTTCTCGCTTTTGTTCTAGAGGGAAGTGGTTTAAAAGTGTATTTTACTTTTCTGTTCCCGTTTGACGGTTTAAAGGGAAGAGACTTGTTCTTTTGTTTCTGTCGTACTGTGTTCCGGTTTCAAAATTCCAATAAAGTTTTGGAATCACATTTGATCTTTTCTTTGTGTTGGCTGAGCCTCCTCAGGCGGCTGGATGCAGGGGGGGCTCTTTTATTTTGTACCCGTTTGGGTTTTCTGCGGTTTTTCTGTTTTTCGCATCGCAATCGGTAGCGTTGTGGGATGGACGCTCGCATGGCATCGTATAAACTTTTTTAAAGCTGCAAATTATTTTCTCGTGAGGCTGATAGAGTAGGTGTGCTTCCCTTTACATGCCGTCTGCTTTACTGAGCGGTTGATAATAAGAGTCTTGTTGGTGGTTTGTCTTTTGCTGGGTGATGAAAAGGTATGAGATTTCGGTGCTTGTGCGGCTATGGGTAATGGGATGGCTGCTGCGGCCTCTTTTGTAATGCAGCCTGTGTTGGATTGGGCAATATGGGAGCTTCTTGTATTGATGATTTGGTCGCTTTGTTGTCTTTGTGAGATTTTAGAGGTCTTGGGTTTCTTCCTGCCATTCCTTTAAAAAGTTTTTGAAAAACGCGGCGGGTATGCAGCGCACCTCAGTTTTGACCTTAGATCCCTCTCCTTTATCGGGCTTCTTTCTGCATACCGTGGCACAACCGCCTTCATCTAAGCATTTTTTAGCGGTTCGAACGGCAGCCCACTCTCCTTTTACTTCTTTTTTCCATCCTTTATCGCAGGTCACGATGTAAAGGCTTTTGCCGCTGGCGTCTAAATTTTCAACTTTAGCGACCAAGTCTTTGATATCGGAATCCGCCTCGATGTCTAGAGATGAAAGCGCCCAGATGTCGTCACGGATTGCTGCATCTTCCATTGATATTTTTTGCTGTTGCTTATCCCATACAATGTTGAAATCAACGATTTCGTATCCCTTGGTTTTAATTTCAGCCGCTCGGTTCAAAATCTTTTCAATGGCTTGAAGCAATTCTTGGGATGTGGGCTTTGGGCTTACAGCGATGGTAATCCCATTGGAATCTCTGCGGGAATCCCCTTTGCTGCTGTGGAGGCTTTGTTCGGGTAAAGGGTCTTTATCCCCAGCGAGGCCTTGTCCCTCATCGGGTGCACAAGCATACGACAGGGCGCATATCAAAGCGGTGGTTAAAAATAACTTTAAGGATTTCACGGTTTTGAGCCTTAAATTACAAAGATAAGTAAAAAAAAGCAACAAATCAAATCCGATTTAAAATGCTGTAATGGGTATCTATGTGATCTCGGTGTTAGCTGAGTATTCGCCTTTTCCCGCTCCTTTGTCGAAGGGGATTTGTGCCCACACCATTTTTTGTCTCCCCATCAGTTTAGATAAGGCTTGTTGATTTTTGATGTGCGGCTTGGAATCGGCTGGAGCGTAATGCACTTGAGATTTCTATCTTTCACCAGTTCTGCGCTATTCTGGGGTGGTTTGGATTTTTCACTGTATCCATACGCAAGCCTCAATGAAATGAAGTCGTATTTTTGGAGCTCAAAATCAAATGATGTCTGATGTACGCGTTCGCTTTGCACCTAGCCCTACGGGGCCGCTCCATATCGGTGGGCTGCGCACCGCCCTGTATAACTATCTCTTTGCGAGAAAAAATCGCGGCGCCTTTGTCCTTCGCATAGAGGACACGGATCGCAATCGCTTTGTGCCCGGTTCAGAAGACCACATCTCTGAGGCTTTGGAATGGTGTGGCATCCAACCGGATGAAAGCCCGATGAAAGGCGGGGATTTCAAGCCCTATCGGCAGTCCGAGCGCATGCACTTGTACGCGGATTATGCCGAGCGCTTGGTCGTAGCCGGCTATGCGTATTACGCTTTTGATACACAGGAAGCGCTAACCGCTCGGCGCCGAGCGGTTGAGTCGAAGGCTGTACCATTTACCTATGGCGTAAAAAACCGGATGGAGCTGCAAAACAGCCTGAGCCTCGGCGCTACAGAAGTGGCCCGGCGCAAAGAGACCGACCCTTATGTGATCCGATTTAAAATGCCGGAAAGGAACACGGTGGTCACGCGTGATTTGATTCGGGGAAAATCCGAGATAGACTGCGCCCTGTTGGATGACAAGATCTTATACAAATCAGATGGTATGCCAACCTACCATTTGGCCCATGTCGTAGACGATCATTTAATGCAGATCTCGCATGTGATACGCGGAGCGGAATGGTTGCCCTCACTATCGCTTCACCAATTGCTCTACGAAGCCTTCGGTTGGAAGGCCCCCGAATTTGCACATCTGCCCTTAATTGTAAAACCCGTCGGACAGGGAAAACTCAGCAAGCGCGATGGGGATCGATACGGCTTTCCCGTTTATCCGCTCGAGTGGCAAGACCCCCAAACGGGAAAGCGGACTGCAGGCTATCGGGAAAGCGGTTATTTTCCTGAATCGCTGGTCAATATATTGGCGCTGCTGGGCTGGAATCCGGGTACGACACAAGAGCGCTTTTCGCTGGCAGAATTGGAAACCGCTTTTTCATTGGAACGGGTGAACAAGTCCAGCGCCACATTCGATCCCGGTAAGGCCGTGTGGTTTAACCACCAGTACCTGCAAGAGAAGTCGGATGCTGTCCTGGCGCGAGACCTGGCGGCCATTTTGAAGACAAAAAATCTGGAAAAGCCCCTGGGGTTTGTCGAGCGGGTCGTTTCCTTGACCCGCATGCGCGCGGATTTTGTCAGGGATATGTTTGAGGGGGGGATCTATTTTTTCGCTGCGCCGGATTCCTATGAAAAGAAGGCAGCACAACGCATCTTTAAGCCCGAAGCCCTACCGATATTGCAGTCTCTGGAAAGGGAATTTGCGCGGATGAGCGAGTTCTCTCGCGAAGCCTTGGCACAGCAGATTGAGAATTGGATCCGATCCCGAGGACTGGGCTTGGGAAGGGTAAAGTCACTTTTGCGACTGAGTCTGGTGGGCGCCTTGCAAGGGCCAGGTCTGTTTGAAATCGCTGCATTAATCGGTAGAGCAGAGTGCTTGACTCGCCTGCAACGCGCGATCTCATTTGTCGTGCGGCATTAGCCTTTAAGGATTACAGATGAACGCCGTATCTGCCCGGCTTGGGTATGGCTTCAGTTGCAATCCCCGTCCATTTCTAGTAATTCGTTAAATTGGGACATCGCATTCCCTTCTCAGATCAAGGGGGGTGTGTTTAATTGAAAATTTTCAAGATCAGTTTTACATTTGCTATCCCTCAACTATTTGCGCTCCCACTTTGGTCTTGATCACATGACTGGAAAATGACAATGGCTATCGATGATATTAAATGCTACCGTTTTAAATCCGCTACCCATTTCAAATAAAGCTCCGAAACCACATGGGTTATTCCTTTGATGGATCGATGCTATGGGCTTTTATTTTATGGCCGTTTGGGTCTTCTGTGGTTTCTCTGCTCTTTATAACTATAATCCGAAAAACGAATCCCGACCCGTTTCAAAGACAAAATCCGATTTTTGGGAAAACGCGATTCCCTTAGTACTATAGAAGAGAGGTGGTATAGGAGCAAAAAAAGAGCGGCATTTCCCGACTCCGCGACTGCTCAAAAGCAGCTGCGATATGGGTGACCAAAATGGGTGACCAAGCGGTATTTTGCGGTTTTGGGCTGCAAGCCTGTCATCTCGGTATACGGGCAAAAAAAGCCGTTATCCAACCAGCGACAACAATAGCTGAGGCCAAAGCTCAAACAGAGGAGAAAACCGGGGGAGAAGAACAAGCAAAAACTGAACCCACTCCTTAGACCCTAACGACGAAAAAGCCGAGAGAGAAGAACGGGCACAAAAAAGCCCCTACTCAGGGCTGCTATCTGTCGCTTAGCAGGCTATAAGAGCCGGAGACAGTTCGTCTATGGTAGCTGGATTTACAGGTAAAAACGGCTGCTTTCTCGCTTCAAAATGTAGGTTAATCACAAATTAATTTCAGATTACACGGTTTTAGCGCATTTCGTCTTTATTGGGGTTTCCAGCCTTATTTGGCTGTATTGCTTATCATTACTAGGTTTCCATTAGGTTTCCATCTATTTTCACCCTTGCCTCATCTCACACAATTCACTTTACTCCCCCAGTAACGCGATCGGTGGCGTTGTGCGATGGAGGCTTATCTCTACTAAAGTGCTGAAATAAGAGAATTATTGATGATTTGTCTTTTCATTGGTGAAGTATGAGGTTTCAGTGCTGTGCGGCTATGGTTGTACTGGGATGGCTGTTGCAGCGCCTTTTGTAATGTGGATGGAAATCGATGTATTGACGATTTTGTCGGTTTAGAGCTGGGAGTGCGAGTCCTGTGTTGCTTTTTGTCTGGTTTTAGAAGTTTTGTGACTTTCGTATGAAAAATCAGCCTTGTTTATTTTGAGATTGGCTGTTTTATCAGGATTCTTCATTCCTTTAAAAAATTTTTAAAGAACGCGGCGGGTATGTAAAGCACCTCGGTTTTAACCTGAGATCCCCCTTCTTTATCGGGCTCCTTTCTGCATACCGTGGCACAACCGCCTTCGTCTAAGCATTTTAAGGCAGCCCTACCAGCAGCCAATTTTCCCTTTACTTCTTTTTCCCATCCTTTATCGCAGGTCACTATGTAAACGCTTTGGCCGTTGGCGACCAGATTTTCGAGGCCATCGCCCCTAACGCTATCGAGGAATGGAAATATCCAGGGATTATCGATGATTTCTACGTATTCCATCGATATTTTTTGCTGCTGCTTATCCCATATAATGAAAAAATGGACGAACTCACATTCCTCGGTGTTAATTTTGGCAGCTCGGTTGAGAATCTTTTCCACAGATTGAAGCAGCTCTTGGGATAAAGGGTTTTTGCTTAGGGAGATAGTCGTACCATTGGAATCTCGGCGGGAATTTCCCTTACTGCTGTGGATGCTTTGTTCCGGTAACGGGTTTTTATTGGCAATGAGCCCTTCCCCCTCATCGGGTGCGCAAGCATACGACAGGGCAAACACCAATCCGATGGTTAAAAGTAGCTTTACTGCCTTTATGACTTGTGGATTTTAGATTGCTAAGTTAGGTATAAGACAGCAATAAGTCAAATTTAATTCAAAAAGTTTTGGTGGAAGTTTAAAATAGTTTCAAAAAAATCAGTATCTCGGTGTTAACTGTGCGCCGCGCTTTATCGGGCTTCTCGGGTCTCAGTATGTCCGTTTTTGCAGATCCGCTTGGGCTGCTTGTAACCAATCTGAGATTTCTTTGATCTCGTCCTTTTTTAATACGGATTCGGGGTGCATGATTTTGTAGCTCTTTAAGGGCATCCAGCCCTCTTCAATGGCTTCGGCGATCTTTTCTAGCTTGTGGAGCTGCCTCTTTCTCGGATAAGTTGCGAATTCAGAAAAATTCAGGTGTTTTTTACCGGCTCTGATATGACCGGCCATCCACCAGCTGATGGGCGCCACTTCGGCGTACCAGGGGTAGCGCGTATGGTTGGAATGACAGTTGAAACAAGCGGCATCCAGTTTGGTTAAAACCGATTTGGGCGCGGAGAGTACCGTGCTGATGTCGTTGGGGCTGGGTCCTTGGGCTGTGTTTTTTTCCGGCCTAAAGAATTGTATGAGGATAAACAAGGCCAAAAAGGCTATTAGAACGGATCTTTGCATATCATCCTTCTTTTTTGCCCCAAGGTACATAAAAATGTGATTTATTTGCGGGCCTCCCTAGGGTCGGGCTTGCCCATGTCTCAATATTTTTGGTGCGTCATCTGTTTTTACGTCTTTACCGTACTGTGTCCAGCCTGTCGCGGTGTAAGTCAAACGCTGTGGTGGGCAGCAGCCGGTGATTCTCCCTCTTTTTTGTCTTTGATCACACTGGCTTGGGTCGTATTAAGGTGATGATTGGATTTTCTTTAGAAAGGCTTACCTATCCTTCGATGGCAATACAAAAGAAATTATTTTCGATGAATACAAGGACAAAAAGACAGGAAATAAAGGTGGCAGAGCCTGGGAATGGCCTGAAAAGGAGTTTTTGTTTCTGTATGGCATTTTGAAAAAGAGGCTTGTGTTTTTGACTTTGTCCCGTGTTCAATCATCCTGAACCGCTGTGCGGCTTGGGTGAGAAATGGGTATTCGGTCGGGTCAGTGCTGTGGCTTTTGTCGCATGCTCTAATCTGGAGCAGTCTGAAAGGCGAGGGGTATTTTTGTTTTATCCTTTTCCGGCACCTGAGAACCGAGGCTTTTTCTGACTGGATTCCGGTGCTTAGACACAACGCTGTGCTGCGTTTGTTTTTATGGGATGGCTTGAAAGACGGCCCCTCCTTTTTTGTCCTGTACTGTGTGAAAGTCCTATCGCAGCATAAATCGCTTGGGGGCAGTTTGAAAAGGCGGGATTTGTTTTTTATATCTGTATGTCGGTTTGAAAAGAGGGCTGTTTTTTGTGGGTCTATCTCTTGTGGACCTATCTTTTTCGAGCCTGTCTTTTTTGAGTCTTACCCCTTGTGCGGCTGTTTTTTGCCTTCGTATCTGTCCGATGATAAACTGAATCGCTTGATGACCTCAGGTCCTTATTGTGGGAGCAAGGCTTGTTTGTGCTCCTGTTGTTCCACATGACTCGAAAAAACATCAGATGCTGGTCTCGGTGTCGGCGTTAGCGTGGAGGCTTCCATAAGAGCTGGGTTGAATACGCGTTGCTATAATCCCGTCAAATGAGGCGTTTTCAAATGACTCCTATATCCTCTAGTGGTTTGGCATGGGTTTGCGGTTTTTCCGACACGAGTAGGGGTAAGCAGTGATCCTTTTGCGCGTATCAAGGCTTTGGCAATGTCTTGTATTATTCCGAATTGCTCGTAATTGCTAGGCGATTTGAATGGCGCGGGGCCGCTTATCCGTATCCGCTGTCAGCGGCATGGCAGCCTCGTGGTAATCCGCCGGTTTCGGTATCGAATATTAAATACACAGAGCGAAAAATATCACAAATGGCTGGAGTAAGTATATTTTAAAGTAGAAAAACCATTAGCGACATGCTTTCAAAACGGCACTACGTTATGGGAATCAAAAATCGCTTCACCGATTCTAGCGATAATTTTGTCTTGTTCATCAATAGCGCGTTCTGTTTCAGCCAAGTAGATGGCAATTATCAATGGCTGACGTCTTTCAGACCAAATGATAGCGGTAATACCTCTGGAACCGGAACCGGCGCCAGAACGATCGGCTATCAACCAGCCGGAAGGTAAAACCGAACGCAATAGCGAATCAGCAACTTTATCATGTATCATCCACTGTTTGAGCTGATCTTTAGACCTTGACGTCAATACTTCTCCGAATAACAGTTTACGCAGTGTCGTAACCATAGCGTTAGGCGTAGTGGTATCACGCAGATCACCCGTTTTACAAGCGTTGAGGTCGGGCTCGTAACGATCCAACCGAGTGGTATGATCGCCGAAAGTGCGCAAAAAATGGGTCGCGGCTCTTGGCCCGCCGGCTTTTTCTAAAACCAGATTGGCAGCCGTGTTGTCGCTGCTCAACATAGCCGCCTCACAGGCTTGTTTAGGTGAAATGAACTGCCCGATATATTTTTTTGTAACCGGGGACCAGATAATCAAATTTTGTCTTTCTATTTTGCTGCTATCTCGCTCGCTTAGTCGGCCATGGTCGAAATCAGAGAGCAACTTGGCACAGACTAGCGTTTTGGACGTACTCATCATCGGAAAGCGCTCATCTCCTCGATAATTCCATATTACGCGCTGCGTATCGGATATTGACACGCCTATTCGGCCGGAGACCTCAGCCTCGACATCTTTGATGTTCACCCTTAGAGATTGGGCATAAGTGGTTAGCTTTAAGCCCATCACCATTGCGAGTACAAGCTGGTTTTTCATTTTGTCCGATTATATTACTTATTTGCTTATTGCCACCATATGTCTCTTCCATTCATTTGGAATTTCATTTATAGTATAAATTTTTAATTCTTCTTTTTGAACACTTGCAGTTGACTGAACCAAAGTTTCATTTAAAAATTCAGTATCCAATTTATACATTGCTCCTGTTGCGGGGTCAACGATTAATAGCCCGATCAAACCACCAAACAAAATATTTCCAAAATACCATGCATCTAACTTAAATACTACCGGGACAGTTTTGCTATCATATCCTTCTTTTTCGAATTTTACCTGCTAACGAGCTTTTGAAAAAAAACCACTCGCAGCGCTTAATTTTAGAGTTAAAGGTGTATTTCCATGATAAACTACAGTACCCCTTTTATCAGTGATAGTAATTTTTGCTCCAGAGGGGAAACTGTTGATAGAAATGGGGTATCTACTCTTACTAACTATAGTAGCACAATTCGTAAATAAACACAAAGGTGTGCTTAATAGAACTATATAAGTAAATCTTTTGGCTTTTCGGCTTATTCCTAGCATATCTTTGTTCTTGATAATTATCTATTCGTTTACGAGCTTCATCTCTCTGATCAGATTGGTCGCCCCCGCATACTTGTCGATGACAAAGAGCACATAGCGAATATCCGTTGCAATGGTGCGCTGTCGTCTCTTGTCGAATTGCACATCACCGCTCATGGCCTCCGAGTTTCCGTCAAAGGCTAGGCCGATGAGCTGCCCTTTGCCGTTGATGACGGGCGAGCCTGAGTTTCCACCGGTGATATCGTTGTCGGTTAAGAAGTCGACGTGCAAACTGCCGTCGGCATCCACATATCGTCCGTAATCCTTTGCCTTATACAATTTGATCAGCTTGGCCGGCAGGTCGAACTCCTCATTCCCGGGTTTGTACTTGGCTATGACGCCTTTGAGGGTGGTGTAATAGTTCTTCTTGGCGTCGTTGCGCTTGTCTCTCGGCAGTCGCCTCACCTTTCCATAAGTCAGCCGCGGGCTAAAATTCGCGTCGGGATAGAATTTCTTGCGCGGATACATCTTGCGCAATCCGCTTAAGAGCAATCGATAGCCCTTCCGCCGTTCTTTCTTTTTATCGACGTATGATTTCGGTGGGTTGTGGTATTTTTTCCACAGGTTTTGTGCCAGGGCGAATAGCTCGTCTCGATTTAGCTCAGCCGCATCGGGGTGCTGTAAGAACGCGGTGAGCCGATCTAAGGAACTGAATAGAGAATGCGCAAATGCATCGTCTATGTATGACGAAATGCTGCCAGCCCCGCCCTTTTGGATTTCCCTCAGGAGCGAAAACTGGGATTCGGGCTTTACCCTGTTCGCGTACAGCGCAATTTGCTTTTTTAAGAGGTCTTTTTCCAATGTCATATCCATTTTGGCGTAGAGCTCTCTGAGCCTCCCGTATATCTGGTCTCTTATGGCCTTTTGGACTGCTTCAGGTTGTTGCATATAGTTCTTATTCTTCAAAAATGCCTTCGTCCGACGTCCGAGCACTGTCTTAATCATCTCGCTGGGCTGAATGATCCCGCGCAAGTAGCTTTGCTGAATGGCATGGTCGTTTGAGGCGGTGTAAAAATCTTTGAGCATGTTGAGGGCCTGGCCGTATCGGGCGATATGGTCTTTTTTTCGAGCCCACCTCGCAAATCGCCTTTCGATTTTGCGCTTTTTCCGGGCTGTTTGGTGTGCTGTAAGCGATTTGATCATTTCGGCTCGGTTTTTCCAGTAGTTGGCCAACTGGGAATAGCTGGAAGCGTAGTCGATATGGGTTTTTCGGTTTTGGTCCATATAGCGCCTCATGACGTCCATAGCGCTTTTGGACGCTTCTACCCAAGCGGGATAGCTGATGTGCACCAACTGGTCGACACCCCAGGAAGGCAAGTAGCGGTCTGTACTGCCGGGGTAGCCCAAAATCATGGCAAAATCACCCGATTTCACGCCGCCTATATCGATCGGTAGAAAGTACTTGGGTTTTAAGGGTACATTATCCGCTGAATAGGCTGCCGGCTTGCCGCCTTTGTCCCCATATACCCGAAAGATGGAAAAGTCTCCGGTGTGGCGCGGCCATTCCCAGTTGTCGGTGTCACCGCCGAACTTTCCAATGGATGAAGGCGGGGTACCCGCCAAGCGAACATCGGGATAGGATTCGTAAACGAACATATAGAACTCGTTTCCCTTGAAAAAGGATTGTACCTCTACGCCGTACTTTCCACCCCCGTTGTTTTCACGGATGATTTGGTCGCTGAACTCGCGAATCTTGTCTCGGCGCGCTTGTTCACTCATATTGGCGGTCAAACCCGCTTGTATGCGATCGGTCACGTCTGCCATTCGTATAAAGAAGGATACGAATAGCGATGTGGGTTTTAGCTCTTCTTTTTTGTCATAGGCCCAAAAGCCATTTTTTAGGTAGTCGTTTTGTTGGGTGGAGAGCTCGGCAACGGCTTCGTAGCCGCAGTGGTGGTTGGTAAAGATAAGCCCTTCGGGCGATACGACTTCACCGGTGCAGTAGCCGTTAAAGTTGACAATGGCAGACGCCAGGCTGGAATGGTTTACGCTGTAGATTTCCTCGGGCGTGAGTTGTAGGCCTTCCCTTTGCATGTCTACGTAGTTGAGTCGCTTGATAAGGGCGAGCAACCACATGCCCTCATCGGCCTTGAGGCTGACTGGGAGCAGCGAGAGGAAGGTGACGGATAACAGGATGACCTCCTTCGCGAAATTCACAGGTACAGGTTTTAGAGTTTCGCCAAATATATAAAAAGTATAGAGAAAGTGGGGATTTTGATCTTTTTGACGATGGGGTTGAACGCCGAGTTGCCTAGGGGCATTTTTTTCGCTTGAAGAGCGGTACGGTGCTGCAGGCTTCACCGTACATGATGGACTGGCTGATGGGCAGTAGCTTTTGGATCAAGGCCACAAAGGCGGCTTGCGGTATGGGTTTATGGGCACAGCCCTTGATGATGACCCGGGCGTCCCGGTAGGGGGAGACGTCCAAGTCGTGAAGCGCCGCATAGCAGAGCGCGCTTTCCAATGCTTCTAAATCCCCTTGTACCACGCCTTTGGCATGGGGTTGCAGAAAGGTGGTGACCAACATATAGGTCCAAGCGGGAATCAGGGCAGCCGCCGAATTGTAAACGGCTACGTAGGCACCTTGGTATATGCTCCAATCGTGATCGCGCAGCTGTTGCCGAAATGCTCTTTCGCGCAGTACCATGCCTTCGTCCAACCAGGCTTTGATGTCCAAAAGCATGCGCTTGCCATCGGGATAAAGGGCTTCCAAATCGAATATTTTCAGTCCGCTTTGTGCGACTTTGTTTACGATTGCTGTCGCCATGGTCACAAAAACCCCAATTCCAATTTGGCCGCTTCACTCATCATGTCCTGCGACCAGGGGGGGTCAAAGGTGAGTGTTACTGTTGCCTGGTCGATCTCGTCTAAGGCTTCCACCTTTTCCGCTACCTCGGCCGGTAGGCTCTCGGCCACTGGGCAATTGGGCGAGGTGAGGGTCATCAGTATTTTAGCCCCTTTTTGGTCGCTCAGTTGCACGTCGTACACCAAGCCGAGCTCGAATATATCGACGGGGATTTCCGGGTCGTAAATCGTCTTCAACACCGCGACGACCTTGTCTCCGATCCGCTGCATTTCCGCGTGCTTCATCCCTTGAACCCTCAGTTTGCAAAGATAGGGTAAATCAGGCGAAAACCACAGCCCACCCTGCTTTAGCACGGGATTTCATAAATTCGCCTCAAAAAATAGCAGGTGCGACTCATCCCCATAGAAGCGGGCTTTTTCAGGTTGGATGGGGGGGCGATGTTCGGTGTGGTTCCCAAAGTCTTGTGGCAGCGCAGCAACCCGGCCGACAGCTGCAATCGGATCGAGCTGGCCATGCGTTGCTTGCTCATCGAGGATGGCGATCGACTCGTCTTGATCGATACGGGGTGGGGAGACAAGCAAAGTGAAAAATTCTTCGGTTATTTCGCGCCCTGGGGCGATGCTTCCTTGGATAAGTCGTTGCGGAAAGCGGGGTTTTCTCGGGCGGATATCACAGATGTGTTTCTCACCCACTTGCACTTCGATCACTGCGGTGGTGCGATTCGGTGGAATGCCGACCGAACGGCTTGTGAACCGGCCTTTAAAAACGCCCGATTTTGGAGCAATGCCGACCATTGGTGCTGGGCTACCCAACCCAACGCCCGCGAAAAAGCCTCCTTTCTCAAAGAAAATATCTCACCCATCCAGGAGAGCGGACAGCTGGAATTCGTCACCCTGCCCGAGTCGGGCTTTTTAAGCGCATCCCCCCTCGGATTCGATATCCTGTTCGTGGACGGCCATACGGACAAACAGATGATCCCACATATCCGCTATCAGGGTCAAACCCTGGTTTACGCCGCCGATTTGCTGCCCACTACCGGACACATCCCCTTGCCCTATGTGATGGGCTACGATACCCGCCCCCTGTTAACCCTACGGGAAAAAGCGCAGTTTTTGAACCGAGCGGCTGAAGCCGGATATCTCGTCTTCTTTGAACACGATGCCCATACGCAGGTCTGTATGCTCAAACAGACCGAAAAGGGGGTGCGCTTGGATAAAACCTATACCTTTGAAGAGGTCTTTGGTTGAGTGGTGGGGAAAAATTTTGAAAGAACGGATGATAGATGCTACTCGCTGTAAACATCGGAAACTCCAATATTCGATTCGGGGTTTGGAAGGCGGGCTGGGAAACGGATTGGACGCTCCGTACGCTTCCGTACCGATCGGCTTATGAATACGCTGTTTTGATGGGCCATATGCTGGCGCATAACGGCTTGAAGCGCGCACAGATCGAGCACATAGCGATTGCGAGTGTCGTACCCCAGCTCACCACCACCCTGCAGACGGGACTGTACCATTTGTTCCAGACACAGCCCTTGGTCATCTCCACGCGCTCCAAGACGAGTCTGACTGCGCTTGGAAATCCCGTTCGCGAAGCGCTCGGTGCAGACTTGCTCGCCAATGCAGAAGCGGCATTTCAATTGTATAAGAGGGATGCGATAATCGTGGACTTCGGTACCGCCCTCACCCATACGGTGGTCGACAAAAGGGGCGATATCAAGGGTGTGGTCATCGCACCAGGCGTGGAGGCAGCCCTTCAATCCTTGGTGGAAAGCACCGCCCAATTACCCCATGTCGATATCGCCGTGCCGTCCCAGGTTATCGGTACCGATACGACGAGCTGTATTCAGTCCGGAATCGCATATGGATTCCTCAGTATGGTGGAAGGCCTGATCAATCGGATCAACGCGGAGCGACAGCGACGCCATATGGTGATCCTCACGGGCGGCATGTCCCACGTATTTCGGGATTTGTCCGACAGATTCGATCGGGTTGACAAACTGCACACCCTCGAAGGCATACGCCTCATCTGGGCTTTGAACAGGGATTGAGCATCGATGATCGCTGTGATGTGCCTTGGCTATGTCCTGTGATCCATGCGGATTCGAGGCTTATCGGGAATACTTGGAAACCGAGCTCGATTCTCATTTAATGACTAGCTGTGGAAAACCGTGGAATAAAGCGTAAACATCTGATTATCAATGAGATTTTATTTTATGACATATGGAATTATAGAAGCGCTTAGAAGAACTGGCTAAACAACCCGAAGAAAGCGAATGGCTTGCGTTTGAGCACAATTACCATGCTGATGAAGTACGTCAGTGCATCACGTATATCTAAAAGAAAACTTTATTCCAACATATGAGACCTATTGCGGGTGTATCTCGTGGTTTCTATCCAAGCATACGAGAAAGAATGCGCTAACACATCTAAAACCGCGCACCCTTGCCTTTTGACCTACCCGAAGTTCAAAGAAACGAGCGGTATCTAGGCTTATTCTTTGAGCTACTGCTGCTAATGGTGTATTTTTTATATTCTTGTGGTAGGCCATCCCAAATCCTACTTTTTCCCCACTATTGCCGGAACGCTTGTGAATGTCCGTCCAGGTTGCGACGCGCAGTTTTTTGACAAAGGCGGAGAAGGATTTTAGTTCTCTCTTATCCCACTCTCTAAAGCACTGAAATTTAGGGCCATAATGTTTCAAACTGACATCTGGTTTTTCATCTCTCGGGCTGGATAATCCGAGTACTTGCCGCTCTACGGGTGTCAGTTTCCCAGTACGGTCTATATGTGATTCTTTTGAGACTTTATCGGGTATGTTCTTCTTCCGCTTCATGCAACAATTGCTTGTATTAGCTTTGCATGCGCTCCTTGGGATAACCGTACTGCATCTCGCTTCGGGCGCGAGTCCATTTCTCGCTTCAATCCAGGGGCTTCGCTATGGGTGAGCCGCTCCAACTTTTTGCCGCTGAGCTCGCCGTACACCCGTTTAACCTCTTTTAGCACCTCTTCTGTTTCACCCGCTATATCGTTCTCGCATTCACAGGGCGGTAAAGCATCAAAACCATGTTCTTTATAACGCTCGTAAATGGATGGTATTACCGGACCATGTGCCCAGGCTTCAAAATCTTCGGCAAATAAGCTTTTCCCATTGAGTACTAAACTCCACGCCTGGGCGTAATAGAGCAACTTTTGTAGCTTTAAATGGGTAATGGAGTCCCCCGCCTCTCTATCGATGGTACAGGTAAACCAATTGGCGACGTCAAATGGGCTTAGATTATGTGTTTTGATTTCAGTCATCTGCTCGGACCTTGCCCTTGGTGCAAATATACGTTAAAACCAAGCCCTTTCTCTGAAGTGATTCGCAAGTCTATCGAATGATTATATGGGGTTAAAAAGGGCGATGGGATAGCCATGCGACTAATCCATGGGGTTAAGGCTAGCGCGCTTGGGTGGGAACTGATCGGTCGGAGTTGGTTTGCGAATCGTTTACAGTGAGCTCAGCTTCCCGCTATGGCCTATCCCCATGGCTGCTGGAAGACCAGGGGGATAAGCGGACTTTATGCTAGGGCGGTGTTTTATGACGGGCTCACGGATGGGCGTGTAAATGGGGATTGCAAAGGCTTATAGGCCTTTCAAATCTGCTCGTTGTCTGATTAAAGACTGTGTTGGGACAGGTTGAATGGGTCTTATCAGGTCTCGGAGGTTTGATGCCTGAAGATTGGGGCTGTCTTTTCGCCCTGTGTGTCAGTTTGAGAAAGAGGGCTTGTATTTGTTGAAAATCCCAACTCCGAGGTCAATCCAATGGCGAAAGTCTGAAAAATCACTGGTGGCTTTCTGTATTTATCTCTGTGAGAAATGTAAAATGGTGTTGAAAATTGGTCTCGTCCTTTGTTTTGCGCTGTGTAGCAACCTAAAAGAGCGGCCTGTCCTCGCCCCTGCGGGCTCGACCTGAAAATCGGTTTTTCTCTAAGCCCGTCATGAAGCTCCATGGCTCTCCTCGTAATGGCGATCTACGTCTAAGGCATCTCCTCGGGAAGCGGCAACTGCCCATTTGTCTACGAGCTGGTTGTAGGGATTTTCCCCATGGCTTTTGATCCAATGGATCTGGACCCGGTGTTTTTCGTAAAGCGGGATAAACCGCTTCCAGAGGTCTGCGTTTTTTTTGCCCTTGAAATTTCCCGCTGCCCAGCGCCACAGCCAGGACTGGTTTATCGCATCGCTCACGTACTTGGAGTCGGTGTACAATTCAACCGCTTGGGGCGGATGCTCGACCTGTTCGAGTGCTGCGATAACGGCCATGAGCTCCATGCGGTTGTTGGTGGTGAACCGAAACCCTTGGGATAGTCGTTTAGATCGCTCGGTGCCTGGGACGAACATGTAGACCCCATAGCCGCCGGGGCCTGGGTTGCCGCGTGCGGCACCGTCGGTATAGGCGATCACCTTCATATTCGGGGCTCAAAGTTAGGGACGAGACTTGGTTTTTTGTTATCCCGGCCTGGCTCTTTTGTGTGGGTTTGGAAGCGGCAGCTGTCTTTTGGCTTTGTTCTTTTGGGGTCTGTTTGAAGGCTCGGGGTTGTTTTTCCATTTGGCTGTTAAAAAAGGCTTGGTTTCGTCGGTGTTTTGGCGAGCTGTTTGGCTGGTGCATGAGCGGGCTGGCCTGTTTCGTTGATCGGATTAGCTCGGTGGTTCCTCGTCGAGTCCTTTACGTGGTTTTTTCTACGGTTGGCGTATGCGGGCTTTGTGGATTGTAGGCTGTCGTTCCGCCGCGTTTGTGCACAGGTGCATGGGGCATGGCCCCATTGGGATTTTACCTTTGTCCTTCCGCTAATCGGCTGGGTCGGGTTGCTCTTTCGGTCTGGGATCGGTTGTGCTGGGCGGCTCGGCGAGCCGCTTTTGGTTTGGAATAACTTTGCTACTTTTGCAGGCGAATTTAATCAAAATTGGAAAGCCATGTCTGATATTGCATCAAGGGTAAAG
Organism: Flavobacteriales bacterium; assembly: GCA_028280815.1. Classification (GTDB taxonomy): domain Bacteria; phylum Bacteroidota; class Bacteroidia; order Flavobacteriales; family JANQLC01; genus JANQLC01. Next base: position 38,959 of record JANQLC010000030.1, on the reverse strand, counting down.
GCCATTATCGTCGACAAGCTGGGTGTCGATGAAAATGAGGTAACCGCCGAAGCGAGTTTTACCAATGATTTGGGTGCTGACTCACTTGATACGGTTGAGTTAATCATGGAATTTGAAAAGGAATTCGACATTCAGATCCCCGATGACCAAGCCGAGCGAATCGCTACCGTAGGCCAAGCCATCAGTTATATAGAGAAAATATTGAACAAGTAGTATGAGATTGAAACGAGTGGTAGTGACGGGGCTCGGTGCATTGACTCCCATAGGCAATGACGTGCGATCATACTGGGAGGCTTTGGTGCAGGGGGTGAGCGGCGCTGTGCCTATCACGCGTTTTGACGCTTCTCGGTTTAAAACCCGGTTTGCCTGCGAGCTAAAGGGTTTTGACGAGACGGATCACTTTGAGCGAAAGGAAATCAGAACTTTAGACCCGTATTCACAGTATGCGATGGTCGCTGCGCGGGAAGGCATAGCCGACGCCGGTCTGCTCGATGACAAGCTGGACAAAGAGCGCATCGGCGTGATTTGGGGCTCCGGCGTGGGTGGTTTGCTCACCTTTCAGGAAGAGGTCAGCGATTTTGTCCGCGGTGATGGGGCGCCGCGTTTTAATCCCTACTTCATCCCCAAGATGATCGCCGATATCGCCTCCGGACACATCAGTATGAAGTACGGGTTTAAGGGCCCCAACTTTACCACGGTTTCAGCTTGCGCTTCTGCTGCCAATGCCATTATAGATTCCTACAATTACATCTGTTTGGGAAAGGCCGAGGCCATTGTTTGCGGGGGGTCCGAAGCTGCGATAACCGAGGCGGGAATCGGCGGATTCAATGCCCTGCGCGCGCTGTCCACGCGAAACGATGCCCCCGAGACGGCATCGCGCCCCTTCGATAGGGATCGCGATGGCTTTGTGCTGGGCGAAGGTGCCGGCTGTCTGGTCTTGGAGGAGTATGAACACGCCCAAGCGCGCGGCGCCAAAGTCTATTGTGAAATGGTGGGCGGTGGGCTTTCCGCGGATGCCCACCACGTGACCGCGCCCCATCCGCAAGGCGAGGGATTCAAAGCGGTGATGAGAAATGCCCTAGCCGATGCGCGGGTTTCCACTTTGGAAGTCGATCACATAAATATGCACGGCACCTCTACCCCTTTGGGCGATAAAACAGAAGTCAAAGCCATTGAAGAAGTCTTTGGGCCTGAGCATGCTTATCAGATGAATCTCAACTCGACCAAATCCATGACGGGCCACCTGTTGGGCGCTACCGGTGCGGTCGAGCTGATCGCTTTGATCCTGACTTTGGCGCACGGCATCATACCGCCGACCATCAACCATTTTACGGATGATGCAGAAATCGATAGCCGATTGAACTTCACCTTTAACAAAGCACAGCGAAGAAGGGTGGATATCGCTATGAGCAATACCTTTGGATTTGGCGGTCACAATGCGTGTATCTTGATCAAGCGCCTATAGCCATGCGAGACGGGCTCGAAAAGCAACTGCGCGCTCGGGATGAAAAAGGTTTCCTTTGAATGGAAAGAAGAGCCCTTTTTGCTCTTTGGTCTTCGTTCCAACTGGGAATCGTTTCGCCTGGCGTTTCACCTGAATCGGGCTTTGCAAATTCGACTGAGAAGAGCGGCGATGGATTTGGATTGTTACCACGAGGGTTGGGGTGCCCAGGCCTGCTATCCGCGCTACGCTTATTTTGATGAGGTTCAGTGCCGGCATTGGGCCCTGGTCGAAAACCGCGCACGGATACAGCAAGCCGCTGCGGCTGGTCTTTTTGAAGCGGATGCATGCCAAGTGTACTTGATCCCAGAGCGAAAGGAGATCGACTGCTTTTTAAAGGTCGTACAGGCTGAGGAGTCAGCGGGTCGAGCGATTTTAAGCCGCATGGCATCCATGGGCGGCCTGCAGCTCGCCGTTGAGATCGATGCCGAGCAGTTGAAGTCAAAGCGCAATTTAATCTTTTGATGTCTATGTTTAGAAAAAAGACAAAGGTGGTAGCCACCCTGGGGCCTGCTACGCACAGGCGCGAAGTCATTGCCGAAATGATATCTCTCGGCGTAAACGCCTTTCGCATTAATTTTTCTCATGCCGATTATGAAACCGTCGAAGAGGCGGTCAAAATGGTGCATGAAATCAATGAAGAGAAGGGGTATAATGTAGCGGTGTTGGCCGATTTGCAAGGCCCTAAGCTCCGCCTGGGCGAAGTGAAAGACGGCGTCTTTGTCAAAGTCGGGGACCCGGTCTCGTTCACGAATCAGCAGCGGCTCGGAACCCGACGCCAAGTGTATATGACCTACGCGCGTTTCCCCCTCGATGTGAACCCGGGGGAAACCGTTTTGCTCGATGACGGCAAGTTGATCATGGAAGTGGTGGACACCAATCGAAGGGACCTCGTTCGAGCTCGGGTCGTCCAAGGCGGCTCCATGCGGAGCAGAAAGGGGGTGAACTTGCCCCAGACGAAGATTTCCCTGCCGGCGCTCACCGAAAAGGACAGGCGGGACGCCATTTTTGCTGTGGGGCTCGGCGTGGACTGGGTGGCGCTCTCCTTTGTCCGCACCCCCGCCGATTTAATGGCCCTGCGCGCCTTGTTGAACGAGCACGCCGACCACCGGATTCCCATCATCGCCAAGATAGAAAAGCCCGAAGCCGTCAAAAATATCGATGGCATCCTCTCACATGCCGACGGGCTTATGGTGGCGCGTGGCGATCTCGGTGTCGAGATGCCCGCCGAGGAGGTGCCCTTAATCCAAAAGATGCTGGTGCGAAAGGCCAAAGTGGCGCGCAAGCCCGTCATCATTGCAACGCAGATGATGGAGAGCATGACCGATTCCCTCACCCCCACACGCGCCGAGGTGAACGACGTGGCGAACTCCGTGATGGATGGTACCGATGCCGTCATGCTCAGCGGGGAGACGGCTGTGGGCAAATATCCGGTTGCAGTCATCAAATCCATGGTCGAGATCATCAAACGGGTAGAGGATTCCAGACTGATTTCGCGCCCCGATCACAACCCCGATCCAGCTGAAAAAAAGCGATACCTGACCAACGTGATTTGCTATGATGCTGCGCAAATGGCTGTTCAGATCGATGCACAAGCCATCGTGACGCTTACCCATTCAGGATACACGGCTTTTCAGCTCAGCTCGCACCGGCCCTTTTGTCATACCTTGGCCTTTACAGACAACCGAAATATATTGCGGATGCTCAACTTGCTCTGGGGGGTTTATGCCTTCTATTACGATAAGTGGCATACGACGGATAAAACCATTCGGGAGGTAAACCAAATCGCAGTTAAAAAAGGCATTGTACAAAAGGGGGACTACATCTTAAACCTCTCTGCGATGCCGGTTCGCGAAAAAGGCATGGTCAATACGATTCGAATCACTGAAATAGGTTGAGCCAGCTTATGGATCTAGCGGAGATTTCTGCTGTGTTCATGCAGATGGGGTCGATTTTTATCTGAGCGTGCTGACGAGATGCTTTGGGTGATCAGGTGTAGAGAAGAACGCTCGCTAAATCGAATGGTTTTTTGCGCTTATACGAGCCTTTTGTAAATTGAATGCGGTTAACCCATCATCCCCCACGCTTGGCCACCGTCCTTTCCACTAAAATATTAACCCCGTCACAACGGGCATTGCTGCCGGGGCACCGACTTATCGAGTACGATTTCATAAGCGTGATACACCATTCCGTATCGGATTTTGAACACTTGGCAGCAGCTGGGCTGCCAGCTGTCTTTTCCAGCCAAAATGCGGTCTGGGCTACAGCGCCCTTGATCGCCTTGCGCCCAGGCGATTTCAAACGGGTATTTTGCGTAGGGGAGCAGACGGCATTAGCCCTGGCGGAACAGGGGATAAGTCCGGACCTAGTCGCCCCGACTGCTGCGGATTTGGCGTTGGAGATCGCCAGGTTCGCGAATGTGGTTGCACTGAATTATTTCTGTGGTCGGCTTCGCCGACCCGAGCTCCCAGCTGTGCTCAGCACATCGAATATTCGCGTGTTTGAGGTAGCGGTGTATCGAACCCTGCGCACACCGCAAAGGGTGGCGGAGCCTTTCGATGTCGTCCTGTTTTACAGCCCGAGCGGCGTGGAGAGCTTTTTGGAGCGAAACCGCATCGGCGAAAGGCAAATCGCTGTGGCCATCGGGCCTACTACAGCCGAATACCTGCGCCGTTTTCACCGCAATACCGTGGTGGCCGAGCAACCCCAGGTGGGGTGCGTATTGCTTAAAGCGGCTGGCATTTTGGGCTAAAAACCCACTGCCGGCACGAGCGCCTTTGCGATGAAAGCCAGGCCGAAGGCGATCAAGATCAAACCGATGATTTGTTTGAGTTGTATGATGCGACGCAGGGTGAGCTTCTTCTGGACGGCTTTGGCGAGAGAGATTTTGAGCAGGTCTACGCTGAAATAGGTGCCGAGCACCATGCTGAAATACAGCAGCGTTTTGTCGGTATTTAGCTCGAATTGAGAGTGCGCGACGGTCACGGTTCCCAGCCAAAAGAAGAAAACGCTGATATTGGCGATATTCGCTGAGAACCCCTTGGCGACCAGTTGGAGGTGGTTTATCCTTTTCAGCCGGAAGCGCGAGTGCTTTAGCCTTCCTTTTTGAGCGACTTGGGTCAAGCCGTAGGCGATCAAGACCATGCCCCCAAAGGCAAATGGGATCGGGCTGCCTTCGATTTTTTCTATCAGGTCTTTGGAGCTGTAGAGCGCGAGCAGGACGTAAAATGCGTCGCTGAGCACGACCCCTATATCCAAGGCGATGGCCGCGCCCACACCCTTGCTGATACTCGTTTCGATCAGCAGGAAAAACATCGGCCCCACGAGGAGGCTCAGGATAAAACCGAATGGTATGGCCAGCGTGACGATTTCCCACATGACTTATGCCCGTGTTGCTTTGGCGGTTTCGCCCAGCATTTCAAAGTCCAGTTGCTTGCGCGCCAGGTCTGCCTTGACAAGGCGGATGCGCACGGGATCGCCGAGCTGAAATATCCGCTTGGAGGACAAGCCTTTGATGCGGTGATTCGCTTCGTCATATACATATCGATCGGCTTTCATGTCGCGCAATCGGATGAGCCCTTCAGCCTGGGAATCGGGCAGCTCTACGTAAATCCCCCAGTCGGTAACCCCCGATATGATACCGGTAAAGCTTTCGCCCAGGTGCTTGGCCATGAATTTTACCTGTGTGAATTTTACCGAATCGCGCGCGGCATCGCTGGCTCGCTTTTCCCTTTGGGATGCGTATGCGCACTTTTCCGCATAAGCGGTGGCCGGGGGGGATGCCTTTTGGGCTAGGTAATGCTGCAACAAGCGGTGTACCATGATATCGGGGTAGCGCCGAATCGGCGAGGTGAAATGCGTATAGTAGTCAAAAGCCAAACCATAGTGTCCCACCCGGTTGTCCACATCGTATTTCGCTTTGTTCATGGTGCGCATGGCCAGCGTTTCAATCATATGGGCTTCGGGCTTGTCCTTGACCTGTTGTAGCATTTCGTTCATGCTCTTGGATAGGGCGAGCCGGTTGCTGGTTTGCAGCGCATAGCCGAATGTGCGGACGAAGCGCTTGAGCGCCTCGATCTTTTCTGGATCGGGGTCTTCGTGAACGCGATAGACAAAGGTTTTTCCACTCGGTTTGCCGCGCTTCTCCCGGCCTACAAAGCGGGCGACTCGTCTGTTGGCCAGCAGCATGAACTCTTCGATCAGCCGGTTGGCGTCCTGCATGGCCTCGAGGTGAACCCCCGTTGGGTTGCCGGCATCGTCTAAGGTGAATTTCACCTCTTTTTTGTCGAATTCCAAGGCCCCTTGGCGCATGCGTTGCGCGCGCCATACCCCAGCTATTCGATTGAGCGTCAAGAGCGTATCGGCCCAGTCGCCGCGGCCGGTTTCTATGATTTCCTGTGCTTCTTCATAGGTAAAACGCCGATTGGAAAATGTGACCGTCCGCCCAAACCACTCAGCGATCAGCGCGGCATCGGCCGTGATTTCAAAAATGGCGGAGAAGCACAGCTTTTCCGCCTGGGGACGCAGGGAGCACAGCTCGTTGGACAGTACTTCGGGGAGCATGGGAACCACGCGGTCCACGAGGTAGACCGAAGTGCCGCGGCGGTAGGCTTCCGCATCCAACCGCGTACCCGCTTTCACGTAGTGCGATACATCTGCGATGTGAACGCCGATTTCGTAGTTCCCATTTGCCAAGGGCCGAAACGAAACCGCATCGTCGAAGTCCTGCGCATCGGAGGGGTCGATGGTGAAGGTGGGGGCCCCGCGCATATCGCGGCGTTTGGCTATTTCTGCTGTTGGGATTGCCGCCGGCAGCACCTCGGCTTCACGCAAGACGGCCGCTGGAAATCGGTAGGGCAAGCCGTACTCCGTTAGGATGGCGTGCATTTCGACCGCCTGAAGGCCGGGCCTGCCCAAAACCCGAACGATTTGGCCGGTGGGAGTCTCGGCTTCCTCGGGCCATCGCGTGATTTTTGCCACGACTTTTTGGCCCTCTCGAGCACCGTTGCGTTCGCTTTTCGGGATCTGGATGTTTAGTTTTGTGGCACGGCTTTCCACCTGGACCCAACCGTCATTTCCGGATGCCTTGAAGAGGCCGACAAATTCTTCCCGGCGGCGCTGGATGATTTGGGTGATTTCGCCTTTGAACTTTCCGTTTTTGCCGCTTTTGTAAATGCGTGCGCAAACGATATCCCCCGCTAAGGCATGCTTGGTCTTATGCTTGGGAACGTAGAGGTCTGCTGCCCGATCGGGACTGACGATGTAAGCGGCACCCGAAGCGGTCAGGTCTACCTGGCCGACGATGTAGTCCCGTCGAGACTTGGAATGGGATTTGCCTTTTTCGACTCGGTGGATCGGCTGTCGTTTGCGCTGTGCAGCGCCGCTTCTGTTTCCACTTCTCTTTTTGGACATGTTGCAATGGCTTACCGCCGGGCTAGCGGGAACGAGGGGGCCTGATTGGGGGTCTATCGGCTGGCGATAAGTGGCTTTTCCCTTTCGCTTTTGGCGTTCATCAAATCTTCGATTTCGTCCGCTTCAATCGGAATGTTTTGCATCAGGTTGCGGGGTTCACCATGAACCTGAATCACGTAGTCGTCTTCTAAGCGTATGCCCAAGTTTTCTTCGGGTATGTAAATGCCCGGTTCGACGGTGAAGACCATATGGGCTTCCATCGGTTCCCAAAGCAGGCCGTAGTCGTGGGTATCCAAGCCGAGGTGGTGTGAAGTGCCATGCATAAAGTATTTTTTGTAGGCTGGCCAGTCGGGGTCTTCGTTCTTTACGTCCGCTTGATCGAGCAATCGCAGGCCGATTAATTCCGCGGTCATGAGCTGGCCGACTTCCCGGTGATAAGCCTTCCAATCGGTGCCGGGCACCAGCATTTGGACGGCCGCCTTCTTAACGCGCAGAACCGCGTTGTACACTGCTTTTTGCCGCTTTGTAAACCGTCCGCTCACTGGGACACATCGCGTCATATCCGATGCGTAGTGGGCGTAGGCAGAGCCGACATCCATCAGGACGAGGTCCCCGGCTCGACAGGCTTGATCGTTTTTGAAGTAGTGCAAAACCGTCGCGTTTTGGCCGCTCCCTATGATCGGACTGTAGGCGAATTCAGCGCGGTTGCACAAAAATTCGTGCGCGTATTCGGCTTCGATTTCGTATTCCCATGCCCCGGGTTGGATAAAGCGGAGCGCGCGGCGAAACCCCTTTTCGGTGATGTCGCAGGCCTGTTGTATCAGTTGGATCTCTTCTCGCTCTTTAATCGAGCGGATGTGTTGCAAGATCGGGTTGCTGCGCGCGCGGTGGTGGAGCGGGTATTCCCTTTCCGCCCATTGGATAAATCGGTCTTCGCGGGTTTGCGTTGGGGCGCTTGCGCGGTAGTGCTCATTGCGGTTTAGGTATAGGTGATCCACCTCGGGCATCAAGTTGTGCAACAGCTTTTCAAAATCTTCGAGTCCATACACGGTTTGGATACCGCTTAGCTCAGTAGCGCGTGTGCGGCTCAGCTTTTGTCCTTCCCAGACGCTGAGGTTTGCATCGGTCTGGCGCAGGAAGAGCATTTCCCTGTGCTTCTCGGACCGGGCATCGGGAAAGAGTACCAAAATGCTCTCTTCTTGGTCGATGCCACTCAGGTAAAAGAGGTCCCGGTGTTGCTGAAAGGGGAGGGTGCTGTCGGCACTGATGGGATAGGTGTCGTTGGAGTGGAAGACGGCCAGGGATTTCGGCTTCATGCGCTCGGTGAATTTGCGCCTGTTCTTGACGAAGAGCTGGCGATCGATCGGCGCGTATCTCATGGATTGAATTTTTTTGCTAAAGTATTAAATTCACAAGCATAGGCCGCCTGACGAACTCAGATCGGTATAAGCCGCCCCAAAGGTAAGGCCTAATGTTGTACGTCGCATGCACAGCTGCGCGAACTCAGAGACTGCTAAGGGCGAGAAACACACCGATCGGTGGGGCCTGGGGCGAACCTGTGTTTTTCCCCTCGAGCAGGGCGACTTGTGCTTTAGTCCAAGCCGTTTGGCTTGCAGGCGCTGATGACTGGGAAAGGGGGACGTGACTCGATTGACCAGTTGAAGTGCTCGTTTTCTCATCGGGTTTGTCGTTGGTAATCGGTTTTTGTCCAAGTTTAAGGCTGTTTGCGGGGTTTCGACTCTCTTTTGTTCGTGAGCAAATTATCCTAAGGCTTTGATAAAATGGTCCTACAGGGTTTATGCATGCATTTTTCTATCACCGGTGAGCTAGGATTATTTACCCATTTTTAAACGGGTATTGCACTTTAGCCCATGGCCTAATTTGGTTTGTGCGCGCTGATGACTAGGAAAGGGGGGGTGTGACCACTCGGTTGTATCTTCGAGGCGGATTCCGCTGTACAGACCTATGGTTCGCAGTGGTGCAGCGGGTAAATCCGCCAAAGTGGGGGGCATCAGATTTATATCCTCATATCCGCTTTCTTCAAACATGTTGATGTGAGCTGCTCGAGACCAAAAATAACCCGTTAGTTCGAGCGCTTTACCATCAGGTAAGAACAGCCAAGCCGGTCTCTTATCGCCATCGGCGCACCGCTTCCTCAAACCGGACTGAAAGGTCGTAAATCTCAGTCCCGTAGTGATGGGATTCGTATCTAATATGACACGAGGGGCGCCGGGACCTAACTTTTTATATATTTTATCTAAAATGCCTTTTATCCGTTGGCCTAGATTCAATATCACGAAACACAGCATCGCTCCCTGTAGCGCATTATTTGGAACGAATGGTAAATCGTCATTTTGTATAAGCCGATAGCTGACCAAGGGGTGTGCGTGGGCGCTACGTGCCATGTCGATCATGCGGCTGGACTCGTCAACGGCATAAAAGTGTTTTTGACTCGCTTTGGCAAAGCGTACCGCCACTTTACCCGGACCACATCCATAGTCCAACCCGCTTCCCGCTGCGGAATTAGATAGGCCCAGAGCCTTGTATACATAGGGATAGCCCAACAATTGCCCTAGTGTATCGTCATACGATTCAAAGCCGTTAGCCACATGACCCTCAGTCCAATCGGTTCCCATAATTTGCACTTCTGCTGCTGACTAATAAATGAAGTGTGGCTGATATGACACCTGTGACTGATAGACAAATCAACGTTGTTCATTCATCGTCTAATTTCAGCTGTATTCACGAATGCTGCGCATTTCCGGTGGCGATTTACAACCCGAAGGAGACACTCTTTCAGCTCACTTGGTTCTTTAGAAATCTCGATATGCCTTCTACGGCGGGATTTACGCATTCGGGCTTCCAATACAAATCAAAATGTCTGGCACCCTTAATGACGAGTTTTTCTTTCGGCCCCTTTATCGCATTGTAAAAGCGTTGTGCACCGGCAGCCGAAGCGGCGAGTTCTCCGTACACCATATAAACTGGGACGGAGTCGAAAAAATTCGTGAAATTGTATATCGAGAAGCTCAATGTCGGCCCCAATGATAACAGACTGAGCTCATTCTTCCAATTTGGGACGTCTCCGGGTTTGCCTGCTAAATAGTAATCTCTCATGCCCAGCGGGATGGGCCTTGCCGTTGCTATTTCCCGCTCGGTTATGGGAACTATCCTATCAGTCTTGTCTTCACCTTTCTGATGGTACGAATCTTCGACAGCAGCAGCAGCGGGAAAGAGCTTTTGACGTAGTCCGGCCGAACCACCAAAGATTTTGAGATATTCCTCAGATGTCGTTAAAAACGGACTGACAAGGGCTAATGCCTTGATTCTGGAGTCGAAAGCCGTTGCAAATGCCGCAAAACCGGATCCTGCACAAATGCCCAGGCTGAATATATTGTCTTTATCTACTTCTTTTAGCGCTCTCAAGTAACTCACCGATGTTTTTATATCGTCGGCTATTTTGTATGGGTTTTGTAATTGTGGATGCCCCTCACTCTCTCCAAACCCCCTAGGGTCAAACGCCAAAGTGATAAAGCCCTTTTTGCTCAGCCGCTCTGCGTAAACGCCCGTAGTTTGCTCTTTTACACCTGTCGCAGGTGGATTGATGACGATTGCTGATCTCTTTTCACCTTCCTTGAAGTCTTCAGGAATAAATAAAAACGCAGCAATTCTCTCGCCATGATTTTTGTAATAAACCTCGTTCTTTCCGTGGTGTAGTTTCATCGTATTTTGACTTGGATTCGACTCTTTACGATTACAGGATAAGGCCGCTAAAAAAAGGATCGGAATAAGTGCAGATCGCTTCATCTTACAAATTTTTCTAAAGATACATTATTTTATTTGATATTGGACTTATACCGAAAGGTTTTATACATTTCTTTGACCCTATCTTTATCAATCAACTATGACTGTTAAGCAAATATAAGATTCCGGTAGCCATTCACAACGGTTCCCGTCCATTTGCATCGCATTGCAACAAAGCACTATAGCTTCCAATTTGAATAGCTTTCTGAGCATGCCCCTTCTGCTGTGCCCTTCTGAGCATCCCAATCGAAATGTGTCAGCGGATACCAATCTCGTATTGGCTGCGATTTGTTTCAGATGAGTACCCAGCTTTCCCGTGCCGCAACCCATATCCAAAATGCGATCCCGATCTTTCACCAGTCTGTCTAGCAATCGGAAAAGCCTGCGGCTCTCTCCTACTTTTTCGGCAATATAAGCGCTCTTTTGATCCCATCCGTCAGCATGCGTGTTGAAAGTGGATAAAACGCGCTTTGTTTCAAACGTTGTTTTCATCTTAAAGCCAACCTATTGAAGCGCCTTGATCTGGCGGAAACTCAGGTTGATACGCGCGCCTCGACAGCTTTTTTGCTCGGGCAGTCGGTGCTTCTAGTGTCGCTGGGTGGTGCCTGACATGACGAGCAAGCTACCACTTGTCAATGTGATTGATTTCTTTACCTGTGACCAGTGCCCCCAACGTATTTGTGATCACAATATCTGCAAATGCAAGCGGTTTGTGTTTCTCATCCGTAACCCTTCCCCTTATCACCTCGGCCTGGTTTTGGGCCGATAGCAGCTGACCAGTGGTGATGAAAAACACAGCTCCCATTTTAATCAGATAAATGGTTGATTTTTTCACGCTCAACTAATTTGATGTTGTTGATCAGGTCAATGGCTGTTTCAAAATCAAAATATCTCTCTTTTAAAATTTCACATTTATATCTCGTTGACAAATACGATCCCCACTTGGGCAAATGTAATCTCCACAATGATTCGTTTTCTTCGACCGCTAATTTCAAATGATCATCGATTTCATCATACGCTTTGTTTACTTTTTCTACCAATTCCTTGAAATCAGAAATATTGATATACAGCTCCAAAGAATTCCCACGATCATGCAGCGAAGCCTCCTTGTGTCCGGTTAGATTAATTAAAAAGCGTAAACTCTCGTTTACTCTAGTCCCGGTAAATGTATAAATGAGTATCTTATCGCCTTTGTTTATAGTGGGTTTGTCATACTCAAAATCATCAATTTGAAATCCTTTGAAATCAAACCTCAGCTCTTCCAAGGCAGAATTGGTATTGCTATCGAGTTCTGAAAAGGACTCGTCGCTTTTCAATATCCGAAGCATCTCTTCCCGTATTCTCGGATGGATATTTCCACCCTCGCCATAAAATCTTGGCTTTTTACCGTCCTTTGCCGGAATTACGCTGATCTTTCTGCCTTTTGCATGGATGTCTTTAATCTTCCATATTTTTGCTGCGAGGAAAATATTTTCATCAATTTTCACCTGTGTAGATAAAGGGATATCTCCGATTTTTTTCCCTGAGAAGATCACTTTAAAGTTTGACTCAGGCTTAAATACACTGTAAAACTCCCTTGAGTTAACGATGTTTTCTCCTTCGATACCCAAGATTACTTCACGTTGAACAATTTCTAAATAATCCGATTGAATCGCTTCGTCAATTATTGTACTCAGCTCCTGTTCTTCAATGGTTTGAAAAGCAAAATTCATTTTTAATCTTTTAATTAAATCAGCCTTGAAGCAGCCGGAAAGCTGTTTTACTATTGATAAAAGCTGGTGTAATAAAATGTCATAATGCTTTTCCGCTGTTTTGATTGACTCGACAAATCCCTTTTTGTACAAAACCCAGCACGCTAAGGATTGTAGCAAACTCCATTTATCGGTTGCATAAATGGTTACAACGCTTTTTTCTCCTTCCCTTCTACCGCTGCGACCAATTCTTTGGACAAATGAAGAAACGGAACGTGTAGAATCTATCTGAACGATTTTATCTACCATACCAATGTCTATACCGAGTTCCAGAGTAGAAGTACACGAAATACAAAAATTGAATCGCTCGTCGCTTTTGACAAAGTGTTCTATATGCTCCCTAATCTCTTTATCTACTGAAGAATGATGCGAGTAATAATACTTATGTCCGTTTGCTTTATCCGATATTTTACGAAGTTTTACAGCTATTTCTTCAGCTCTTCCCCGGCTATTTGGAAAGATGAGGGTTTTGTTTAAACGCGTCTCCCTGTACAGATCTTTGAGTAAATTGAGAGGCAATTCAGCGGTAACATTTTTGAAGTATTTGAATTGGGCTTCTGTCTCTTTTTTTGCCCTGTCAAGTAAAACTTTTGTTTTTGAAATATTTCCAGTTAATCTCTTCGCTTCCATATAATTCTCATCCCCAATCGTCGCTGACAATCCAATGGTGGTAATTTGTGATTTATTTACCTGCTGAATCCGCGACAACAAAGACATCAATTGCAAACCTCTGTCTGTACCCAAAAACGAGTGTAATTCGTCAATCACGATATACTTGAGGTTTCCAAAAAGGGTAGAAACATTATAAGGCGCATTTACAAACATGGCTTCCAATGATTCAGGAGTAATCAGAACCATGCCGTTGGGATTTTTTATAAGTCTTATTTTTAATGATTTTTTTGCTTCTCCATGCCATTTAGTGATCTTTATTTCGAGGTCTTTACACAAATCCGCTATTCTAAAAAACTGATCGTTTATCAGTGCGATTAATGGGGAAATATAGAGAACTTGAACACCTGCTTGATTAAAATCTGCTTTTGAAAGAATGGGCAAAAATGCGGCTTCTGTTTTTCCTGATGCGGTTCGGGATGCGAGTATATAATTGTTGTCAGTGGTAATTATTTTTTCTATTGCTGCAGCCTGAATCCGGCGTAAGGATTTCCAATGCTTATCGCGGATGTATTTCCTTATGGGTTCCGATAGGAGTTTATACGACATTAGAATTCTTCGATGGAATCGAGATCGGTTTCCGCTGGTCGTTCATCCGATATTTCAATGTCCGAGATCAGTGTTGACTTATCGGCTTCCGGATGTTGTCTCAGTATGCTAAGGATACCTAAGAACTCACGAATAACCTCCCTCGGGGTCAAAAACTCATCTGCGCCTGGTTTGTTAAACATGGCTTCCATAAACATCCGAATGTCTACATCAGTGATATGGATATCTACATTGAAATTTGTATCAAAAATATTTTTTAGTTTATTTAATAAAACAAATATCTCATTGTGATTTAAGGGAACCAACTCAATTACCGGCTGTGCCAAATCACGGTATTGAGCGGTTTCAAATTTATTTGTTTCTAAGCGGGTTTTAAGGGCGTCGTAACTGAATAGGCCCCTTCTTTCATTTTTTAAAAATTCCTTTGTGCCGGCAAAGTTTAGAAACAAGTTTGGAACCTTACCTTGAAAGCAATCATTGAATAGGGTTAAAATCTTTTCGTAGTTTTTCGCCCTCATATTGGCTGTCGATATTTTATAAAGGTTAATCGCTTCATCGAGATTGATCATAAAGCCACTATATCCCATACTGACAAACAACCTGCAAAAATTTTTGAGCATATCGTAATAGTTCCAATCATTCACTATTTCTCGCACCCCTAAATCTTGTCTCGCTTCTGTTTTTGTCCTGTATTCCCCTTTTAACCATTTTAGAGCACTTCGTCTTAAATACGCATCATCCTTGATATAACCTTCATAATACTTAATCACGACTACTCCAAAATCAAGTCCGCCAGTCTCTGTAAATTCTCTTACGGTTTGCATGATATTTTCCCGAATGAGATTCAAGTATCTCTCTTCCCTGATTTCAGTAATCGAGATGTTGTTCCGCTGTGCTGTTTTAGAAACTGCTCGTTCAATCCATTTGTCGAGTAAAGTAGGTAATGCGCCTCCTTCTGGTTTGATTGGAATGGCGACATGATCCATTATAGCGCTGTACAATGCAACTGCTTTCCCATCATTCGAATAAAGCCTGTTATCCGGTGTGAAATCAGCATTTGCAACGACAAATTTTTGTTTTGTAGCAATGCAATTTAGCAGATGAAGCATAAACGATTTCCCTGAACCAAAATCTCCAATCCAAAACTTAACCATACTATGCCCGCTTTTAACATCGTCGAGCGCTGATGTGAATGCTTCGATTTCCAGCTTTCTACCGACAGCGATATGCTGCACACCAATCCTTGGCACTACGCCACCCGAAAGGGAATTAATAATTGCCGTTGCTTCTTTTGCTTTTATTCTCACTGCCATAACTTACACTGCTATTGCTTTATAATAAGATTCTTCGATTACATAATTTTCACCGTCTTCCTCAATTAACGCTTCGCCATCCAGAAACGCCTCACAAGCTTCATTTATACTATCGATCAGTTGGTTCTTAAACATTCTATTTTCAATAGCGAATCGATCTACTTCACCCTGAAGGATTTCAAATGAGTGGGTTGTAATCTTCTTTATTAATTCTTCTTGCGGTTTTCCAAGTCTAATCTCAGAAATTAAAATAGAGTTATTTGCCATGGGTACAACTTCAACTTCTTCATTTTCTAAATTTCCGATGTTCGTTTTCTCTGATTCAACATCGAGGTATTCGTTTAACAATTCAACTGTGTCATCGTACTTTTGCTCAGCTTCTTTTATCGCCGACTTGTCGAGTACAATTTTCTTTCTCTTCGGCATATAAATCCGGGCAATTTCATGCAAGGCTTTATCGATATCTGATGTTTGGATTAATTCAGCGATAATCCTTTTGAAATCATCGATTTGTCCTTGCGTTTTAAACAAGGATTTTTGTACGGCTTGGGTCAATGGCTTGTTGTCAAACTTATTCGATTTTAGATCGTAATATATGTATTGCGCATAGTATTTTAAAGATTGAACTCTGTCATACTTTGCAATGAGTTTTGAAGCTTCGATAAAGATATTTTCAATATTGCGATTCTTTTGGTTCGTTTTTTCTATATTTCTAATCCCATCGATGAACTTACTTTTTTCCTCTTTTTGAAATTGATTTTTTAGCGCTGTAAATTCAATCTTCCAACGATTGACATTTTCTGCGTTTAGTTCTATTTGTGTTTCGATGTCTGGTGGTAGAATCTCTCCTTGATATTGGGTTATTAACTCGTCAACACGATTTCCAATGCGACCCTCAAACTGGCCATCAAATTCATAGTGTGGATTACGTCCTACTTTGCGTTTGTGTCCATAGAATTCCCTTACAGCGTTTTCTACTCGTTTAAAGATGGTTAAGTATATTTCGGATTCAACTCGTCGCTTCATATATGATTTACCGTAATATGGGTCTGCAAATTCTTTTACTTCAAATATTTTTTCTTTAAAATAATCCACTTCTTTGGCAATTGATGTGTTTTGAAGCTCGAGCTCTTTATTTAATCTTTTCAATATCAGTATGTACTGTTTTATGGTGGCAATACAACACCCTTCAATAGATGTGAAAATATTTGAATGATTCCAAAACTTATTTAGCCATGCAGCCTCTTGTTTGCTTAATCCCAGCTTATCTTTGTAATGTTTTCCTAATTTGTAAGCATCTGGGTCGTAATCTGAGTGTCCGTGCTCAAGTTGATAGCTCGGCTTTTGTAGGGCGTTTAATTTATCTATCGAATGTGAATCCGTTCTCTTTCGTAATAAGCCCTGCAAGGACATCGAAGAATAGCTTTTTGTTTTAGGGCAAACCTGCCCCAAAAGTTTAAATTGTTCTTCAAGTAACTCGATATCCTGATGGGTTTCATACTGATTTAATAAATCGAAGTACAGGATGAATGCATAGTTTGTATTGCCTCTAATATCTACGAATTCACCATTGAGAACGTTTTCTCTAAGGTGAAAATAGAATTCCTTTTGTGCTTTTGAAGCACGATTTATCTCATCGTATGAGTGAACATAAGTGTGGCTCCAATACGGAGGCTCTAACTGTGTTTCATCATTTTGGATTAAAGGTTTTATGGTTAAGTCGAGCTTTTCCGAATCCACATCGATAAGGGTTTCGTCTGAACTGGTATTTTTATGATTGTCGTGTGTCACATGCTCGCGAGGCGGAGGCTCTAACTGTGTTTCATCATTTTGGATTGAAGGTTTTATGGTTAAGTCGAGCTTTTCCGAATTCACATCGATAAGGGTTTCGTCTGAACTGGTATTTTTATGATTGTCGTGTGTCACATGCTCGTGAGATTCTATCTGACTGTAACAAAGCACTTTGACCTTTCCTCTTAAGCGGATTAGTTTCAAGTAGTAATCGAGATTGTACAGGTAGGGGACGAGGTATGTTTCCCACTCGGTATTGTATTCGCTTTTAATCCAAGAATCCAAATAAGGGATATCCTGGTTGATTCTCTTGTCACTTATCGGAGTGATGTTATGGCAACCCGCCATGCTCAGCTGGTTTTGGATGCGGTCGAAATTTTTCCTTTCTACGATTAAGTGGATTTGACTTCCAGCTCGGGCATAATTTTTTATCGCCTGCCATTTCTCTCTCTGATATATGGGTTGTTTGACCCTCTTTCTCTTTTGTCTTTTAATGCGCTTGTAATTTCTACCTACTTGGATTAAGACACCTATGACAAAAATCGCTGCCCCGATTAAAAATAGCGAAAAAGAACCGCTTTCCGATTCTTCCTCGATTTCTCTTTCTTGTCCGGCTTTATCGATTTGTATCTTTTGTAGGTATTGTTTTGCTGAGTACCCTACGTTTCCATGGTGCTGAATTCTCACCCAATAGCCACTGGTGCCTTCAAGTGATCTCACTGTGTCACCTTTTGAAATAACAGTCGAAGATTTGTAATTTACTCCTGCTCCTGCTCTTAGATTGAGGTCGGAAGTAGTAATGTAGTAATCTTGTGCAAATGCATTTAATGAAAATAATACCGTTATTAAGCAGAGCGCACCTTTCAATGCAGTGTACTTTTGCGCATGGGCAAAGATTGCGCTATCGCTTCGATATTTGATAGCACGCGTTGCCCCATTGTCTTTTACAAACAAGGGTTTCACCGAAGCTTGCATCCTTTTTCGAGATTTACTTTCTCCTTATTTTTCTCGGCTGCTCTTTGTGACTCAGCTTCTGCTGGCCCTCACTGTGTTGCAATATACAAATAATGTTCAGAATAAGTCGAACGAATCGCTCTTGCGGCACAACAGGGAATTTACGCATCATTTCTCATGCGTATATCGTAACTCTGGAATCACCCTATAAGGGTTAAAAACAAGAGGAGGAATGTGTGACAGAGTCGGATCCTTCTCGATTTAGATCGGGTTTAAATAGCTGTACAGGTGCTATCATCCCGCTTGGGAACGGCTGTAAGCCTTATATTTGCAATGTATCAAAAAGCGTTTGGATGGGTATGGGAAAGTCCTCTCTGGCGAAAAAGTACTGGATGGCTGCTACGGGCTTGTTTTTAATCCTGTTCCTCATCGGTCATCTCGCCGGCAATCTACAGCTTCTGCTGCCGTTGGGTCAAAGGGCAAAAGACCGATTTAACCTGTACGCTGCATTTATGACCCACAGCCCGGTCGTAAAAATCCTATCCTACCTCACCTACACCAGCATTCTCTTACACATCATCGACGGGATTGTCTTAACGATTCAAAACCGAAGGGCAAGGGGTAAAGTGCGCTATGCGAAAAACAAACCCGCGGCCAATAGCAGCTGGTCTTCGCGAAACATGGCGCTGTTGGGGACGCTCATCGGGGCATTTATCGTCATTCACCTGATCAATTTTTGGGCGAAGGTGCATTTCGGGCCCATAGAAACCTACATTATTGCCAACCATGCGGAGCGGATTCAAGACCTGTACACCGTTACCATCCAAACCTTTCAAGATGCCCAATACGGATTGTGGTTGGTGCTCTTTTACGCCTTTTCCATGCTCATTCTCGCCTTCCACCTCTCACATGGTTTTGCCGCAGCTTTTCAATCCTTGGGTCTGAGCCACCCCAGGTATGATGGACTGATCAAGCGCCTCGGGGCCGCCTTTGCCGTGGTCGTACCCTTGCTCTTCGCTTTCATTCCGCTGTACATTCGCTTTGTGCTCGACCAGATATAAATGCATCGCATGCCCCATTTTGATCCACATCTGCCCGAGGGCGCGCTCGCTGAAAAGTGGGATCGCGCCAAAGCCGGTTATCGGTTGGTAGCGCCCAACAACCGCGATCGAATCGACATCGTCGTAGTCGGCACCGGCTTGGCCGGGGCTTCGGCGGCTGCTACGCTCGCGGAATTGGGTTACCGAGTCAAATCGTTTTGCTATCAGGATTCCCCGCGCCGTGCCCATTCCATCGCCGCCCAGGGCGGGATCAATGCAGCCAAAAATTATCAGGGGGACAACGATTCGGTCTATCGCTTGTTTTACGATACGATAAAGGGCGGGGATTACCGCTCTCGAGAGGCCAATGTGTATCGATTGGCACAGTTATCGGGACAGATCATCGACCAATGCGTGGCCCAGGGCGTCCCTTTTGCGCGCGAGTACGGGGGCCTGCTGGACAACCGCTCCTTTGGGGGCGTACAGGTGAAGCGCACCTTTTACGCCAAGGGTCAAACCGGCCAACAACTGCTCTTGGGCGCCTATCAAGCCCTGTCCCGGCAAATCGCCAAGGGACGCGTCTCGATGTACAACCGCCACGAGATGTTGGACCTCGTCTTGGTGGGCGGCAAGGCTCGGGGCATTGTAGCGAGAAATCTGGTGACCGGGGCCATCGAACGCCATGCCGCCCATGCGGTAGTCCTCGCCTCGGGGGGCTATGGCAATGTCTATTTCCTCTCCACCTATGCGATGGGCTCCAATTGTTCGGCCATCTGGAAGGTGCACAAGAGGGGTGCTTATTTTGCCAATCCCGGTTTCGTACAGATTCACCCGACCTGCATCCCGGTGCACGGCCCATTTCAGTCCAAACTAACCCTGATGTCCGAGTCGCTGCGAAACTCCGGTAGGATCTGGGTGCCCAAAAAGCGATCCGATGCCCAGGCCACCCGCGAAGGCAGATGCCAGCCTGCGGATATCCAAGAGGCAGACCGCGATTACTACCTCGAGCGGCGATACCCGGCCTTTGGCAATCTCGCCCCTCGAGATGTGGCCTCACGTGCGGCCAAAGAGCGCTGTGATGCGGGCTATGGCATTGAAGACAACGATGCGAAAGAAGGGGTATTTTTGGATTTCTCTACCGAGATTCAGCGGCGGGGCACAGAGCGCGCCTACGAGGCGGGCATGGAGAACCCTTCGGCAGTGCAAATCAGGGCGCTCGGTAAAAAGTGGATAGCCGACAAATATGGGAATCTGTTCGATATGTATCGGCAGATCACCGGCGCAGACCCTTATGAAACACCCATGAAGATCTATCCGGCTGTCCACTACACCATGGGCGGCTTGTGGGTGGATTACGACTTGATGTCCAGCATACCCGGCTGCTTTGTCATCGGTGAGGCCAACTTCTCCGATCACGGTGCCAACCGCTTGGGCGCATCGGCACTGATGCAAGGCTTGGCAGACGGCTACTTCATCTTGCCCTATACGCTGCCGAACTACCTGGCTGACGACATCCGCACCGGACCCATTCCGACGGACACCCCCGAATTCGATGAGGCGTCGTGCGGGGTACGCGAGCGAATCGAAAGATGGCTATCCAATAAAGGCGCGCATACCGTGGATTACTTTCACAAAAAATTGGGTGAGGTCATGTGGAATAAGGTGGGCATGGCGCGCAGCGCGGCGGGCCTGCGCGAAGCGATTGCCGAGATTCAACAGCTTCGCGAATCCTTCTGGAAATCGGTGTGCGTGCCGGGTTCGGCCGATGACTTAAACCCCGAGTTGGAAAAAGCAGGCCGGGTAGCCGATTTTTTGGAGCTGGGACAGTTGATGGCTATCGATGCCTTAGACCGAGACGAATCCTGTGGGGGACACTTTCGCGTAGAACACCAGACGCCTGGAGGCGAAGCGCTGCGCAACGATGGGGACTACGCCTATGTGTCTGCCTGGGCCTACCAGGGTGCCGACATCAATCGGGAAGCGCTGCACAAGGAACCGCTCGCATTTGAAAATGTAGAACTGAAGACGCGCTCCTACAAATAAAGACTATGAGAAAGACGACTATGGCAGCTAGAAAAAGTCTGTCGTTAACCCTAAAAATTTGGCGGCAGAAACACGCCAAAGCCCGGGGCAGATTTGAAACCCATCGCGTAAAGGGCATTTCTACCGCCAGTTCCTTCCTCGAGATGCTCGATGTGTTGAACGAGAATTTGATCGAAGCCGGAAGAGAACCCGTAGCCTTTGACCACGATTGTCGGGAAGGCATCTGTGGCATCTGCTCCTTGTATATCAACGGCCGGGCACACGGCCCCTCGCGCGGCATTACGACTTGTCAATTGCACATGCGCAGCTTTCGCGATGGGGATACCATTTACGTCGAGCCCTGGCGTTCGCGTGCCTTTCCAGTCATCAAGGATTTAATCGTCGATCGGAGCGCCTTGGACCGCGTGTTGCAGGCGGGGGGGTTCATCTCCGTAAACACCTCTGGAAATACCCAGGATGCGGATAGCATTCCGGTCAATAAGCAGGATGCAGACCAGGCCTTTGATGCGGCGAGCTGCATCGGCTGCGGTGCTTGTGTAGCCACTTGTAAAAACAGTTCCGCCATGCTTTTCACAGCGGCCAAAGTGTCCCACCTCGCGCATTTGCCCCAAGGACAGATCGAGCGGAAACGCCGGGTCCAACATATGGTGCGCCAAATGGATGCAGAGGGCTTTGGGAATTGCTCTGTGACGGGTGCCTGTGAAGTCGAGTGCCCCAAGGGAATCGCTTTGAAACACATCGCACGGATGAATCGCGAATACGGGCATGCCGTATTGACATCGCGAGAGCAGACTTAACCCCCTTGCTCAGGGGCCTGCAGCCCAAACGAGAACGACCGGCGGACGCATAGCAGGCGGTTAAAATCGCAGTTTTTCAATATACAAAAGCCGGTTGTCCCTTTGGCCAGGGTATTTACAGCGGCTTGCACCGCGCGCATGATGGCTGTTTTTCAAATGCGTCATATAGTTAAAGCTTAGGTTTTCCTTTACCCGTTGTGTAGCCCCGTGCGCTATTTTGTTGTGAACGGCTATCGAAACCTTGTATTTACCGGTTAGTCACAGCGGCCTGAGCGCGCGCTCTATAGTAAGAGCGGAATGGTTGTGCGTGCCTGGCGGGAGCTGGTATTTGTCTATCGGATGGCACCAAATTTGACAGGCTTTCAGTTTTGGCTCAACGCCATGGGGAGTAAACATCCGCGAGGCGCAGAGTCTGGATGCATACATTGTGTACCTTTGCCCCGCATCTGAGATTGCGACCGAGTCCATTTGATGTAACAAAACTTAGACCCATGAAAAAATGCGTTTGGATCGCTGCGATGTGTTTTTTTTCCGCCCTATCGTTACGGGCACAAGAGAAGGCGCGGTGGATTTGTCATCCCGCCATTTCTCCAGATGGGAAAACCATTGTTTTCGGTTATAAGGGTAATTTATACCGCGTCAGCGCCAAGGGCGGAACCGCTGTTGCCCTTACCACGGGCGATGCGTATGACATGCGTCCGGTTTGGAGTCACGACGGCAAAACCCTGGCTTTCGCCAGTGATCGATGCGGCAATTTCGATGTGTATACCCTGCCATCTGCGGGCGGCACCCCAGTGCGGATCACCTACCACAGCGCAGCGGATTACCCCTTTGATTTTACCTTAGATGACAGTCGCGTACTCTTCGGCAGCGGCCGGGCAGCACCCGCGAAGAGCGTGCGATTTCCGAGTACGCATCTCTTTCACAATCTATATACCGTACCCGTAAGGGGGGGGCAACCCCTTTTGCTGAGCGCTGCTGGGGCTGAAGAAGCGCACTATAATGCGACCGGATCCAAAGTTGTTTTTGAAGACAGAAAGGGATATGAAGATCCCTGGAGAAAACACCATACCTCCTCCGTCACGCGAGATATTTGGCTGTATGATATCCAAGCCAATACGTATAAGCGGATAAGCGATTTCAAGGGCGAGGACAGAGAGCCCGTATTCGATTCGGATGATCGGCACGTATACTATTTAAGCGAAAAAGACGGTACCCAAAACCTGTATAGGCGCGATCTAACGGATGGCGCTGAGCAGCAACTCACCGCATTTACCGATTTCCCAGTTCGCTATTTGAGTGTTTCAAGGGATAATACCTTGGCCTTTACCTGGAAAGGAGACTTGTACACGCTTAGCGCTGGAAACAAACCTCAAAAACTTTCGGTAAGCGTAATGGATGCTGCCCTTTACCCCAGAAAACACGCAAAGGTCAAAACCCTAACCAAATTTGCTGTAAGCCCCAACGGTGAGGAACTGGCTTTTGTCAGCAGAGGAGAGGTATTCGTCACCGGCGTATCTGATTCCAGAACCAAACGCATCACCCATACGCCCGAACAAGAGCGCATGATCGATTGGTCGCCGGATGGCAAAACCCTCTTGTTTTCCGGCGAACGCGACGGGAGCTGGAACATTTATAAAGTCACCTTAGCCCGACCAAAAGAAAAGTATTTTTACGCTTCGACGGTTTTGCATATAGAGCCCCTTATCGCAACCGATGCGGAAGAATTTCAGCCGCGCTATTCGCCGGATGGCAAAAAAGTTGCCTTTGTCTATGAGCGAAATATCCTAAAGGTTTTAACCCTCCATACCGAGCAGACGAAAACGGTTTTACCAGCAGGGCATAATTACTCTTACCGCGATGGTGACTGGGGTTTTGCGTGGAGTCCGGACAGCAGATGGCTGTTGGTCGACGATGAAAAGGGATACGATTCGTTTGAGAATACCGCGTTGATCAAAGCCGACGGTAGCGGAGCGATCATCTATCCCGTAAACGGCGGGTTTGGGGAGCGCGATGCCAAATGGGCCCTGGACGGGAAGGTGATGACCTATTTGACCAGTCGCAACGGTGAGCGATCGCTCGCCGAAAATGGAGGTAGCCAATCAGATGTTTATGCGGTGTTTTTCAACCGTGAGGCTTATGATCGCTATAGATTGAGCAAGGCGGATTTTGCGCTTTTGAAAGAGCGGGAAAAGAAAGGGAAGAAAGACAAAAAAGATGCACATCAGGCGGATAAAAAATCCAAGGAGGAAGCAAAAAAAGCAAAGCGATTGGTTTTTGATTTGAAAAACCTCAACGCCCGCAAAATCAGGCTGACCATCAACAGTTCCGATATCAGCGATTACGTTTTAAACAGAGATGCGAGTAAAGTCTATTACCTATCTGCCTTTGAAAAGGGATTTGACCTTTGGGTAACCGAGCCGAGGACGAGAAGGACTAAAATCCTGGCCAAACTCGGCGGCTCCCCGAGCGGCATTCAGATCAGCGATGACGGGAAGACCTTATTTTTGAGCAACCACGGTAGGCTGGTTCGAGTCAATGCCCAAAGTGGTAGGGTTGAAAATATAGATTTAGGCGGGAATATGGTAGTCGATGCCGCTGCGGAACGCAAATACATCTTCGACCACATTTGGAGGCAGGTGGTCAAAAAGGTCTACGACCCCAGCCTGCATGGCATCGATTGGAAGATGTATCGCGATGCTTATGCAGCGTTTTTGCCACATATCAAAAACAATTACGACTTTCAAGTGTTGTTGAGCGAGATGTTGGGCGAGCTCAACGTCTCCCATACCGGCGCTCGTTATTATCCGAGCAGTCATCACGGTGATCGGACTGCTTCGCTCGGCTTGTTATACGATGAGCGCTATACCGGCCCGGGCATTCGGATAAGCGAAGTCATACACGGTGGTCCGCTCGACAAGGCCGGAAGCGAGATAAAAGCGGGCGACATCATCACAAAGATCGATGGAAAGACCATTAAAGCCGATGAAAACCCGAATAAATACTTGAATAACATAGAAGGTAAAAACGTCCTGTTGACGATTAAGCGTGGCGGTTCGCGCTTTGCAGTCACCGTTAAGCCCGTTTCCATGGGAACGGAGCGGAATCTGATGTATAAGCGATGGACGCAGACCATGGCAAAAATGGTCGATTCTTTGAGCGGCGGTCAGATCGGCTATGTCCACGTTCACGAGATGAATGACCGCAGTTTTAGAGATGTTTATGAAAATGCTTTGGGGAAAAACAGAGATAGAAAAGCATTGGTTGTCGATACGCGTTTTAACAGTGGCGGTAACCTGCACGATGATTTAAATACCTTTTTGAGCGGTAAGCGATATTTGAAATGGGCGCCGCAGGGTCATGTGTTAAAAGGCGGAGAACCCTCCTATCGCTGGACCAAGCCGAGCATTGTCCTCATGAGTGAAGGCAATTACAGCGACGCTTTTCTCTTTCCTTATGTATATAAGCAAAACGGCATTGGCAAATTGGTGGGCATGCCGGTGGCGGGTACCGGAACAGCGGTATGGTGGGAGTGGCAAATCGATCCGACCCTCTTGTTTGGTATCCCCATGGTTGCCACCATAGGCGAGCAGGGCCGACCGACAGAAAATCTAGAATTGGAGCCGGATATTCGGGTTCCCTTACCCTATGCAGCCTTTTTAAACGGCAGAGACACCCAGTTGGAGGCGGCCGTTACAGCCTTGCTGAAAGCGTTGAAATAGCGCAGTTCGACGGATCTCGTAGTCCTCTGTTTCACGGGCGTTTGCCATGCATGCGGAATGCTAAGCCGGTCGCTCATCTCATAGTTTAGCGCACGGGGATATGGTTTTGCAAAAGGGCGAGAAGTACGACGAGAGAGCGGTATTGGTCGGGCTTATTACACAGCAGCAAGGGGTCGATAAATCCAGAGAATATTTGGATGAGTTGGCGTTTTTGTGCGGGACGGCCGGGGCAAGCGTATGGGGGCGGTTTACCCAAAAGTTGAATCGCCCTGATCCCAAGACTTTTATCGGCAGGGGTAAGTTGGATGAACTGCGTCAATTCATCCGTCTTCACCGCGTCGACACAGCCGTTTTTGACGATGCGCTCTCACCGAGCCAGTTTCGAAATATAGAGACATATCTCGATGTTAAAGTGCTGGATCGCAGGGGCCTGATACTCGACATCTTTGCGCAGCACGCGCGCACCTCGTATGCGCGCGCCCAAGTCGCATTGGCGCAGTACGAATGCCTATTGCCGCGGCTTACGAGGATGTGGACGCACTTAGAACGCCAGTGCGGCGGTATCGGGATGCGTGGCCCGGGAGAAACCGAGATAGAGACAGACCGCCGTGTCATCCGCGATAAAATCGCTGGCTTAAAGAAGAGATTGCAATCCATAGATCGGCAACTAATCGCACAGCGAAAGAATCGGTCTAAGCTCGTCCGCGTCGCCCTCGTGGGTTATACCAATGTGGGGAAATCCACCCTTATGAATTCTGTTGCTGACACTTCGGTTTTTACCGAAGACGCCCTCTTTGCCACCCTCGATACCACCGTGCGCAGGGTGGTGATCAAAGACCTGGCCTTTTTACTCAGCGATACCGTGGGTTTTATCCGAAAGCTGCCCACACAGTTGATCGAGTCGTTTAAATCCACCTTGGACGAGCTGCGCGAATCGGATTTGCTCCTCCATGTGATAGACATCTCGCACCCCGATTTTGAAGCGCAGATCACAGCGGTGAACACGACCTTGGCCGAGGTAAATGCGGCGGATAAACCCGTGATTGGGGTTTTTAATAAGATCGATGATTGCAAGCGTGTAGCGCGAGATGAAGGGTTGGCAACAGCCGATTGGAATCGCAGCTGGATGGGACGCCTGCAAGCGCCATCGGTATTTGTTTCCGCTCGTGAAAAGCAAAATATAGCTGCGCTTGAGGCGCTGTTGTATAGAGAAGTGAAAGCGATTTACCGGATGCGCTTTCCATTTAAAAGCCGTATTTGAAATGATGGGGGGTGTGGAGCGAACGCCGGTTCATGTAAGCGGCACAGGGTATCTCTTTGATTTTTACCTTTGCAGCCTAGAATCGGCTTATGGATCTCAGACCTTTTATCGACAGCACGTATTTGAAGCTGCCCCAGGAGGCGGGGATTTCCGTAAAAGCCGATAGAGAAGCCGCTGCGAGCTTGGTTCAAGAGGCCGTAAAAACAGGGTTTAAAGCTGTTGTACTGCGTCCGAAACACGTCGGTTTGGCGCGTAGAATGGTGGATGAATCCAAGTCTGCCGTACGCGTCGTCTCGGTAGTTGATTTCCCCAGAGGCACGGCGTCGATCGCCAAAAAGCTCGATGAGGCGAAGCGATTGATCCAAATAGGCGTGGATGAGTTGGACTTTGTCATCGATTACAAGGCGTATAAAGCAGGCCATCACGACAAGGTCAAGGAAGAGGTTTACCAAGGCACCCGAATCTGTCTAAACGCGGGTAAGACCTGTAAGTGGATCGTCGAAATCGCTGCGCTCTCCAAGTCGCAAATCAAAAACCTCACGCTCGTGATTCGCGATGTGGTCGTATCCAACTTTGGCCGAAACCGAGCTGCGCAGGTCTTTGTAAAATCTTCTACCGGTTGCTATGAAACCCCAGCGGGGATGCCCAACGGAGCTACGCTGGGCGGGGTAGCGATCTTGGTCGAAAACAGCGGTCCCCTCGGGGTAAAAGCCTCGGGGGGGATTCGAAGCCGAAAGGATGCCGAGCGCTATGTCGAGTTGGGCGTACAGCGTATCGGCACTTCTTCAGCTGCAGCCATGCTCGCGAGAGAAGGGATAAGAGGAAAAGAAGAGGCAAAAGAGAAGTAATGCTGCGCCTTGCATTTGACCGCTCAACCCTGTGTTCATAGAATCGGAAACTGCGCGTGTGAAAGCAATGGGTCTAAAATTGGACAGCAAATCACATGATATATCATTTTTAAACTAAAATAGCATAATATTGTGCTAATCCCGTTTTCTGCTCCGTATGCCAACCCCGATTCGAATGGAACCTTGTAAACCCCGGCAAAGGGCAGGGCAAAAATCGGTTGCAGGTCATACCGTTGTGCACGCTATTTGGCGTGATTTTGGGCAACTCACCAAGGCGCGTCTGTCCATAAGCGTCGTTTTTTCCGCTGTAGCCGGCTATTTGCTCGCCGTTGATTCAGTGGGTGTTGAAAACCTCTTCCTCCTCCTCTCAGGCGGTTATTTAATGGTGGGAGCTTCCAATGTCTTCAATCAGATCATCGAGTGCGATAGGGATGGGCTGATGCACCGCACCCGAAATCGCCCTTTGCCCACTAACCGCGTGTCGGTTACCGCGGCTTTTTATCTCGGTCTGCTCCTGACCCTTGCGGGTTTGTCCCTGTTGCTCTGCCTCAGCTTTCAGGCGGCCATTTGGGCCTTTGTCAGCATCATCTTATACGTCTTTGCCTATACACCCCTAAAAGCGGTGACGCCCTGGTCTGTTTTTGTCGGTGCTTTTACCGGTGCCATTCCCTATATGTTGGGGTGGGTAGCGGCTAGCCATTCGTTCAGTGTTGAACCGGGCGCCTTATTTTTAATACAGTTTTTATGGCAATTTCCCCACTTTTGGGCGATAGGCTGGCTAGCCTTTGCCGATTACGAGCGAGCCGGCTATCGTTTGCTGCCTTCCGGCAGCCGGGATCGGGCTACCGCTAGGCAGATCGCCCTTTATAGCTTTAGCGTGATTCCGGTATCCGTTTGGCCTGCGCTGGGATGGACGGGGCGTTTGCACCTATCGGCTCAGGCTGCGCTTTGGCTGATCGTTTGCGGTGCGATTTTCTTCGGCTTTTCGCTGCGTCTGCTCCAGCGAAGGGACTCGAAGTCTGCCCGAAACCTCTTGCTGGCGAGTGTGGTTTACCTGCCGGTCGTGCAGCTCATCTATGTGGTCGATAAATGGGTCAGATGCGCGAACTAACCCAGGCACAGCGGCAAAAGAAACCCCTGCTCTATGCGGGCATGGTCAGTATTTTCATGTTTTTTTCCGGGCTGACGAGCGGCTATTTGGTGCGCATGGCCGGCAGGGACTGGCAGCGCATCCCCTTTCCCCCACAGCTATTTGTCAGCAGCTCGCTGATCCTGCTGAGCAGTGTGAGTTTGCAGCTCGCTTATGCAGCTTTAAAGAGGGGGCGCGATATGCGCGGTGGACTATATGTGACTGCAGCGCTTTTCTTGGGCCTGGGTTTCATGTATTCCCAATTTCTCGGCTTTGCACAGTTGATTCGATCGGGCATTTACTTTACCGGCGCCCAGAGCAACATCGCCGGATCCTTTATGTATGTGTTGGTCGTAGCCCATCTCGCCCATGTGGTGGGCGGTATTATCGCATTGACTTTTATAACGATAAAGACCTGGCGTCACCAGTACGAACCGGGTAAAACCCTGGGCTTTGAGCTCGGCTTGCTATTCTGGCATTTTTTGGCAGGCCTGTGGATGTTTTTGTGCCTGTTTTTATATTTTGTTCGCTAAATTTGGCGCGTGATTAGACCGCGCTGACTCTTTCCCTATGCAAGCCCATACCCAAGCGATCTCGATCAGGACCTTATGGCGCGGAGGCCGGCGCCCGATGGGCGTCAGCTACGGCAAATTGATGATGTGGATTTTCATCCTGTCCGATGCGCTTACCTTTTCCGGTTTTCTCACGGCATATGGTTTTTCGAGGTTTGAATTTGCCGATTCCTGGCCTGAACCCGATGAGGTCTTTTCACATGTTCCGCTTTTGGGTGGTGGATACCCCATGATTTACGTGGCGTTTATGACTTTTGTCCTGATCTTTTCATCCGTTACCATGGTGCTGGCCGTGGATGCCGGACGCAAGATGTTGAAAAATAAAGTGGTGCTCTACCTCTTTTTGACGATTCTCGGCGGCGGGGTATTCTTGAGCTCCCAAACCTGGGAGTGGTACCACTTCATAAAAGGCGAAGCCGGTGCACTACAGTTGAAAGACGGTTCCATCGTCCATTTCGTTAAACCGAAGGGCATGCGGAATGGCGGGCCGGTGTATGAAAAGGTTTCCCTCGTTGGAGAAGGCCGAGCGGCCACCCCGACCCTTCCCCAACTGAAGCGCGCCTTTGAGGCAAACCCAGGGGTGCAATTGCGCATCTTGAACCGAAGTGTCTTGCCCCACAGCCAAGGGGATGCGGTTTTCGCCCAGGCGAAGGCGGTCGTGCGGGGCGCCAACTTGGTGGAAAATGAATATGGATTGCCTCAGTTTGCTGATTTCTTCTTCTTTATCACGGGCTTTCACGGCTTTCACGTCTTTACCGGTGTGCTGCTCAACCTCATCGTTTTTCTCAATGTCTTGCTCGGCACTTATGAGCGGCGCGGACATTACGAAATGCTTGAAAAAGTGGGTTTGTATTGGCACTTTGTGGATTTGGTTTGGGTGTTTGTCTTTACCTTCTTTTATCTGATTTGACCTTTTTAGTGAATGGCTTATGGCGGACCAGACGATAACGGCAATTTGGAAAGTGTTTATCACACTGAGCATCGTCACCCTAGCCGAGGTACTCCTGGGGATTTACCGGCCTGAATTTTTGGAGCTGAAACTGTTTTCGGGGCTGATCAGTCTGCTGAATTTGACCTTTATTCTCTTGACGCTTTACAAAGCCTATTGCATCGTCTGGTTCTTTATGCATGTGAAGTACGAGTACAGCAATTTGAGGCTGACCATTACCTTGCCCTTGTACATCCTGTTGCCTTACTTGATCTTCATCTTGTTGGTGGAATCCAGCCATGTACGAGAAATCCTGGGCTTGTAGTTCCATGTGGAAGTCGATAAAACAACGGGGTATATTGTTCAGCATCTTGCTGCTCCCCTTCTTGCTTTATTTTGCACTGCTCATCATTTCAAAAGACAAAAACCGAATCACCACCCTGCCGGTGGTCGATCCCAATCCTGGGCTGCGCTTGACCGGCCCTGGCTTTTCGGAATCCGATTTCAGGAATAAGGTGAGCGTATTGGTATTCAACGGCAATGCGGATGCTGAAAACCGGCGCATAATGGCTGGGCTGTACGACAAGGTGTACCACCCCTATAGACGGGTGAAGAGCTTTCAAATGGTGAGCTTTGTCACCAGTGATTCAGCAAAGGAAAGGCTGCAAAAAGACTTGGTAACCCTCCATGGAGAGCCACCGGACAACTGGCCGGTCTATGTGAAACCCTGTGTGCAGCTAAGCGCTGATTTAAAGCGTTTGCCCCCCCCTTTGGCGATGAACCCGGGCTGCGGAAGCCACTTCGTCTTGCTTCTCGACGAGGATTTAGCCCTGCGCGGCAGGGTCAAAGATGAAAAATACGGCTCGATTCAAGCCTATGACGCTTCCAACGTGTCTATGCTGAGCAGCGAACTAAAAGATGATATACACATATTGTTGGCCGAATACCGGTTGAAACTCAAGAAAAACGACAAGTATAACAAGTATAAATTGAAAGAGCCATGAAACACAGCATTTTAATCACAGCCGTCCTGTTGTTCCTCCCCTTGGCTTGCGCCAAGCGGAGCGCTGATTTGATGGTCTTGGGTGAGGCCCCTTCTTTTCGCTTTACAAACCAGTCGGGAAAAACCATCACAGATGAGTTTTACAAGGATAAGGTCTATGTGGTGGAATTTTTCTTTAGCAGCTGCCCAACGATATGTCCGGTCTTGAACAGGCATATGGTCGGCGTTCAAAATCGGTTTAAGGGCCGTGCCGACTTTGGCATTGCCTCCTTTACGGTGGATCCCAAGACCGATACACCAGCCGTGCTGCATCGCTATGCACAAAATCTGGGTGTCACATCCAAAAACTGGAATTTCCTGACCGGTGCGTCTAAGGCGATATACGACTTGGCTACGAAGGGTTATTTTGTAGCCGCCCAACCGGACACCTCGGCGCCGGGCGGCTTTGTGCATACACAATACCTTATCCTCATCGATAAAAAGGGAAATATGCGCGCGACCCGAGATGCCCTGGGCAACCCGGTGCTTTACGATGGCATGGAGCCCGAGGATATCGCCCGCTTGGAAAGGGATATTCAAACCCTGTTCGATGCGTGAGCCCGACCGCTCCAAACGCGACCGGATTTTCATACCGATTATCATGGGCTTAGCCCTTGTAGTACCCCTTTTGGTGGTGGCTTTGATGTATTTGCCCGAGCGGTATAACCCAGTGGGGAAACTGCTCGGTGTTCTACCGCTTTTTCACGCGGTCTTAAACGGGAGCACGGCGGTTTTGCTCACCTTGGGTTATGCTTTTATCAAGAATGGGAGGCCAAATGCGCATAAAGTCAGTATGCTGCTGGCCTTTGCGCTTTCGGTTGTGTTTTTGGTGTCCTATGTCATCTCAAAGCTCGGTGCGGAACCCGCCCATTTTGGCGGTAGGGGTTGGGTGCGGTACGCCTATTTCTTCATCTTGGCCACCCATATCGTCTTAGCTGCTTTTGTCGTGCCCCTCGCCCTGTTTAGCATGTATCGAGCCCTGAGCAAGGAATATGTAAGGCATCGGAAAATCGCTCGAATTGCACTTCCCATTTGGCTGTACGTGGCGGTTACGGGCGTGCTGGTATATCTGTTTATGCGTCCCTATTACTAGCGTGTTGCCGGTATTTCATACCTTTGTGGGGTGAGAGAGAAAGGGTGGGCATTTTTTGTACTCCTACTGGGCTTTTCCATGCGTCTGACAGCCCAGTGTGCCATGTGTCGAGCGACTGCCGAGTCTGCCCTGCGCAGCGGGAATGCCATGGCCGGTGGCCTGAATACCGGCATCGTTTACCTGATGGCCTTTCCTTATATCGCCATGGGCATGGCAGCCTTTATCTGGTATCGCCATCATAAAAATCAAAGGACTTGATTCGCATGCTGACCCATTTTGCGCCTTTCAGCCCGGCTCGGTGTATGTGTCATCGTTGAGATGAAGACGAGGTGTTCCACGACTGCCCTCGCCTTTGCGGCTTGGCTCCTCTTTTTTTCCCCCGTGGTTCACGCACAGAAGAGGTGGACCTTGTCCGACTGCATAGACTACGCCTATGCGAACAACACAGTGGTCAAAAAGGCGCGTTTGCATACTGAAACGCAAGAATCGTATAGGAGAGAAGCACTCGGTAACTTCCTTCCCAGTTTGCATGCAACAGCATCAAATGGGTATAGCTTTGGCACATCCATCGACCTCAAGACCGATAACCGGGTGAGCCATAACGTCCAAAGTATAAATCTCGATATCGGTGCTTCGGTAACGCTCTTCGATGGGCTTAGAAATGTCAAAGCGCTGAGAAGGGCGAATATCAATAAAGAGGTGAGCGAGTTTGACGCGGATGCGACCCGAGACGATATAGCGCTTTCCATAACCGACGCCTATTTGCAGATCTTATATAACAAGGCCTTGATTCAGATCGACGAAGCCCAGTTGCAGATCGACAGGGATCAGCTCAGTCAGGTGGAAAAACGGGTTGCGGCCGATGATCTGCCGTCCAGTGCTGTGTACGATGTGCAAAGCGATTTGGCAGTCGATTCGCAACACCTAACCGAGGCTCAAAATGGTTATGACATCAGTCGGTTAAGCCTGGCGCAATTCTTGCAGCTCGATGATGCAGCTGATTTTCAGTTGGCCGATATGGAATTTGCGATTCCCGATGATGTCCTATCGGTGTATGACCCCAAAAAAATCTATAGGAAAGCTTCGGTTGGTTGGCCTGAAGTCAAGAGTAAGAGACTCCAGGTGCGAAGCGCGCAAAAGGGCATAGAAATCGCGAAGGCGGCTTATATGCCTAGCCTTACTGCAGAATTAGGGCTTTCTTCTTTTTATTCCGATGTCTTGGGAAAGGGGGTTAGAGCGGGAAGCGCTAGGGATACGGACTTTCTCAGTCAGCTGGGCGATAACAAGTCTTATGGGGTAAGCCTTTCACTCGCCATTCCCCTATTCAACCGATTGCAGACGAAGGAAGCTGTAGGGCGTGCTGAGATAGAGGCGTTACGGGCGGAATTGGATTTGCAGCAAACCGAGAATGACCTGCGCCAGGACATTGAGAAGGCCTATACGGAAGCCAAGGCGGCTTATAGGGCTTACCAGGCGGCACAAAAAACAGAAGTAGCTGCTCAGCAAGCCTTTGAATACGAGAGGAAGCGCTTTGCGGTAGGGGCTGTGAGCAGTTTTGATTTCAATCAGGCAAAGAACAAATGGGTGAAAGCGAGAGCTGATGGGGTGCGCTCGAGATACGATTGCTTTTTTAAATTGAAAATCTTAGACTTTTATGCAGGCATCCCTTTGAATTGATACGAGCATGGCTTTACTCCTGCATTTGGAAACCGCGACTCGAAATTGCTCCGTCAGTCTGGCCCGGGATGGCGTGCTCCTCGGAACGGAGGAATGGGCGGGCGAAAAATACGTACACGATGAACGCTTGCACATTTTTATCAAAGCGCTTATGGGCACCCACGGCTTGGCTTTTC
Organism: Flavobacteriales bacterium; assembly: GCA_028280815.1. GTDB lineage: Bacteria > Bacteroidota > Bacteroidia > Flavobacteriales > JANQLC01 > JANQLC01. The sequence continues at coordinate 4,887 of JANQLC010000030.1, read as the reverse complement.
GAGACCTATCGGCGGTTGCAGTGAGCCAGGGACCGGGCTCTTATACGGGCTTGCGCATAGGCGTGGCAGCTGCCAAAGGGCTTTGCTATGCGCTCGACATGCCACTCATCGCCATCCCTACCTTGACGGTTTTGGCACGGGCTGCGAGCGGTATATCGGATTCCCGTGCTTCGATCATCCCCTTGCTCGATGCCCGTCGGGCAGAGGTATATGCGCGGGTTTACAACCCGGATCTCACAGCCCGCACAGAGACAAAGGCAGTCGTCTTGCGGCCGGATAGCTTTTCTGAATTTCACCGACCCCTTTATTTTTTGGGGGATGGCGTGGCCAAGGCCCGGGGGGTGATTCAAATGCCACAGGCGCATTTTTTGGACATTCCATACCCCTCTGCGGCACATATGGTCACCCTGGCATACGACAGATTTGTAAATGATTCGTTTGAAGACCTCGCTTACTTCGAACCCTATTACCTCAAGGATTTTGTGGCTATTCCGCTCAAGTGTCCGGTTTAAATGCGTTTTTCCTCGGCGTGAAAGGCGCGTATTTTAAAGTTGTGAAAGCGCTTTTGTTTCTGTTCCTATCGCTTTTTGCCCGCCTGGGTTTTAGCCAGGATCATTGGTATACGGTACGGGATAGCTCGTATCAAATACAGTTTCCAGCCAAACCCTTCATCGAGGCGCACAAGCATCTCGACAGGGGAAAAACCCGAACCGTTCAGATGGAATATCGGGATTACCGGATGAATTACCTGTTCTTAATCCGCGTGAGCGATACCGCCCAATTGGGTGATAAAACCGTACGCACCAGTGCCTTGATCCAGGGCATAGCTGAAATAGCCGTTTCGCTCAACTATATTTTTGACAAGCCTCAGGCGGTTACAGCGGTGTTCAAAAATTTTTACAGCGTGGACTCACTGCCCTATCCGGCCATGGTAGCCGATTACTATGCGCGCGCGGCGCCCCTCAGTTTGACGATGCGCGCCGAGGCTTTTTTTGTAGACAACCGAATGTATTTGGCCGCCGTCTATTCCAATGGGGATCGCTTATTTGACCTGCGAAATGCGAGTCGCTTTTTTGACTCGATTACCTTGACTTCTCAAGCGGCGTTGAAAGCGAGGAAGTCCGATCAGCAGACCCGTTCGGCTGGAACTGGTAGGTGATGTATCCCGGTTGTGAACGGCGCGCCTTGGGATTGGCGTTGAACCGCGATCGCTTGGCATAAGCCAATGCGGCGTCCCAAAGACAGCGGTCGGTGGTATGGCTTCGGCTTTTGTCGATGGCTGCATGGGTAACCGCCCCACCCCGGTTGACCCGGATGTCGATCACGACCACGCCACCCCGAATGCAGGTGTAAACCGGGTTGGCAATGCGGATAGCCGTTCGGTTTGGCAAGAGATAAGACACGGTGCTTTTGCCCGAATACGCGCTGGGGTGCACGGGCTTGGCATTGCCTTTTCCAAAAGCCTTCTTCGCAGTGCGTCCCGGTTGGGTGCCGGCGGTGGTGTTGTCATTCTTCGCATCGGAGGCGGTCGCCTTCGGCTCCTTGATAGGACTCGCTTTGACCGGTGGGGTCTCTTCTAACAATTGCTCGACGGTTTTAATTCCCTCCTTGGAAGGGCGATGGGTTTTTACCGCTTCTATCGCTTTGGGTGTTTTGGTTTTTTCCCCTTTCTTTTTCTCCATGGGTTTTTCGACTTTTTCCACGGGCTTTTCGATCGCTTTGGGCTGGGGGAATGCGATGGCGATGGGATGCGGCTGGGCGGTGGGACGACTGGAGAAACCGACAAAAGCCAAGAGGATCAAAAGGACCAGGTGTGCGCCCAAGGCGATTGCCCAAGCATATCTCCGCCGTCTGGATTCTGCTGAGCGCGTGGTAGCCATGTCACAAATGTAGTGGATTTTTACTTTAGCCCTATCGGCTGTGCAACCGCTATTGGTGTTTGGTCCGACATTTATCCCGCTGCTCGAGAGCTGTATGGTTAGCCCTCCAAGCTGGGGCGGTTCATACGCCTCTCGTCAAGCCAAAAGCGAAAACCCGAATGAACGGAGGTGAAGCGATATTAAATCCTTATATTTGCGAGCGGTAGGACCCCGATGACACCGGCTACAACGGTGTTATTTCTCGATGGAAAATATCGGGAAGGGATTGCCTATAAAATGGGTGAGCGCCGAGGAAGGGGTTCCTATATTTGTTGCGTACAGGTGGTAAATTCTCAGTTGTGAAAAGAGCTTTAATCGTCTTGGACATTCAGAATGATTTCTTGCCAGGTGGTTCGCTTGCCGTTGCGAAGGGCGACAGAATCATCAGGGGGGTCAACCGGGCCATGAAGGGATTTGATTGCGTGGTAGCTACGCAGGATTGGCATCCGTATAATCACAAGAGCTTCGCCTCCCAGCACGAGGGCCAGAAGCCCCTTGACGTGATCCCCTGGGGTGATCGAACACAAGTCCTCTGGCCTGATCACTGTGTTCAGGGCAGCTTTGGCGCACGCTTTTCAACCAAGTTAAACCAAAAGCGAATCCATGCGATTTTCAGGAAGGGCATGCACCTTGAAGTCGATAGCTACAGTGGGTTTTTTGATAACGAGCACAAAAGCCAGACCGGCTTAGATGGTTACTTGAAAGGCTTGGACATTGCTGAGGTGTGCGTTTGTGGTTTGTCAGGGGATTATTGTGTCTATTACACGGCATTGGATGCCAATAGATTGGGCTTTAAAACCCATTATCTTTTGGATTTAACTCGATCCATAGCTGAGACCGGCCTTGAAAAAGCCCTAGACGATTTGCTAGCCCATGGGGTAGAAATCCGCGATTCGAGTGAAATTACATAGTGGCAAAAACGCGCTATGGGTTAACGCCGATCGAAGTTGTGGTTTTATCGCTCCGCTCTGAGGGGGGTAGTGGTATTTTCCCGCTGGGTTCCCATCAACTTTTCCATTTGGGCGTCGATTTCCGAAACTGTTATTTTCCGAAAGAGCAGCTGCGCCTTGTCGATGGGGCGCCCTTTGGGGATCAAATCGGCCGCAGCCACCTCATCCCAGCTCAGCGCTTTTAAATGGAGTATGTCCTTTAATTTCTCAGCTGTATGGGGTAAAAAGGGTTCGCTTAAATAGGCGATTGCCGCTGCGATTTGCAGGGCTACGTAAATGCTGTCTTCAACCGCTTCGGGCTGTGTTTTTATCTTTTTCCAGGGTTCTTGTTCCTGTAGAAATGCGTTTCCCATGCGCGGCAGTTCCATAAATGACCGCAGTGCATTTCGAAATTCAAAGCGTTCGATAAAACCTCCGATTTCTTTTGGGAGCAATTTCAAACGGTCGAGTTCGCTGAATCGGCTCGTAACCCCAGGTGCAATACCTCGACAATACTGGTGCGTGAGCGCGACGACCCGGTTGATGAAATTCCCCAATATCCCTACCAACTCGGCGTTGTTTTTGGTTTGAAAATCCTTCCAGCTAAAGTTGTTGTCTTTGGTTTCGGGCATGTTGGCCGTGAGCGCATAGCGCAATGCATCTCGCTGCCCTGGAAAGTCGCGCAGGTAGTCCGGCAGCCAGACCGCCCAGTTCTTCGAGGTCGATATCTTTTGGTTTTCCAGGGTTAAAAATTCATTGGCCGGCACCTGGGCTGGCAAGATGAACCCCCCATGCGCCTTGAGCATGCTCGGAAAGATGATGCAGTGAAAGACGATGTTGTCCTTCGCCAAAAAGTGGGTTAGCTCCGTATCTGTATCGCACCAGTAAGGTGTCCAGTCTCTTCCCGTTTTTTTCGCCCATTCTTTGGTGGCAGAGATGTAGCCAATCGGGGCCTCAAACCAGACGTAGAGCACCTTGTTTTCCAAACCGGGCAAGGGGACGGGAATGCCCCAATCCAAATCCCGGGTGACGGCGCGTGGCTTTAGTCCGGTATCCAACCAGGATTTCACTTGTGCAGATACATTGGTCTTCCAATCCGCGTGTTCTTCCAAAACCCATTTTCGCAGCCAGTCCGCGTAGCGTTCTAACGGCAGGTAATGATGCTGGGTGGTTTTGCGCACGGGTGTGGCACCGCTGAGCGCTGAGCGCGGGTTGATCAATTCTTCCGGACTGAGCGAGCTGCCACAATTTTCGCATTGATCCCCATACGCATGGGCAGAGCCACAATGGGGGCAAGTCCCCACGATGTAGCGGTCGGCGAGAAATTGCTGTGCTTCCTCATCGAAGTATTGTTTAGAAGTCTTTGTCTTAAACACGCCTTTCTCATATAGATTCGAGAAGAAATCCGATGCGGTTTGGCGGTGAATGGGCGCAGAGGTGCGCGTGTAATGGTCGAAAGAGATGCCGAAGTCCGCCAAGGACGCTTGGATGCTGGCGTGGTAGGTATCCACGACTTCCTGGGGCGTTTGACCCGCCTTTTTGGCCTTTATGGTGATGGCTACCCCGTGCTCGTCCGAACCGCAGATGAACAGCACGTCTCTTTTCTTGTTGCGCCAATAGCGGACGTAAATGTCTGCCGGTATATACACACCGGCCAAGTGTCCGATGTGGATCGGCCCGTTGGCATAGGGGAGGGCTGCGGTTACCGTACGTCTTTTCGGATCGGCCACTGCGCGCGAAATTTGGGTAAAGTTACAGAAATAAGCCCTCCGCATGGAGCGGACCCTTGGGGCTTGTCGCAGGCCGAGGTGGATTGTCTGCCCGTGTGCCTTTGGTGCCCTTTTTAAACACTTGAAATGGGCGTGTTTTGTCTTTCCGGCTATATAGGTGCTTGGGTTTTGCTTCTATCGGTAATTTTTTTAACTTAGCAGGCAGCGAGCTAAATCCTCAATCGATGTCCAATCGAAAGTTATCCGAAATCGGCCCGTGGTGCCTGCTCTTGGGGTGGATCGGACTTATCACGAGCTGTATGCGCGATG
>JANQLC010000016.1 GCA_028280815.1 Flavobacteriales bacterium | reverse complement strand
TTCTCATCGGTCTTTTTTGCAATGGGTTCGAGTGGGTTTTGGATTGTGCTACTGGGATTGGCTCGTCTCCATCGGGTTATTCGCATTTGTCCTTTCTACAGTTGGCGTGCGCGGGCTTTGAGTTGGTGTTTTACCCTTGCATGGGCTGGCTGGTCTGCGTTGGCGGGTTGCTTGTCGCTAATGCGTTGATTGGGCTGTCCCTCGTCGAGTCTTTTGCCTGGGTTTTTCTACGCTTGACGCCTGCGGGTTTTGGGTTGTGTTGTTTTTGTCCCCTTGCGCTGGCTTAGTCGGTTTGCGTTGTTTATAATCATTTGGTGAGTTTATTTGAGTGAGTGCATGGATTGGGTTGGATGGTTTGCGGTTGCTCAGCTCGTTTTCTCGGCTTTACTCTCTTGCGGTGGCTTGGAGAAAGCGGTTTGTTTTTTTGCCCCTTTCCTTTTGTGCGGGTTTGAAAGCGCATAGCATTTTTCTCCGCGTAGGGGTTTGAGAGCAGGCTGTTGCCTTTATCCTTATACAGCTAGCGAGAATCGCGCTTATTTTTGATTCATAGCCTTTTATGGCAGTTGTGGTGGGTTTAAAAAGGGGCCGTTCTTCTTGGGTGATTTAAAAAACCACCTTCATCTCTTGCACTTGTCTGTGCGTGACGACTTAAATAGGCCTTCTTATTTTCCAACCTTTGCCCGCCAGGGTTCGTCTTGAAGAGCTAAGTCTTTTTTGTGTTTCTCACATCAGTTTGACTCACCCTTCGCTTTTGGCCTCTCACAGTGGCTTAGAAGGGGCCTTGTTTTGTTATTTGTCTGGCCTAATACTCCAGCTGCAGCGTCGCGATTTGGCGTATATATATCTCATGGAGACGGTCTAAGGCCCGGGCTTGTTTTTTTTGCGCTTGCACCCCTGAGTATGCGTATCTTCGCAGCTTATGAATAGCGGTTACAGTGCGATAATCGAACGGATCAAAGCCCGGCACTATGCACCCATTTACCTGCTGATGGGTGAGGAGCCTTATTTCATCGATTCGATTTCAAACCATATCGCAGATCGCGTTTTGACAGAATCGCAGCAGAGCTTCAATCGGATTGTCTTGTACGGCGGTGAAACGACCGTCGATGCCATCGTTGAACATGCCAAGCGCTACCCGATACTGTCCGACTATCAGCTGGTGATCGTGCGCGAGGCCCAACAGCTGTACCATGCGATTGATCGCCTGAGTGCTTATGCCGAAAATCCGCTGGCTTCGACCCTTTTGGTGCTCAATTACAAATACAAAAAGCTGGACGCGCGCAAGAAACTATACAAACTCATCGAGCGGAACGGCGTCATCTTCGAGTCAAAACCCCTGTATGCGGATGCGGTTCCAGCTTGGATTGCTTCCGAGTTGCGCGCTAGGGGATATAGCATCGATGAAAGGGCCAGCCATTTGCTGAGCGAATTCTTGGGCTCGGACCTATCTCGAATCGATAAGGAGTTGCGCAAATTGGCGCTGGTCGTTCCCAAAGGCCAAAGGATTACAGCGGAAATCATAGAATGCAACACGGGCATCAGCAAGGATTACAACAACTTTGAGTTGCTCAGAGCGGTGGGCAGTCGAGAGGTGAAAAAAGCTCATCAAATCGTCAATTACTTTAGCGCCAATTCAAAGGCCCATCCCCTCTCGCTTACCCTTAGCCTGCTGTATAACTTTTTTACCCACCTGATCACCTATCACACAGAGCCGGATAAGTCGGTGCAACACATTTCCAATAAGTTGGGAGTCAGCCGTTTTTTTGTGGGGGATTACCGAATCGCCAGCCGGAATTACCGCCTGAAAAAAGCCATTCAGTGCATTTCGTATATTCGAGAAGCCGATGCCCGATCAAAGGGTGTCGGTGCGCTTGCCAATCATTTCGGCATTCTGAAAGAACTGGTGTTCAAAATTATGCATTGAAAGATAAATTTTGTGCAATAATAAGAAACGTAATATGTATGAGATAAACAATCATTAAAATATAGAACTGTTTAATGTTTATATATAAACGTTTTTATGAATGATCAAATCGAAGAATTGGCCTGTGCGATCATAGGCTCGGGCCCTGCGGGATACACGGCTGCCGTTTACGCCGCCCGTGCGGATTTACACCCGGTGATCTACACGGGTATGGAGCCCGGGGGGCAGTTGACCACGACTACTGAGGTGGATAATTTTCCCGGCTATCCGTCTGGCGTCCAAGGGCCTGTGCTGATGGAAGATTTGCGCAGCCAGGCCGAGCGCTTCGGTACCGATGTGCGCTTGGCTGCGGTAACCGCTGTAACACTTTCCAAAGCGCGGGGGGGGTGGCACAAACTCGTCGTCGACGGAGGTGCAGAAGTTCGCGCTCGTTCGCTCATTATCAGCACTGGTGCTTCGGCCAAATATTTGGGGCTGGCGTCTGAAAAGCGCCTGTTGGGCAGCGGCGTTTCCGCCTGTGCCACCTGTGATGGGTTCTTTTTTAAAGGCCAGCGCGTAGCCGTTGTGGGCGGTGGGGATTCCGCCGTTGAAGAGGCTACTTATCTCGCTAAGCTCTGCCGAGTCGTTTACCTATTGATACGAAAGGACCACTTTAGAGCGAGCAAAGCCATGCAACACAGAGCGGAGAATACGAAAAACTTAAAAGTGTTGTTCCATACCGAGTTGCGAGAAGTTTTGGGTGAACGCCTGGTCACCGGTATAGAAGTCTTTCACAACCAGACGCGAGAACTGCGGCGGATCGAACTGGAAGGCGTCTTTCTCGCCATCGGCCACAAGCCCAACACAGCTATTTTCGAAGGGCAATTGGCCATGGATCAACTCGGTTATTTGGTCACCGATCCCGATTCGACGCGGACTGCGCGGCCCGGCGTTTTTGCTGCAGGTGATGTAAAGGACAAGGTGTACAGGCAGGCGATCACGGCAGCTGGATCGGGTTGTATGGCTGCTTTGGATGCTGAAAAATACATGGCTTCGGTCGCAGACTCGATGCGGGTGGCCTGATGCGTGGTATCCCTTTACAATAGCCATACAACTGCAGGTGCTGGTGGATTGATGGCGAAGACGGGACGCATGGGGGTCCCTGCAAGGAGCAGTGGTTATCGATTGAGATGCCTGTGCAGAACGGCGGGCTAATCCTTTTGTCGGCTCGCCCAATCTGAGGTCCCGGCCTTGCTTTTTGACTTTGTCCCCGCCCTTCTTTTGTCTTGTATGGATTGGAAAGGAACTCGTTTTCTCCACCTATTACCTGTGTGCAGTGTCTTGAAAAGAAGGATTTATTTTTTGATTTTACGCGCCTGTGCGGTGTGTTGATCACAAAACCCCAATCACGGCATAAATCGTATGGGTATAGCCTGAAAAAGAGGGTTGTTTTTTGTGTTTGTCTCTGAGGGAGTGGGTTAAAAAAGGGGTATTTTTATTCCGTTGCGGTCGGCCTGGGTGCTGGACTTATCTTTTTGTTGTTTGTCTTGTAGGGGTGTGCTGAAAAAGGGATATTTTCGTATTCGTTTCTGCTGGGCTTTTGAAAGGCTGGGGTGTCGTTTTGTTTTTCTCTGTCCTAGGTTCGGTTGCAAAAGCCCAATCGCGACCTATAATCCGTGTGGGGGCTGAACGCTCAGCCTTTGTTTTTTGTATTTGTCTGAGGGAGTCGGTTTAAGCGCTGGGCTTGTTTTTATTCGCTTTTGACGCCTTTGAAGAGTTCCCTGTGCTTTTTGCGTTTGCCCCTGTGGTCAGCTGCGCTGACTTTTATTATGTGTTCAAGCTGGGGCGCTTCTAAAGAGATCGATTTTATTTTTTCGACGTCTCTTTGCGGAGTCGGCTTGAAGAGAGCCCGCTTTTCCTTCGTCCTCTTGCGTGGGTTTGGAGACTTGGACTCGTTTTTTTGCGTTTGCCCCTGTGGTCGGCTGCGCTGACTTTTATTATGTGTTCAAGCTGGGGCGCTTCTAAAGGGATCGGTTTTATCTTTTTGTTGGTCGTCCTTTTATACTGGCTTTAATCGCATTCTTTTGTCTTTGTCTGTAGGTGGTCTGAGCGTTCAGTCTTTTTTCTCGTGAGAGTCCGTTTGAAAAGAGGGGTTTATTCTTTGTGTTGACGCTGAAAACTCGGCATTTGTTTTTTGGGCTTTTGTAGGGGGCGAGAAGCGGTGTTATTTTTCGGCTTGTCTCTGCGGCTGATCTGCTCTCCCATTTCTATTTTTAGCCTTTTTGTCTCTGTCCTGTGGAAGTCGGTTTGAAAACCGGGATGCTCCTTGCTTCGTCCCTCTGTTAACCAAAAGAGGGTTGTTTTTTTGCCTTTGTGTCGGTTTGAAAGCCTGTCTCACTTATTTGGTTCTGCCCCTGCGGGCCGTTTTGAAAAGGGTGCCATCTCTGTCCCTGTGGGTGATGTAAAACCCCGGAATTGCCCTTCCGTTTTTGCGCTCGGTATTTTCCTGTATGCAATCCGCGGTAGCGGCTTGAAAAAGCAGGTCTTTTTCGTTTTGTCCGTGCCCGGGCTGCCGGGTGCAGGGTCTCAATGTCGGCTTTAAGTCGCTTGGGATAAGCGTCTGAACAAAGCGCTTATTTTTTTGCTGTTTGTCTATAGGGCCTTTAAATCGATCAGCATGGGACAAAAGCGCCTTAGGTTGTGGCTACATCTTCTAAATAATTCCCGTAATCGCTTTTTCCATAGCGTTCAGCCAGTTTGCGCAATTGGCTTCCGTCGATAAAGCCACAGCGGTAGGCCACCTCTTCGATGCAACCGATTTTTAGGCCCTGGCGTTCCTGAATTACCCTTACGAATTCAGCAGCTGCGTGCAGCGAATCAAAGGTACCCGTATCCAACCAGGCCGTCCCCCTGTCCAATATCCCTACATCCAGCGCTCCCTTTTGTAAATACGCTCTATTCACATCCGTAATTTCGTATTCTCCGCGCGCGCTCGGCTCCACCCGTGCGGCGATTTCCACCACACGGTTGTCGTAAAAGTACAAACCGGGAACCGCAAACTTAGATTTCGGATTTTCGGGTTTCTCCTCTAGTGAAACCGCCTTGCCTGAAGCATCGAATTCGACCACGCCATAGCGTTTTGGATTCGCTACGGGATAGGCAAACACCGTAGCTCCTTTCGGGTTTAATTTGGACTGCAAAAGCTGCGGCAGGGCAGAACCGTAGAAGAGGTTATCCCCCAAGATCAAAGCGACGCTGTCCGAGCCTATGAAATCCGCACTGAGGGGGAAGGCTTGTGCCAGGCCAGCGGGCCTGGGTTGTACGGCATAAGAGAATCGACAACCGAGTTGGCTGCCATCTCCGAGGAGTTTTTTAAAGTTGTCGGCATCTGCAGCTGTGGTGATCAACCGTATTTCACGGATTTTGGCCAGCATCAAAACCGACAGCGGGTAGTAGATCATCGGTTTGTCATAAACCGGCATCAATTGTTTGCTCACCGCTACGGTCAACGGATACAAGCGCGTGCCCGACCCGGCGGCCAAAACGATTCCCTTCATATTACATCGCCTTGTGGTTCGGTGTAAAACCGTCGATGTGCACTAGACACGACCGCGTCAACCCAGGCTTTGTGAGCCCTATACCAATCTATCGTCTGTGACAAACCCCGCTCAAAAGCAACGGTGGGCTTCCACCCCAATTCGCAACGGATCTTTGTGGTATCAATCGCATAACGCCTGTCGTGCCCGGGTCGGTCTGCTACCAATTTGATAAGCCTTGCTGCGCTTCCGGCTGCATTTCCCAGCTTCTCATCCATCAACCCACAGAGCAGATGCACCAAGTCGAGATTCGTCCATTCGTTACAGCCTCCGATGTTGTAGGTCGCTCCTACTTTTCCCCGGTGAAAAACCCGGTCGATGGCCACCGCGTGGTCGACGACGAAGAGCCAGTCGCGGACGTGTTTGCCATCGCCGTAAACCGGCAGGGGTTTTTCGTGTTGAATGTTGTATATGAAGAGCGGGATTAACTTTTCTGGAAACTGGTTCGGACCGTAGTTGTTCGAGCAATGGCTGATGACAAGGGGCAGCTTAAATGTGTTGCCGTATGCCCGCACCAGCTGATCGGAAGCCGCTTTAGAGGCGGCATAAGGTGACCGGGGGGCGTAAGGCGTGGATTCCGTAAAAAAGCCTTTGGGTCCTAAGGAGCCATATACCTCATCCGTGGATATGTGGTAAAACAGTTTGTCCTCCAGGGATCCCCTCCACAGCGAGCGAGCGGCATTTAACAGGTTAACGGTGCCCACCACATTGGTCTCTACGAACGCATGGGGATTTTGGATTGAGCGATCCACATGAGTCTCCGCGGCCAAATGGATAACCGCATCGGGTTTGTACGTTTGAAAAACCCGCTTTACCCCGTCGAAATCGCGAATGTCGCACTTCTCGAAATGATGGTTTTCAGCATCTTGGACGTCCGATAGGTTTTCTAAGTTTCCCGCATACGTCAAGGCGTCGAGATTGATGATTTGATAAGTCGGATAGCCCTTCAAAAACCGGCGTACCACATGGGAACCGATAAAGCCGGCCCCGCCGGTTATCGCGATGCACTTGTATGGGGCATCTCGCTTCACGCCTGAGAATTCAGGCCCCTAAAATACGGTTAATCGCCGAGAATGAAAAGCGAGGCATTTATACGCGCTTTGAAAGGGTATTTAGAATTGGGGCTCCCGTGCACAAAAAAGGCGAAATGTTGAGCCCGTATGAAAGGGTGATCCACAGTGTAAATTTCAGTGTGCAAGAGAAGAGCACATCCGTTTCGGTCACGCTCCTTGTACGCTTAGGCTTTATGGCGCTTTTTTCAAGGCGTGCACGAGCGCAGAGGATAGCGAGCCCCCTATGTATGGGCAGCCGGCGGAGAGCAAATTACGGGGCAAAGCGCTCACCTCAGCTGATGGTATGTCAAATACCAATCCACAAAATGCTGCACACCCAATTTTAGCGGTGTCTCTGGTTTGTATCCGTAGTCTTTCACCAGTCGATCCACATGGGCACGCGTTTGGTAAACATCGCCTGGCTGCATCGGCTTCATCTCCTTTATAGCTCGCTTTCCCAAAACTTCCTCAAGCGTCTCGATGAGCTTTGTCAAACCTACGGGTTCACCCTTTCCAATGTTGTAAATCCCGTATTCGGATTTGGGCTCCCGAGACAAGATGCGGTAGGTAGCTTCTACCACATCGTCTATATAAGTCATATCTCGGCTCAGCGCACCGTGATTAAAAACCGGTATGGGTGAGCCTTTTTGAATTTTATCGGCAAAACTGAAGTAAGCCATATCCGGCCTGCCCCAGGGTCCGTAAACGGTGAAAAAGCGCAGTCCTGTGGTAGGCAAGTGATACAGGTTCGAATAGACATGTGCGAGCAGCTCGTTGCTCTTCTTCGTAGCTGCATAGAGGCTCAGCGGCTTGTCCGTCGGTTGTGACACATCGGAGGGAACTCGATTGCTAGCCCCATACACACTGCTGCTGCTCGCATAGACGAAGTGTTTGCAAGCGGAATCCTTCGCGGTTTGCAAGACGTTGAAAAAACCCACCAGGTTGCACTGCACATACGCGCCGGGGTTTTCCGAGCCGTAACGCACACCAGCCTGCGCTGCGAGCTGGCAGACCTTATCAAAGCCACAGTCTCCAAAGACCCGCTTGACCGCATGGGCATCCGTCACGGAAGCCTTTACAAATGCAAAACCTGGGTCATGCGCACTTTCGGTGGTTTTACCCGATGTGAACGGTCGTTTGATACCGAGTTGAGCGAGGCGATCCCATTTGAGCTGTGGATTGTAATACGCATTGAGATCATCCATGCCCAATACGTCGTGGCCTGCCGCCAACAAACGCTTTACCAGGTGAAACCCGATAAACCCTGCCGCTCCGGTAACCAGTATTTTCAATTTAGCCCCGCTTTGCGCCCGATGCTGTAATAGGTAAAACCCAAGTCTTTCATCTCAGCTGTGTCATATATGTTTCGCCCGTCGAACAGCAGTGGTTTTTTCATCGCGTTTTTAATCCTCGAAAAGTCGGGCGTGCTGAATGCCGACCATTCGGTAGCGATGAGTAGGGCATCTGCGCCTTGCAAGGCCTCATACATGTCCTTGGCGTAGTCGATCCGGTCGCCCAACTGTTCTTTTGCGTTTTTCATGGCCACCGGGTCGTAAGCTACTACTTCAGCCCCGTATTCCAATAGCTTTTTGATGACGTACAGCGCAGGCGCCTCTCGAATATCGTCTGTATTCGGCTTAAAAGCCAGTCCCCACACCGCTATTTTCAGCTTGGAAATAGCGCCGCCAAAGTGTTTTGTGATCTTATCGACGAGCGCGATCCGCTGCTGTGCATTAATCGCTGCGACAGCGCTCAGCATTTTGAAGTCGAAATGCGATTCCCTGCCCGACTCGAGCAGTGCCTTTACATCTTTGGGCAGGCAGCTACCCCCAAAGCCTATCCCTGCGCGGAGAAAGCGTTTGCCAATGCGCTCATCAGCGCCCAAAGCCAATCGAATGTGATCCACATTCGCACCGACTCGTTCCGCATAATTGGCCAACTCATTCATAAATGTAATTTTGCTAGCCAAAAAAGCATTGGCCGCATATTTCGCCAATTCAGCGGATTTTTCGTCCATAGAGATGAGCTGTTCCACCTGTGCTACATAGGGTTTGTACAGACGCCGCATGATGCGATCGGCTCTGGCCGATGAGGTACCTATGAGGATCCGATCGGGATTCATAAAGTCTGTTACGGCAAAGCCCTCTCGTAAAAACTCGGGGTTTGAAACCACATCGAAATCCGCGTTTGCCTCTTTTGCTATAATTTTCCTCAGCCGCTCGGCGGTGCCCACCGGGACCGTACTCTTATTCGCGATGACTTTATACGATTGTATGGCCTTTCCCAAATCTCCAGCTACTTGTAAAATGTGGGAAAGATCGGCTGAACCATTCCCACTGGGCGGTGTGGGCAGCGCGAGCATGATGATTTCAGCTTCTCGTATGGGAGTTGCCATATCGGTGGTGAAATGCAACCGACCTCGCTCGGTATTTCGATGGAAAAGCGCTTCTAAACCGGGTTCGTAAATCGGAATTTCACCGCCTTGCATCCGGGCTACTTTTTCTCTATCTATGTCTATGCAGCTTATGCGATTGCCTCTCTCTGCGAGACAAGTGCCCGAAACCAGACCCACGTAACCCGTGCCGATCACAGCTATGTTCATCGAATGTGTTAAAAAAACGAGCGCAATTTACGAAAAAAGAGCTGGGTTTCTATCCCGCTCAAACCCCTGGCCTCATTAGCAAAAACCGAGCGGATTTGGTACCTTTGACCCCGAATCGATGAGGAGGTGGAGACATTTTTTTTAATCGCCTTAGCGCTTGTTTTGGTGTTGTACTACACGAGGCGGATTTGGATTCCCGCCTCACTTCGGTTTTTTATTCGACGGATTGCAAAAAGCGCACAAAATTCCCAGTCGCGCCCCCATCGCAGGTACAGAGAAGGCGAAACATTTATCTATTCAAAGCCCAATGCCCAGGGGGGTGAGACGAAAAAGACCGTGGATGAATACGCGGACTTTGAGGAAATAGAATAGAGGTGAAAACGCGCCGATCCGTATTGTCCCACATTTTCATACTGAGCTGCTTTGTCGTTTTATCGGTCCTATACGCCGCTCCCATCCTTCAGGGCAAAAAGCTGTATCAACCCGATACGGTTAACTATATGGGAAGCACCAAAGCGGTGCGGGATTACGAGGAGAGCACCGGCAAATCTTCGCTGTGGACGGATTCGATGTTTGGCGGTATGCCCATTTATTTTTTGAGCGCCAAGTACAAGGACGAGAACAATGCGATCGCCCTGCTCGACAAAGCATTGCGGTTCTTGCCCCAGCCCGCTGATTACCTCTTTATCCTGTTGTTGGGCTTTTACATATTGATGCTCAGTTTGCGCATAGAACCCAAGTTGGCTGCCATCGGATCGCTGGCTTTTTCGCTTTCCACTTATTTTATCGTCATCATAGCTGCCGGTCACAATGGAAAGCTGATCGCCATAGCCTACATCCCGCCTACGGTCGCGGGTGTGCTCATGCTCTTCCGAAAAGAGTACGCACTCGGATTCCTGCTCACGACGGTATGCCTCTCTTTAAACGTATATGCCAACCACCCCCAGATGACGTATTATATGTTTCTATTGATAGGCATTTACATCGTCATTGAAACCATTGGTTTTGGCCGAGCAAAAGCCTGGAAGGACCTGGTTGAGGTCGCTGGCATGCTAGCGGCTGCTGTCTTTATAGCCCTGGCTGTAAACGCGACGCCCATACTCGCGATACAGCAGTATAGCCCGTACAGTACAAGGGGAAAATCCGAGCTGAAGCTCCGTACGGAAAACCAGACCCTGGGTCTGGATCGGGACTACATCACCCAATGGAGCTACGGTGAGGTGGAAACGCTCAATCTGCTCATCCCCAATTTGATGGGCGGCTCCTCCTACGAGGGGCCCGCTTCCAAGCCCCGGCTGCGCGCAGCCCTTAGCAAAAGCGGTATGCCAGCTGCAGAAGCCGATTACGCCTTGCGCGCCATACCCACCTACTGGGGCGACCAACCCTTTGTGCTGGGCCCTGCCTACCAAGGCGCTGTGGTCATCTTTCTATTTGTCTTGGGTCTGTTCTTGGTAAAAGGCAGGTTCAAGTGGTGGCTGGCCATCGGGACGGTCTTGAGCATTTTGTTGGCTTGGGGCAAAAACTTTTCGCTGCTCACCGACTGGTTTATCGATCACTTTCCGCTGTACGATAAGTTTCGAGCGGTGGCCTCTTTGCTCATCCTGTTTGAGTTTATCGCACCTTTGCTCGGATTCGTCGCCTTGGGGCGTTTCTTTTCCACCCAAACCGCACCCGCTGAAAAGCGCAAGGCTTTGCGATATGCTGCGGTTATCGTCCTGGGCCTAATCGCTTTTTTGCTGGGGTTGGGCCCCAGCTTATTGCGCTTTGAAAACAAAGGGGTTGATCCGCAGCTTCCAGCCTTTTTGCAAGTGGCCCTACGCGCCGACCGACTGGCACTCTTTCAGGCTGATGCGATCCGCTCCTTTGTGCTCGTGGCCATGGCTGTGATAGTCCTCTACCTGTTCTCGAAGAAGCGGATAAACTACAACCTGGGTTTGTCTCTGTTGGCAGCCCTCATCCTAATCGACCTATGGCCGGTGGACCGGCGATACCTGAACGCGGATCATTTCGTCTCCAAAAAAGTCTATGAGAATCCCTTTCCCAAAACCGCTATTGAAGATCAGATCTTGAAAGACAGCTCAAACTTTCGCGTTTTAAACCGGGCCCTGAACACCATGGCCGACCCCTCTACATCCTATTATTTTAAATCCCTCGGCGGGTGTCATGCTGCCAAACTGCGAAAATACCAAGAGCTCTACGACTTTCAAATCAGCAAGGGCAACCAACAGGTGATCGATATGCTCAACGCGAAGTACATCATCACAGTCGATGGAAATGGGAAGCGCAAGCTGATTAAAAATGCCCAAGCCAACGGCAACGCCTGGTTTGTCAAGGGCGTCACCTATGTCAAGGGTGCCGACGCGGCACTCGCCGCTTTGGATACCTTGCAGACCCGGGATCACGCCGTTGTACGACGAAAATTTAATAGTGAGGCGTTCAATATATACAAGCCGAAAGAGCTGGTTACAAATCCGGGCGATACCATTTTTTTAAGGCACTATGCCCCTGATGAAGTGGTATATGGATACAGCGCGCGCACCCCTCAGCTCGCCGTATTATCGGAAATTTACTACCCCGCTGGCTGGGAAGCGACCATCGATGGCAAGCGCGTTCCTCATTTGGCGGCGAATTATGTATTGCGGGCACTTTGGGTGCCCGCCGGCAGGCACACCCTGGCCTTTCGGTTTGATCCTCCCGTCGTAAAGGCCGGCAAAGCCATTTCACTGGGGGGATCCATACTTTTGGTCGCAGCAGTCGGCTTTTCGGTTTTTGTCGGATATCGAAACCGATTTCGAGCAACGGCTTGAAAAAAATCTCCTGTGTGTTGTGGTAAAGCCCGATCGCTTTCTCATTCTTTTGACGTGCCCCCTGTGCGGCCTGGCGTTCATCGATTGAAGCCGGCAGACCCTGCGCTCGGGCTTAACTCCGGCTCGCTTTTACTGCGCATTTCAACTTGGCGTATCCAAAGGGTGAGGGGTATTTTTGGGTTTTGCCCCTGAAGGAGACCGCTTAAAAAGAGGCGCTCGCTTTTGTCTTATGGGTCTGTCTGCCGCCCCACATTATCTTTTGTGCTTGTGCTGTGGTCACTGCGGCTCACCCGCCGTGCGGGTTGGGTAAGAGATGCGCATCCGGTGTTTGAATGCTTGCAATTTGAAGACGCGGCTTCTCTGTCCCTTAGCGTTGGCTTGAAAGGGTGGCTTTGCGTTTATTTGGAATGGCTTACTTGGCTGGGCTGGACTGAAAGGGGTACTTTTTTTGACCTCGGCCTTTCGCGAGTGCTTGGAGAGGGAGCTTGTTCTTTGGCTGTGGGCGATCTGAAAATCCAGCCTTATCTTTTGTATTCCCCAGTTGGCAGCTTGGAAGGGGGGTTGTTTTTATCCGCATGGGTTCGGAGGACTCGGTCTGAAAGGGGGTGCGTTTTTTTGGTGCTCGTCGGGCGTGGTGGTTGGGGTTCGATTGGACTACCTGTGTGCGACTGGGTTGGATGGTTTGCGGTTGCTCGGCTCGTTTTCTCGGTTTGGCTCTCTTGTGGTGGATTGGAGAGAGCGGTTTGTTTTTTTGCCCCTTTCCTCTTGTGTGCGTTTAAAGGCTTGGGCGTTGTTTTCTCGCTGCTGTTTTGCCTTGGCGAGCTATGGGTTGGCTTGGTTTCATCGGTGTTTTGACGAGTTGTTTTGTCAGCTGCGTTGCTTTGGGGTTGGTGGTTGGGTTGATTGGGCTGGTTTGTTCGGGTTGCTCGGTTGGGTTTGCTGGGTTTGGGCTAGCTGGATTGGATAGGCTGATTGGCTCGTTGGACTGGTTTGAGTGGGTTTGAATGGGTTGGTGGGTTTGCTGGGTTTGGGCTGGCCGGATTGGATAGGCTGATTGGCTCGTTGGACTGGTTTGAGCGGGTTTGAATGGGCTGGTGGGTTTGCTGGGTTTGGGCTAGCCGGATTGGATAGGCTGATTGGCTCGTTGGACTGATTGGGCTGGTTGATCGGTTGGGTTGATGGGTTTGGGCTAATTGATCGGTTGGGTCGCTTTGCGTTGGCGGTTTGCTGTTGCGCTGTTTTGTCGTTGGGCGGATTGGACTGCTCAGTGGGGTTGGGTTGGATGCTTTGGGGGTGGATGGCTTGGATTGGGTTGCTGTGCTATTGCGTTGCTTGCGTGGGTTGGGTTGTTTGATGTGCTTGATAAGCATGACTCTTGCTGTTTTGGATGCTTGATCGGATTGCTCGGTCTCTCTTGGTTTTGTCGCATGGGTTCGGTTGGCTCGTTGGGCGTGGTTGTTGCGGTTGGATTGGGCTACGTATCTGTGATTGGGTTGGTGGTTTTGGGTTGGTGCGTTGTTGTAATTTGGCTGGGCCGGGTTGGTTGCTTGGGTTGTGTTGGCGGTTGGTTTGAGCTGATTGGCTAGCTGGACCGATGGGTTGCTGGCGGTTGGGTTTGCTGGGTTTGGGTTGATTGGCTTAGGTGACTGGTTCGGACTGATTGGGTTGGTTTGAGTGGGTTGACTGGTTTTTGGACCGCCTTGTTTGCCTCTTATCTTTCGTCGGGTTTTTGCATGGGTCTTTTCTGCGATTGTTGTAGGGGGGGTGGATTTCTCGTTTTTGTCCCCTCCTCGTCGGTTTTTTGCCCTTGTTTTTTCGCTGATCAGCTCGGATGGATCTGGGGCTGGATGAGTTGGCTGCGAGGGGTGGTGTATTTGATGCCTTATTGCGTTGCCTCATGGTGGTGCGTTATCGCGTTGATGGGTTCGGTTGTTTGATGGGTTTTGAAAGGGGTAAGATCCTTGCTGTTTCGGATTCTCGAGCTCGGTGCTTGGTCCCTCTTGGGTTTGTCGCGTGGGTTGGATTGACTCGTCTGTGCGCGGTGGTTTGAAAAGGGGTTCTCATCCCGCTGTGCTTTTCCCTGTGTGGCGATTTGAAAAGCGGATTTTGTTCTTTCTGTGCATTGGCCATGGTGGTCTTTTGCTTTTGTTCCGGTTGGTAGTTTGAAAAAAGACTCGTTCTCTTGCCGCTGGGCCGTGTTCTAATCAAATCGGGATAGCGCTCTTGGGCGCTTTAAAAAGAGCGGACTTATCTTTTGGTTTTTGGCCTTTTACAGCGGTTTGAAAAATGGATGCTGTTCTTTGCCTTTGAGCTCTTTGTCTCTGTGGTCGGCTGTGCCGACTTTTGTCGCGTCTCTTAGCTTGGGACGCGCTTGAAGGGCAGGCGGTTATTTTATACCCTGCGACAAGCTGAAGAGCACAACCTTGTTTTTTGCCTGTGTTGTATGACAGCTGCAGCGTTTCAATCGCCGGATTGACCCTATCGAGTGGGTCTGAGCGAGCTTTATCTTTCGTATCTGTTTCTGGGCTGCAGTTTGAAAGCGGCTTGTTTTCCTATGATTCTACAGTTGCAGTAGCCCTTTGATTTTTGTTTCTATAAGCCGTGGGGCCTGGGTACGCATAACTCGGGTTGGATAGCTGGCGCCTTGTGTACGGTGTGAAAAGAGAGGGCGTAGCTTATTTCGTTAGTTTTGTGCATCGGCTCAGCATCTGTGCTGTAAAGCGATCAAAGGGTATAAAAGCCCAAACCCCATACCGAGAGAAAAGCCCTATGACCGCTGAAGAAAACAAACATATGGTAAGGCAAAGCCTGTTCTTTTCGCTGATCAATTATGCAGGGATTGGCATTGGCGTTTTGGCATCCCTATACCTATACCCGCGCGATCGGGAATTGTACGGGACCTTTGCTTATATACAAGCCGGCGCAGAACTGCTGATGCCGCTTATGGGCTTTGGCATCTCACAGACGATTATAAAATACTTCCCCAAGGTAAAAGACCGAGCCCAAGACCGAAACCGGTTGTTTGGCTTTTCACTCTCCTTTGTACTGGCTTCTGCCTTGCTCATAGGTGGTTTAGCGCTGCTGCTGCGCGCCCTGTTTCCGGCTCTTTCGGCTTGTGTAGAATTGGACTATTTGCCATACAGCGTCCTGATAGCCATCGGCATCACGACCGTGGATTTGCTGAAAAAATACCTATCCAACTTTAAAAACATCACGACACAAGCCTTTGTAGACAGCTTTGTATTGCGCCTGGCCCTACCGATTTTATTCGTCTTAGTCCTCTACTACGGGGTTAAACCGGTATTTACCTATCGCGCTTTCAGCTATTTTTATTTGATCGTCGCATTTTTCATGTTGTGTTACACCTTGCGCTTTACCCAAACTCGCTTCGATTTTCGCTTTAAAGCGATCGGACACCTCATCGGCAAACCGTTTTTTCAGTACAGCCTGGTTATGCTGGCAAATCTCATGGGCAATAAGTTGGCTTTCAGCATCGACAGGTTTATGATCCCCAATTTGCTCTCCGAGGCAGACAACGGTACGTATGCCATTGCGCTCAACCTGAGTCGAAGCATGGCCGTGCCCGCCGCCGCCGTCATCGCAATCGCCTCGCCACTGATCACCGACTATTTGGCGAGGGGCAACCGAAGCGGACTGCAAGGCGTTTACAAACGCACGTCGCTTTCCCTGAGTGCGATTGGTATATGGCTGTACTTCGCGGTGTTCTTGGGCATTTCTTTTTTCTTTGAATCGCTCTCCACCGCTGAGAATCTGATCCCCAGCGTTCCCATACTCTGGGTGCTGGGCCTGGGTTTTGTGTTCAATATGGCTACTGGCGTCAATTCACAAATCATCAGTTTTTCCGAGCATTACCGTTTTGCGCTCTACCTCACCCTTTTTCTCGGCGCGATGAACGTCGGCTTCAACCTGCTGTTCATCGAGGTATTTGAAACCGGCCTTGTCGGCGTAGCCTATGCAACGCTCATTTCATTGGTGGTCTTTAACGCAGTGCTCATCGCTTTTGTATATCAAAAGTTTGGCATTCTTCCCTTTACGCCAAGCCATGTAAAAGTTCTCGTTCTGGGACTGCTCAGCGCAGCGGTCATTTACTTTCTCCCCAATTTTGAAACGCCCTTATTCAATGCGCTTTACAAGCCCGGCCTCTTTCTCGTTACCAATCTGAGCGTGGTGTATCGAATGAATTGGGTGGCAGAGATAAACAAACCTATAGTCAAGCTGTTAAAGCGGCTTAAAAACTGAGATCCTGTGTGAAACACCCGGTTTGAATCCAGCCCTCTTTGAATCCGAGACGCGTGATGATCGGATTTCCCTCGGCCTGGCCTCGATAAGCGCAGCTGTAAAACGCCATCTGTCTCTTGTGCTGCCTTCCTTTTCTACCCTATCTTTCAGCCTGGACTATTCCAGGGTAAAAAATACAAATGCGCAATAGCCGAGGAGTAAAATCGCACCTTCCCAAGGGCCCAACCGCATTCTCTTCGGAAGAAAGACCAGGGGGAGTAGGGCAAAGGCATAGACGAGCATCCAGATCACATCGTTGTAAAGCAGGTGTTGATCGGTCATTTTTATGGGCTGGATAGCGGCTGTAATGCCCAACACGCCTAAGATATTAAACACGTTTGACCCCAATAAATTGCCGAGGGAGATCCCTTTCTCCCCTTTGACGACAGCTATGACGGAGGTGGCCAGCTCGGGAAGGCTGGTGCCCACCGCTACGGCGGTGACTGCTATGAGGCGGTCGGTTACACCGATGGATTGCGCCAAACCCACCGCACCGCTTATCAGAAGACGGCTTCCAGCCCAGAGGGCAGTACCTCCCATGAAGAGGCCCAACAGGATTTGAACGCCTGGCAGCGAACCCGATTTGCGATGGGTGTCAGCAGGCGGGACGGCGGGTTTTTGAGAGCTGAGCAAGTGGCATAGAAACCCGATCAACAAGCCGATCATAACGAATCCCGTCTGACGAGAAATGACGCCCTTTCCACAGAGGGAGAAGAAGAGCAATAGGGATGAAACCATCAAGATCGGCCAATCGACTCGGTAAAAGCTACGCCTTATGCCGATGGG
Source organism: Flavobacteriales bacterium (assembly GCA_028280815.1). GTDB lineage: Bacteria > Bacteroidota > Bacteroidia > Flavobacteriales > JANQLC01 > JANQLC01. The sequence continues at coordinate 22,887 of JANQLC010000016.1, read as the reverse complement.
GGAAATCAGTAGGATTACGGCCAAGACCAATCCCAGGTTGGCGATGTTGGAACCCACCACATTTCCCAGCGCCAGGTCGGCATGCCCATGCCAAGCTGCCTGTACGCTGACCAGGAGTTCGGGCGCCGAAGTGGCAAACGAGACGACCGTCATACCGACTATCATTCGCGGCATGTGTAGCCTGAGCGAGATGGCCACAGCGGATTTGAGCAAACCGTGGCCCCCCCAAGTCAAAAGTGTCAAACCGATGAGGAGGAAGATGATGTGCACCCTGGGATTTGTAAACTTATACAGGGCAAAGATAGAAATGAGCCGAGTTGCAGTCGAAGTGGCTCGCCAGCTGGGTTGGGGGATGAGGGGCGTTGCCACGGCGGGTTCGTCTTCAGCGCAGCTGATCAGACGTATGGGGGAATCCCTCTGGTCACAGCGAGGCGTGGGTTAGAACGCTTTTGACGCAGTGGCAAAAGGATCGACTTGAAACGATATCACTTCGCCAGCCAGGGTTTTAGTTTCTGACAATCCTGATAGGCTGGCGAAATTTGAATAAAGGTATCGGGCACTTTGGATTTTTGCCATTCCAACAACTTTTTTTCTTTCTTTTCGGCCGAGGCTCTGGTTTTGAGGCGTTGAAAGTCCAATGCGTAATTCAGCTTATGGGGTGGAAATCGATCATCCATTTTATAGAGGATGTAGGCTTTTTTAACGCTTCCCATTTTGTCCTCGAAATCCGCGTAGGTAGGCGCAGAGATTTCCCCTTTCTTCAGATCCTTGCCCGCCAAATACATATCCGGATCCATATCGGAAAAAGGAAGGCGTCTCAGTTGCGTATTGGGATTCGACATCCGCCCACCGTTGCGCTTGGTAAGCGCATCATCGGAAAACTGCCGCGCTGCATCTTCAAAAGTCACGACCCCTTGTTGAATGAGCCCCTTAATGCTGTCCATGTAGTGCACCGTGCGATTCAATTCCTCCTGATTGGGTTTTGCTCGCATGAGGATGCATCGCAAATCGATTTGCTCGCCATGGCGCCTTAGGAGTTGGATGATGTAGAAACCGAGTTCCGTTTCAAAGGGCTCTGAAAGCTGACCGGCTTCCATATTGAAGGCGACTGCTTCAAATTCCTTTGGGAATTTTCCGCGTTTTACATTTTTATATTCTCCCCCTTTGCTCGCACTTTTCGGGTCTTCTGAATAGATGATCGCTTTCGTGCGAAAGCGCGCCGGCCCTTCTCGCAACACTTCTCTCCTGATCTGTTTCAGCGTGTCGATCACCTTTTGTTTGGAGGCTTCGCTGATGATGGGATACTTTACAATCCGCGACAGTTGGGCTTCTTCATCGACTTCAGGCGGGGTGCCCTTAGAGATGGAATCGCAAAAAGCGCTGACCTCCTGCGGTGAAACATCCACATCTTTTAGAATGCTGTTCCTCTCTTGAGCCATGAGTTGTCCATCGCGAATCATTTGGGCGATTTTGCTTATCATCTCCGGTTCTGTCTCGTTGTAAAAGTCTAAGAGCTGCTGCTTGGACACCCCGTTTTTTTCTGCTATTATATTGAACCTCTCACGGGCTTGGCGTTGGACGGATTCCTCATTTACCTTTATCGCGCTATCCGATTTGGCTTGGTTGAGCAGGAGCTTCTGCAGCATTAAGTCATTGAGTGCATCGCACTTGTCTTTGCTCCCTTTGTATTGCATTTCATGCTCGAACTGTAATTGTTGTACGTCGGAATCCAAGACGATCTGCCCGCCCACAACCGCTGCGATGCCATCCAATTTTTCTCTGTGCCTGCGATCCTGCGCCTGAACGCCCACCCCATTCAGGATCGCGAAGACCCAAACCACAAGTCTAGTCATACCTTTCAAAAGTCTTATTTCTAGTCGCATAATTCAATAAGTCATCGCCTATTTCTTCCATGTACTGCAGCCGCCTGCGGTTTCGTATCAGTTTTTCGATCAGCGGCTTGACATATGCCATCGGTGCGGGTTCCCCCTGGCGCCTTACCGCTTTGATCTGCACCAAATATACGTGCGATGAATCCTTCCACTCAAAATTTTTATGTTTCTTTAAGACGATCTGGCGCCATTTCAGGCTTGGGAAAAATTTTGTCCGGACGTCCTGCCACTTTAGCCATGTGCTGTCGTCGATTGAATAGGCAGTCGCATTTTGGAAGGCGAGAGAATCCAAATCGAATTGAGAGGTCGAATCCGCAGCGTAGAGTAATCTTTTTACCGCTTGTAACTTATCCGAACCCTTGGGCAGGATTACGTAACGCAGCCGTACCAAATCTTCGCTTGAGTTGAACGATTGGGGATACCGGTCGTAATAGGCCTTCACCTGGGATTCCGAAACCGAGGTATCCACATTTTTTTCGGCTAGGTATCGGCTATAGGTATCGATGAGCAAATCGTTTCGATAATCCCGTACCTTTCTATCCATGCCTTCGACCTCATCTTTAGACAGGTTTAATTCCGCTTTTTTGAGCAAGAGTTGCCTACGCGCCCATTTGTCGATAAAGGCATCGGCAAAAGCCAAGCTGTCTTCGCGGGTGTAATCCTTAGGCATGACTCTGCGCAGCTCACCGCTGTACAAGTACTGATAACAGACACGGGCGATGGGTTTGCCCTTCGCTTCGTACAGGCCTTTGCGGCAGGACGAAAGGGATAAAAATACCGGCAGCACCCCTATCAGAAATATGTATTTCCCATGCTTTTCTGCGCGATCCACAACCGTGATTTTGAGCCTGCGATACCCTTTTTGCCCCCTCGTAGAGGGGGCATTTCAGATGGCAAATATAGTCCCAATTACCGGTTTCCACAACCCGAACCGAGCGGTGGGCCCTGGCTTTGTGTTAGCCTGGATGGGTTGCGTCGCTTTCGTTTACTTTGGAACGATTTGCTTGGCTGAGCTGGCTTGAAGAGCTGGGCTTGTTTTTTTATGCTGTGGGGTTCAGTTTGAAAGGTCGGGCTTTATTTTTGTTTTGCGCCCTTTGGTTACAGGATTCTATCGGGTATTTGTCTCTGCGATAATCCGAAGATTAAACCGTTCAAAGAGAACGGGTCGTTTTGCTTACCCATCCAGCTGGCGTAAAAATAAGCGATCGACTGCTTAGAACGTCGCTTTGGCCTGGGGATAAAGACTTTCCGTACTGTGTGTTGTACGCCATACAATTAGAACTTACCCCTTAAACATAATATAGGCCAAGGCGTAATAGGGCGGGCGGTTTTCGTGTGCTTGTCCCCCACCGGTGTAGCCCAGGCTTAGGCTATGGCTGTGGTCGCCCGATGGGTCAACCCTTATGCTATGGCTATGGTATCCAGCGTAGTTGATGGATAAACCATGCGAATGACTGCCTGCATAGTTGGTGTATTGGTAATCAACACCTATTCTCGATCCGCCCATTCCAGCATGGTGTCCATGGTTCCACGCCCCGTAATAAGCATGGTTGTGGCTGCCCGCCGAATCGGTAGTACCCGAATGGGAGTGGGAACCGGCGCTGGCGGCTGTAGCCCTATGGATATGGCCACCGGCCGGGCTCACCGTGCTGCTGTGGCTGTGGGCGGGCATTTGGTCTGGGGTTAGCGTTACTTCTTGGACCCCGCCCTTATGGGCCACTCGGTAGGCATGGCCAGCTCCTACGACAAAGCGGTCGCGCAGGTCGGGCGTCCCCTCGGTGCCGTCGCAGAGGCACCAGCCGTCGGGGATCTCGGCCAGGGCTCCACTCCACAGCATGATGCCACCTACAGGGGTGGCCGCCCGTTGTAGGTCGAGCAGCTGCCTAAAGGCTTTTAGGTCGGAAAACGCAAATGTTTCTCGCTCCGCGCCGCCCTCTTTTTTCGGTGCTATGCTGCTGAAGCAAGCGTAGCGGTGGGTGTAGGTGGGTTTTTGGTCGTATTCGCCATCCCCTTTGTCGTCTATCCGGTAGTAGGCAGCGGTTACCGTGGTGACGATGCTGCAGTCCGCCTGTTTCTCACCGCTCTTGAAAGGCAACAACTCGCCTCGGTATACGATGTAGCCATCGCTCAGGGTATCCGTACCTTCCAGACCCGAGAGTATATAGGTAGGCCCCACGATGGCGGTCAGACTTTGCAGGATTTGAGATTGGCCCTGCAAAAAGAGCCAGGTTTCCTTATCGGCGCCGAAATCGGCGTCTTTGTACAGTGTTAGTCGGTCCATTTTATGCGGTATTTCTTATCGGGTTCTTTATAGTAATCGACTTGACCTTTGATTTGGCTCAACCAATCTCCCAAAGCCTCTTTGTGCACGGGTTTGAGGGCAGCGGGGAGGCAGACGAGAAAATCTGCGTCCCCTTCCCTATAGTCGCTCGGCCTGAAGAACGAGGCACCTAAGCCGGGTGCTTTGCCTGGGGTGCGCCTGGGAAACCAGACCGGCTTGTCCTCGATGCGGTTGGCGAACCAGATGGGTTCGGTATTTCTTATATTCTCGATCGCAATGCGACGCTGTTGCCGGTCGAAATGGTCGTTCAGTACCTTTTGTATGTGTATTTTTTTGGGGGTATGGGATAGGCGGTACACCGCGCTTTTTATATATTTATCCGTGCGGCTGTCCAGGGTGACGGCGTTTCCGATAGCGGCATAAGCATAAGCCCATAGGTTTTTGTGCCGCAAGAAGCTGGGCAACAACTGGAACACCAGTTTTTTCCAATTTATCTCAAAGGTTTTAAACGCGTTCACCCGTGGATTTTGTAGTTGAATTGGCTCGCTTCTCGATCCAGTCGAGCATAGCCCGCATCCAGGGTGCGAAATTCATCGATCGCACCCACGCCGGGTTTGCCGGTGGTGCTGTAGCCGTAAAGGCCGTACTTGCTCCAAGCGCCTTTGATTTTTACCGCTTCCACGCCGTCCACGGCTTCGATGGCGTTGGATAGGGCGCTTAGGCTTAGCTGCCCGTTGAAACTCAAATGTTTTAAATACGCGTTAACCGCTGTTAGGACAGGGTTTAAATCTTCCCCGTCCAAGCGCTTTCCACCGCTGTCCAATACGATGGGGTTGTAGTAGATATCGACATTGAGTTTGAGGTCGTCGGCTTTTTCCGAATGGATCTCGATCCGGGTGCCGGCCGAGCCGTTGTCGTCAAAGTACGCCTGAAGGGCTCGTCTCTGTTTCTGATTGAGCTGGGCGAGCTCCCCGTTCTCGGCTGTGGTGGCGACCTTGATCTGCAACTTATGCCCGATGCGCACGATGGCGACGTACTTTACGATTTTGGATTTCGCTATATCGGCTTCTCGCTTGCCGCTGTTGTCGTATCGCCCCCATTCGTCGTACCGAAAATCGGAGCCGTATTGAAAACGCAGGGCTTCTCGCCTGTACCAATACAAACTCATGGGTTTGGCCGCCTGGATCAGCTGGTCGAGCTGCTCGGTGAGGATATCCCACTTCTTCTCAAGCGTCTGAAAAGCGCTGGCCACCACAAAAAAGATAAGGCGCCATATACTGGTCTTGCTCTCGCTGTTGAGGTCTTTTAACTCGGGTTGCTCGTCCTTATAGCCGATGAGTTCCGCTTCGATTTCTGCGATGCTTCTCGCCATGGTTTTGCTCGTTTTTTACCGTTCTCTAAGTCTTGGGATGCTCCAGCGTGTTTTGTTGCCGCCGTGCTAAGCTGAGGTTTTTAGGTCGCCTCCTTTAGCGGTGCTCATTTATTATTTGTCGCATTTTCTCGCCATGTTTTTTGCCCTTCTTTTTAAGCCTTGAGCTTGTGCTTTGTTCAAGGTTAGCCGAGTTTTTGGGTCGCTGCCCTTAGCGGTTGGCCCGCTTATTATTCGTCGTGTTTTCCATTTGGTTTTCTGCGCTGGGTTTAGCGCTCGTTCATCTGTTGCTCATCTTTGTTGATCTGCGCCCTGGCCTTAGTTCTTTGCCGGTGTATTTCAGGGTATTTTTCACCGACTTTTATACCGAGCTCCAAGCATTTGACCACCGTCCAGTCGGTATCTCGTAGCAGCTTTTTGTATTGACCTATTTCTCTTTGTAAGGCATCGTATTGTTTGACGCTTTGGCTGGCGGCAAGGGGTTGCAATATCTTGCCCTGCAGGGTAAAGAAAAGTTCTTTATCATGGCTGTAGAGTTGCTTGATTTCGCTTTCATCTGCAACGAGGTAGCTGTTGCCCTGGCTCGCTACAATGGCATTACAGGCGGTTTTACAGGCATCCACATCGATTTTACGGTGCACAAAGACTTTCTTTTCAGTCTCGGTCAGCTTCTCGGAAAATCCGCCGATTAAAGGAACAGGTTGGTTTATCAATAAGTACATCGCTTTAAAGGATTAAGTCGTTATTTTAATTTTTGCAAATCCCAATTTTATCACAAATCCACCGGTAACTTCTGCTCTTATCACGCGAGTATCGTAGCGGCTTGCTGTTCTTTCATATGATTCGTATTCTGGATCGTATCTCTCAATTAAAGGACCAGTTGTTACCAATTCAGGCATATCTGAAATTTGCATGAAACAGCAAACGCGATTGTCTGAATAAAAAGATGCGGTTTTCGTTGCGTTATAACTTATGGTTTTATACACTATATCCGTCAAATAACCATAGTCTCTAATGTGGCTTCTAAAGCGATCGATTTCAGTCTCGGTATAATACCGGTCGTCGTGGTTATGCGTAGCAGGGGGGTAAGCGCTGGGCTTATCCGTTACCCGATTCCAATGCACCTGTTTTTTCCCGCTGCTTTCGCCTTCAAAGAAGCGATTGATCTCAGCCTCGGTGTAATACCGGTCGTCGTGGTCGTGCGAAAGCGGCGCCTTGCCGGCCAACTCCTCGTGTACCTCGTCCTTAAATTCGGCTACTTCTTCGACCAGTCGATAACGCTTAAATTCGCGCCAGTTTATGCTGCCTTCTCCTGAGCCGAAGGTGATGTAGCGCTTGAATAAAACTTCATGCTCTTGCCCACTCTCAAAGGACTTGCTTACAACATCTTCTTTGACGATGACCGTATCTCGTTTGGGTCCGCCGCGAAAGCTAAAAACCTCCCCATCGACATAGACCACCCCATCGCTTACATTTTCCCCATCGGCTACACAACCCTGGATGATAGCTTTATCACCCGCTATTTCGCCAAAGGCGTTGAGTAAGCTATAGGCTTTTTGCATTTCGTCTAAAGTGTCGGTCTCCAAGGGAAAACCGCCGGGTAGCTTAAAATCTTGTCTATTCATATCAATTCACTTTAGATTGGGTAATTTCTTCGGCGTTCACACCCGTGTAGTCGGCGCTTGGCTGCACGTATATTTTGCCCATATACCGCGGCTTTTCTTCCGCTGCTGTGTAGATGTAATTTCTCTTATAGCCGCCATACCATCTGATGTAATACTTGATATAGTCGATGACCCTTTTGCCTTTGAGCCCGGCTGGGATTGGTGCACAGTCCAGGGGTCGGTTTAGCAGGGCGCTTAGGGCTGCGGCTTCTTTTTGCTCGCTTTCAGATGTGGTTCGTTCATGCTCGAGGGCGGTTTTTGATTCCCTCTGTTCGGCTTTGGGTGTGACGCCTTCGCCCTCGATTGAGGTTTTGGCTCCTTTTGGCTCTTCCCCTTGTTTACCCTGCACGGGGTAACCAGCGGTTTGTGCGGCATCGGTATCGAGTGCTCGGTGGAAGGCAGCGGCCATGCCGCTTTGCTTCCAGCTGAGGAGCTCCTGCTGGTAGTGGCTGTAGAACAGGCTGATCGCCTTATCCGCTTCGGCGCCCAATGCTTGTCGGGCCTGTACCATCAGGTGGTTTAGGATTTGCTGCCGCCCTTCTTGCAACAGGCTTTCAAATGCAGCCGGGCTGTGGCTGATCGAAATCGGATCACTCACTTTCCAACCCTCGCCATAACCGGTAGCCCAATGCCAGGTTTTGACCACTTGTCGTCTTTTGAAGTCGTAGCCCCACAGGACTTTGGCTATGGGTATGCGGTGCGCCGCATCCATATAATATACTTGTCTTTGTAGCAGTCCGGTTTGCCAATCGTATTGGGCTACACCCTGAAACAATTGACCCGGGTAGGCGACAAACCAAAAGGGATCGGGATGGTGGGTGGCTGGTCGGCCGAAAAAGCGGGCGGCTTTGTAGGTGGTCTGCTCCTCCATATTTGCGATTTGTCTATGCGGATGTTGGGCTTTTATCGGATGTGGTATTTTAGGTAGTCGATTACTTTTTTGCCTTTGAGTCCGGCTGGGATTTCTTCACAGCTCAGGGGCTGATTTAGAATCGCACTGATGTCCGCTGCTTCTTTTTGCTCGCTTTCGCATGTGGCTCGTTCGCGCTGTGGGGCGGCTTCTGCTTCCTTTTGTTCGCTTTCTTCCCCTTGGCTTTCCGCCAGCTCTTCCCCTTCTTCCCTTTGCGCGGCATCGGCATCGAGTGCTCGGTGAAAAGCAGCGGCTATGCCGCATTGTTTCCAGCTGAGGAGTTCCCGCTGGTAGCGGCTGTAAAGCAGGCTGATCGCCTTATCCGCTTCGACGCCCAAGGCCTGTCGGGCCCGTACCATCAGATGGTTTAGGATTTGCTGCCGCCCCTGTTGCAACAGGCTTTCAAATACAGCTGGGGGGTGAGCGGTCGAAACCGGATCAGCCACCTCCCAATCCTCGCCATAACCGATAGCCCAATGCCAGGTTTTGACCACTTGTCGCTTTTCCAAATCGCAATCCCAGACTTCTCTCGCTATGGGTATGCGGTGCGCTGCATCCATATAATATACTCGTCTTTGTGGGAGCCCGGTTCGCCAATCGCACAGGGTCGCATCCCGAAACAAGGGTCTGACTGCGGTTAAAAACCAAATCGGTTGGGGGCGCTCGGTGGCCGCTCGGCCGAAAAAGCGGGCGGCTTTATAGGTCTTCTGCTCCTTCATATCTAAAATCTCAGGATTGATATGTGGTCTAAGCTGCCTGGATTCCGGAAGCAGAGCTTTGGGATCAAAACCTCCGATTGCGCTGCACTGGGATACTTCTTAAAGCGATGTACAGCCCCATTGGCGTTTGGCAGGTGTAGGCTGAATTCCGCGCCGGTTTTCAGGATCTGAATTGGGACGGGAAAATCGTATGGGATGCTTATGCGCCGTTCGGGATGACCCTTATACAGGGGTGTGATATGGGCCTCGCTCCCATCGGCGCATAGGGTTAGGCCCAAGCGCATATCGAGGTAACAGGCGTTGGGAATATAATCCGTTTGGGGGATTAGGCCAAAGGAGAGGGCAGCGGATTGGCCTGGGCTTTGCCCCACTTGCAAGCCTGCGGTGATCCAGTAGTCTTCTGCGGCTGAGAAAGCGATGTCAGGCGCCGTAGCGGCTACTTGAAAGTCGGCGCTTTGTCCCCCCTTGTAGTCGATGCCCTCAGCGGTTACAGCGATGTCGTAAGCCGATTCCTCCAATTCGGTATAGACCTTCCAGGCCGCTCGCGGTATGGTTGTCAGCGCGCTTTCTTTAAATAGGCAGAGCGCAGCGCTTCCCTGTACGGCTTTGTTGTTACACAACAGCTCAACGGTGGCTTTCATCTCATCCTGGGGGGCGGAGCCGGCGCAAAGGGTTACGTACAGTTCTCGGCTGGAATCGCTGGTATCCCAGCGGATGACTCGGATCAGCTCGGGGTCGAGTTCTCGTCTATCTTCACCGCAGATCACAAAGGATAGCGCGCGCCTTGTGCGGAGTCCTGTACCGCATAGGGTGAGGGTTTGGGTGGAATTCTGCGCGAGCAAAGGGGTGGTAAACCCGGTGATGCGCATGCCGTCGGCGGTGGTGTCCGAGTCTATCAGCGATTGAAAATACGAGTCGAGTTCGGGGCTGGCATTGGATGCGTCGAGCCGGAGCCACTGTTCGCTGTTGGCCCCCCAGGAGCCGAATCCGGCAATGCTGCCATCGGGGGCTGTTTCGGGGCTGATCAGGGTTCCCGTATGGGGTGCCAGCTGCTTTTCGGCTCGGCCGTCTATGCGCAGGCCATCGCTCACCTTGATGCTGAGCATGCGTTCGCTTTGGTTGTGGATGATGTGCTTGACCTGCGTATTGGGCGCAGCGGCGTCGAAGGCGATTACCACTACGGGCTCGGCAAAGCTGCCGGTATAGCTCACATGCGGTTTTTCGGGGGTGAGCGTGATGGATTCCCGATCGCTGACCACGGGTATTTCACCGTTAAAAGAATCGAGGCGCATGCGCCAGGATTCGAGCTCGTCCGCACCGAGGTTGCCCGCGTCGGCTTGGGCATAGGCGCTTAGGCTTTCGATGTCTGCTTTGGGCGCCAAGCCCTGTTGGAATTGCTCGGCGCTGACTTTGTCGTCCAAGGCTTGTTGCAGGCCTGCGATATAGCCGATGGGCTCGCCAATGGGCTTTTGATAGTTGGACAGGCTTTCGAGCTTTTGCTTGCAGGCATCCGAAAAGTCATGGGTGGAGAGCTGCTTGCCATCCACCTGGTGTACGCATTGCGCCAAGGCGTCGGTTAAACCTTCGATATCGGATAGGCCCAGCCTTTTCAATTTGAATTTCTCGATGGTGAGCGATTCACCACTGGAAAGCGTGAGTACCACATCGCCGTCAGCTGCGGTTTCGGCTCGGGTGATCAGCTGGCCGTCCTGCTTGAAAAAAATCGCGTTCATAATCGCAGCGAATTGCGCACCCTGGGGCTTGCAACCGTCTTGGAGCCAACTGATCGCCCTACTTCTCATGATCTCATCTGCCATTGTACCCAATTTTAAAAGTTTGTCCGATGATCATATTGCCGATTTTGGGATCGCTGTAATCCAATTGTGCCTGGGTCAGCGCCGTTGCCGGCTCGATGGCGTGGACTCGGAAATAGTCGCGCATATCCGCATCGATTGCTATGTCGTCGGGCAGCTCGAGCCGCTGGCCGGGCCTAAGGGTATCGGTGGGGTTGAGGCCATTGGCTAAGGCCAGGTCAAATAGGCCTGCCAGGGTGCCGGTGTGTTGCAGGCATAGATCCCATAGGTTTTGCCCGGGCTGTACGCTTATCTTCACGGCTGCTTCGCTTTGTCGTCTTCAACTGCGCGCCTCAAAGTGCGGTATTTTTGCTTCCAGCGCTCCAAGTTTTGTTTCAAGGCTTTGATTTCAGCTTGTAAGGACTGAAATCGCTCGTCGCATTCCCGCTTTAAAAAAGCCAACCGCTTTTCGTATCGCGCCTCCAAATCGTCTAAAGCCTCCTGGTACAAGTCCATAATCTTTTGCTGGTTGTCCGCCTGAGCGGCATGGACTGCAGCCCGCTTCATCCGGCGCTGAAAAAACCAGCCTGCAAAGCCGCCTATAACAGCTGTGAGCAGCTCGCCCAGGTATTTTTGGAAAAAATCTCTCATCTCACCGCACCGTGTTGTTTGCCGACTGAGCTCCCGTGGCTGGGTCTTTTGTAAAGGGGTCGGCGTTTTGGGTTGTACCATCGAGATGGCACGATTTCCCCTTTAAACGCTGTTCCAATATGCTTTTGCCTAAGACCATTAGTTTAAAATATCGTTTAAATCCCTCTTCACTGTATTTTCAATGTTTTGCCTGATCCGATTCACGGCGGGGATGTCGACCGTAGTGCCTACGGATACGACGATTTTGGCTGTTTCATCGCAGAGGGACTGCACGGATCCAAAGAGTTTCTCCAAGGTGTTGTACAGGTTTTTACCCTTGCGTTTGAGGTGAAAGCCCCCCTTGTCGATTGAGATTTTCGTCTCGTTTTGTTCGATGTGAACCCCCGCCTTGTCGATTGAAAAAGCCGTCTCTTCAAGCTGTCCTTCGACGGCTTCCACCTCGCTGTAGGCGATGCACACCAATGTGTTGTCGCTGCCCCCTATTTTGGAGACGAGCACAGAGCTCTCGACTCGGGGATAGACGGCGATCTTATCCCTGTCGCTCAGGGTGGCGGTAAGCCGTACGTCGGGGTATTCGAGCGCCTGGGCATCGACGACGCTGAGGCTTTTGTCGGTCTTGTTCACGGACTGGACTACAGCTGGAAAGATTGCCCCTTCTCTAAAGCTGAGGCCTTGTAAGGCTCGTTGCAATCGGCTGTCCAATCCGCTCATGATACCTTCCTTCCGAGTTCTACCCTTCTGCGCCCCCCATTTATACCATAGCTGATGTCCACCCTCGGTATGAAGTAGCAACCCGCCCGTTCGGGGTAGCGTTCGTCGCGCAGATTGGCAACCATACCCCTGTCGGCAAAGGGGATGAGAAAGCTGGTGAGGGTGCCGCGGTAGCCCTCGTATTGGAGCGCGCTGAGTTGGCTTGCGGCTATTTTTTCCAGCTCGGCTGCATCGCTCAGATTTGGCTGGTGCCAGGTGTATCGCGCGCCTTGGGGATCCCCTTGCTCGACGGTCGTCGTTCGGTTTTCAGCCGTCGTGCCGATTAGCCTTACGCTGACTCCAGCCTGTGCCTGGGTTTTGAATTCTAAGTCGTGGCGGATGACGTTGTAGCCGATTTTGTAGTCCACCGCTTTGCCCAAGGGCTGATCTTGTGGAGAACAGGCGAAGAGCGCGCCCTGGTCGTCGAGAAAAATGCTGAGCTGCAGGCTTTGCTTCAACTGCTGTAAGGCTTGTAAGCCGTTTTTGTCTTTTAGTATGAACTTGTCCATGGGCAGCTCGGGTATGCGTTCGCTCAGGGATAGGGCTTCTTGCCCTGCTAAGATGTATGCCATCACTTCGCGGAGGCTGGTTTTTACAAAATTTTTGTTGCAGTTTTTTCGTCTGAGAATCCAGGTGTTATCCGCACAGTGGATGGTTACGGGTACGTTGGGCTGTATGGCGGTGATCCATCCCACAAACTCGGTGCGATCGATCAGGTCCGCATAGCCGATTCGGATGGATACGCGGTTCGACACCGCAATCGCATCGGTGGTTCTCGATTTTTGAAAGCCCTTTTTCCCGTCTCCTAAAACGAAGGTCGCAGGCAGCTCGATCACGGCGGTATCCCAGATTGAATCCACGCTTCGGGTGATCTTCAGCCCCTGTACCTCGCTGAAGCTGTAATCCCCGATTTCGATATGGGCTTGTAAAACGAACGTCACAGGCCTTTTGCCAGGGCGCGCGCACGCGATTCACTTTTCCGCTCGGCCAGAAAGTCTTCATCGCTCAGCGCTGTTATCTTATATTTTTGGGCGTATGGGATGCCGATCATATCGTCGAGGTACAGGCTCTCAATGACCATGTTGTAGATGCCGAAGAGGCGCAACAAGTCGTTTTCAACCCCTATGCTGCCGCGTGCTTCTTTGAGCCCTTTGAGCTGTTCCACTTGTTCGTAAGGATATGCCAAAGGGGCTTCGGCGTTTATACATATGCCGGCGAGGCTGATCTTCCAATCGTCGGCGCCTATGCATTCCTTGACGGTTCCGCTGCGGTCTCCTCCGACGATTACCGTCTTCACGATCCGATTCTGTCCGCTTAGGCTTACCAGCGGCTCGTTGGGCAAGCGTTGATTCACCCCACCCGAGCGGACGAAGAAGTCCATGAAGTAGGGCTTGCCCAAATGGTTCAAACCGGACGCGCTTTGCCCGACGCCCTTTATCGATATGCTCCCTGCCCCTATGGGGAAGCGCTCGCCGGTATAACCGTGTGCCCGCGCGCTGAGTTGTCGTATCTCAAGCCGATTCATACCGCTGTGATTGGGTTGGCGCTGTGCAGTACGTCAAGCAAGACCGCTTTGACGCGTTCCTCCATCTCGTCGAGGCTTTCCTGAAAAGTAGCGGTGTGGATTTCGGTTTTGTCCTGAAGCTTTTCCAGATTTAGGCTTATGTAGATCGACTTCTGCCCACCGCCGGTAATGGCGGCTATATCATTTCGATAGGGTACCCCATCACGGGCACCTGTGGATTGCCCGGCTGTGGCTACTCGCGCGCTTTGGCACCTCGATCCCCGATTCCAGTTCTTCGACCCATGCCGTCCGCGCATTGAACCATACGGAAATCGGTTGGATATCTCTGCGGGAATCCCTGCAGTGGATACGGGTCCTGCCTTTCGCAAACCGGAAAAGAGGCTTTTTAGTTTGGCGCCCAAGCGCCCTGGACCCAAAGCGCCCCAGGCGCTTTTCAGATTCCTCAGACGGCTGATCTCGCCACCTATCGGGCCCCAGCGCTTGAAACGAGAAAAGAGCTCTTTTAACTTGACGCCCAAACCGCCTCGACCCAGGGCGTCCCATAGGTTTTTCAGCCCTGCTACCTCACCGACTAGCGCTTTGGCTGTTGGACGCCATGTTTTAAAATGGGAAAACAAGCCTTTTAGCTTGGCGCCCAAGCCCCCTGAGCCCAAGGCGCTCCATAGCTCTTTCACATCCGCTATAAGGCTGCGCACCTCGGCCACCGGACCCCACCGCTCAAAACGGGATAAAAGGCCTTTTAATTTGTCACCCAAACCACCCTGACCCAAAGTATTGCCTAGCTTTTTTAAATCCTTTACACCGGCGACCAACTTCTCGACGAGCTGAATCCACGGCTTCAAATGGCTGTAAAAGATTTTTACTTTTCCGATTAAACCGTTCTGAACCCAGCGATTCGACACTTGGGTTAATCCCTTTTTAATAGCCTTTACCTCGGTTAGCCCATGCCGCTGCTCAAAATGGGACAAAAGCCGTTTTAATTTTGCGCCTGAGCCACCTTGACCCAAGGAATTCCACAGCCTTTTTAAATCCTTTACACCGGCGATTAACTTCTCGATTGCCGCCAAGCCCCCTGAGCCCAGGGCATTCCCTATCGCTTTTGCCTGCTTTGTATCGCTTACCGGCTTACCGACTGCTGGATGCCACTGTTTAAAACGAAAAAACAGCCCTTTTAATTTGTCACCCAGTCCACCTGAGCCCAAGGATTCCCATGTGCTTTTTACCATCTTTGCATCATCGATCAGCTTCTCGACTACCGCAGCCCATGGCTTCAAACGCTCGTATAGGGTTTTTATCTCGCCGGTTAAACTGCTCGGTTTGTTTTGTCGGCGAAATTTATCCCCACTCGAATGGATCTGACCCGAGGCGTTCTGAGCGGTATGGACTATTTTGAGCAGTTTGCTGCCCAGGAGGTCGGGTATGGAGAGTGGTTGACTGAAATGCTTTGCCTTGCTTTGGGCTGTCGCCATTGGGTCGGTTTTTATTTTTGAGGGTCTGAGGAGGTCTTTTTTCCAGGGTTTGGAGCGCGTTTATTCAGCGGATCGGAGCGCGGCTTCGCCTTGGGCCTCTCTTTGTCGGATGTCCTTTAGCTGGGCTAGCTTTTTTGCCCATTCCGCATCGCTCAGCGGCTGCGGATCGATGCCGAGGTAATACGCCAGGACGGTATCCATATAGCTGATCCAATTGGATTCGGGGCTGCCATCCGAATCCGCTACAGCTTTTTTAGCTCGGCCTCCTTGATCTGGAGTAGTTCGTCCAACTTGCTGCTGACGGCTAGGAAGAGGCTGTCGTCGGTCTGAATCACCTCGTCTCCAGCGAGCCAGCAATTTCTTAGAATCACCTCAGCGAATCCGAGGGGATTGGTCTGCGCCTGGGTCATGGCATAGCTGAGGGTTTTTCGATCGGGCTTTTTCAGATAGGCTCTATGGCCCGCTACTTCCACTTGAAACACCTCGCCATACTTGGCTTTCCACTGTTGGATTTGTTCTGAGTTTGTCATTTCCGTTTATTGATTGTATTTGACATCGAGGATTAGGCCGGGAATCGTCACTTCCATATGGGTATCCCCCTGCTTGAGCCCTTGGGTGTTTTCAGTCGGGCAGAACCCCTTCCATATATCGGTCACCACTTGGTAACTGTCCCTGGGCGAATAGGATACGACCACATCGAATTTCATCCGTGTGATATCTGAATCGGGTGCTTTTTTTACCAAGGCCGCTAAGTCGGATTGCCAAAGGGAAATTTCGCCCTCGGCTTCTACGTTGCCATCGAGTATGTCAAAGGCTTTGGCCCCTCTGCCATACAAGCGCTCCCTTTTGCGCTTCACGGTGGATTTGAAGCCCGTGGCTCCCGTGATCACGCGTCCATGGATGGCAATGCTCACATCGCACCATCCGTATTGTCTGCTGTTAAAAGTAGTCATTCGATCGTTTTTTTAAGCGGGTTTACATTTGTGTCGAAGCCCAGGTGTACCTCGATAAACTTGCTGTAGCTCACCGGCAGGATTCGCAGGACGATC
The DNA here is from genome assembly GCA_028280815.1 of Flavobacteriales bacterium. Classification (GTDB taxonomy): domain Bacteria; phylum Bacteroidota; class Bacteroidia; order Flavobacteriales; family JANQLC01; genus JANQLC01. The sequence continues at coordinate 6,815 of JANQLC010000016.1, read as the reverse complement.
TGTATTTTACCGCTTTGCAGTATCGGTTGGTGTTCATCGATATAAGCCCTTGCGCTGCTGATTTCTCCATTTGCGGTCATCGCGAGGTCAATCGCGTTTTCAATCTCGTTCTGCCAGGCTTTGATCAGGGCGGGGTTAATCGTCCCATCGTCCTTCAAAGGGATTTCGTCGAGCAACTCCGTCACATAAGTGGTATAGGTCAGCTCGATGACTTTGTCTATGACTCGTCCCCTGGCCAGGCTGTTGTAATCGTCTGTGACTGAGGTCAGCGTGGGATCGTCGGTGAAGAAGTAGCCCGGCTTGCCCGCATAGGTTCTACAGCTGATATAGGCTTTGTCGCGGATGCTGCTCCATTCGTCTTCGTGCGCTTCGATGGACTTACCGTCGGTAAAGTACATTTTTAACGCCTTTAAGGGGCCGTCTTTCACGCGCCCGATATTGCGCTGTACGGGCAAGGCGGCTGCACGCCCGACTAGGGTGCCTACATCGGCGTTTTTACTCGCGTTGTCATTGCACAAAAAGATGCAGACGCGATTTTTGTCGTCTTCGTTATACCCATACAGCTCGGAGACTTTGCCGCTGAAGTTTTTACCGTCCAGTACAACCCGAAAGGGTCTGTAATTTTTGGCGTAATGCGCCGCCAGGGCTTGGGCTTTTACGACGGCTTTTGAAACCTCGGCATCCAGACCGCTCACCAGGCTTGGGCTGGCAGGGGTCGTTTGGGTAGATACGGCCAACAGCTTGATCTGCCGCTGTGAAGCTTCTTCCAAGGCCGGCGCATAGTCGCCCCGTAGGTCGCAGGCTTGTTCCATGCTCACCGAAGCATCCACGAGCATAACCCAGAGCGCTGCGCCGGACGAGGCCTCTTCGTAGAATTTGCGGATTTGGCCGTGCGCAAAGGCGTTTTTTCCGCTCGGTTTAATACCCAATTTTTCGGCATCCCCTAAGCTGAACAATTGTCTCGGCTCAGCGATCCCGATCTTTCCCGTAGCGGTTGTCACGCCGCTTACTATCATGCCGGCCATGCCGTCATCGGTCTGGGGGGGCTGGCCGAGTCGATCACTTTCTAATTTTATCGCTACCTTCGGTAATCCCATATCATCGTGTTTTGTCTTGTCGGTTCGGGTGATTTTACATCGGGTCAAAGGTGCAAACGCGAAACGGCTTACCAAAATCGCCAAACAGGATTTGGGGTCTATCCCTACCGAAATGCGCGGGCTGTGCTACGGGATCTGTTTACAGAATTTTCTCTGAGTCCAGCCTGTGCCACCTTTGCCCTAAAAGAGATGCGAGACATATTGGTCGATGGCGAAGGGGCTTTTCTCTTACAGGGGGTTACAGGCGATCGGCTTCCGGCTAAGGGGGCTGAGGAGTTCGACTTTCAAGTTGGGGAGAGCGCCACGCAGCATCAAAGGCACCTGCTGATCGCTCATAAGGGTGCGTACAAAGCCGCACCGGAAATCGGTGTGGGCATCGCAGACGAACTGAACGGAGAAAACCCCAAAGCCTTGCTCATCAAAGCTGAGCGGAATTTTGAATACGACGGCATGCGCGTGGTTACCTTGGCTTATGGGGCCGATGGCAAAATCTATGTGGATGCCACTTATGAATGAGGGGCTGGCACACCTCAAAGGGACGGTGAATGGCAACCGATACACGGCGGAAAAAATGTAAAAGAGCCCGATGACAAGTGTAAGACGAGAATTGCTTTATGAGGTAAGAGCGCGAGTCGCAACGATCCCCGACATTCGGTTTTTCGATTGGCAAAAAGGGCAGTTTGAGGAATCGGGGTCCAAAAACGCCATACCCTTGCCCGCCTGTCTAATGGAAATCAGTTCCATAAACTATGTCGATAGGATGCAGCAGCTGCAAGAAGGGCGGGCTGTGGTTTCGCTTTATCTCTATATGGGGCAGGGACTCGCCGGTCTGAGCCTCATAGATGCGGTCGTAGAGGCCGTTCAATGGCTGCGGTCTGAGCGATTTAAGCCGCTATCCCAAAAAGGAGAACAGTCCATCAGCCGAAAATGCCAGATGCTGGCCTATCGCTTGGATTTTGAAACTCGGATTTACAACCCATTGAAACGGCGTTTCGTCTTTTAGAAATGGATCGCTAAGCCCATCGAATGGGCACGTGGCAAAAGGGGATTAATCCCGTTCGAATTCGCCGCGTAAGATGCCCTCGATCGTTCGGGTGGCGTAGCCGGTGCGCTGATGCGTTTTTTCGATTAAGGCATCTATGCGCCATTGCGGATGCCGCTTGCACAACGAATCAAAGTTGCGACGCACGATGTCGTGCCTCTTTTTGGTCGAGTTCAATTTGGGCATGGTATAGGAGGTTGGGGTTTCACAAAAAAATGCTTTCATCCCTGCCGAGCGGCGTGGTGAGCGGCTGAAAATCCCAGCTGTTTTCCTCGGATTCCAATCTGTAGCCCTTCCATTATCTCGTGCTCGACAGCTGCTTTAACGCGCACCGGGCTACGCGCTTGCGCTTCTTCTCGTGCGCCTTGCGCAATATCCAGGTGGCCGCTCCTTCACGCACCCATTTGGCGCCCTGGGTCAACTGAATCGCCTCGAGCGCTTTAGCCTTTTCCAAGGCTTTTCGGGCTTTCGCAAGCGCCAGCTCGCTGTTGTTTTCTATGTTGTGCCTCGTGTGGCCCACCATTTGGTCTTCGAGCGGTTGCAAGGGGTACATCTCATCTAGCTCGCAGCCGTTTTTAAAGTACTCGTACGCCCGATGGCCTGCTAACTCCGATGTCTCATGGGGCTGCACTTCTTCGAGGCTGCTTTCGCTCAGATCTAGGGGACTGTACATTTTCTATGGGTTTGTAGAGTTCGGTTGTTCTCGAGGGGTACGCACGGGCTTGAATCGCTGTCACTGCCTTGTTTTCGCTGTGGGGCGCACCGGTTTCCAACATTTGTCTTTTGCGTCGTATACTTCGGTTTGCCGGTCGCTGTTGATTCGGCAAGGCCGTCGCTGCGGAATGCCTTCGGGCAGGGCTATCCGAGGGCTTATCTCGGTCTCATAGCCATGGATTACACGGGCGATTTCCCCGTGTAGCGCCCAGCGCTCATCACAGCTGTAAATGCGGGACACCAGTGTGTCGTGTTGCAAGGCTGCACAGAGCCGCTCTACGTAGGTCAGTCTATTCATAAGGTCGTGCTCTTTGTGTGATTTCAGTGGTGGTAGGCTCGAGCTGTCCATTCCAGCTTCCAAGGGTTTTTTATCTTCAATGCCCTGTTTTTTCGACTTTTTGTCGATTTGAATTGACCCGCCCGTCTCCTGCTATCGCATGGCAGCTCGTCCACAACGCTTGGTTTGTCTCTTTTTGTCACTCCTCCCGTGATCGAGCTTTGGGGATTGGTTTTTTGAATGGCGGTTCGATCCTCAATTGCCCGTAATCCCGATTGTTGCGAAGGGTCTTTGGGGTTTCCTAGGGCTTGGCTGTAAAGCGATTTGGATTCTTTTAGCTCGTGCTTTTAGCCGATTGGCAGCGGTGGAGACGGACGGTGGGATTCGAGCGGTATCCCTAGCCGGTCGTGGGCTTAGGCAGGGGTCAACCCCCTGTGGTGCGCAGGCCCGATCGCAGGATTTTCAGGGACTTGGCCAAATGACCATCGGCTAGGCGGCCCGCGGTAAACTCGTAATTTTTACCCATTGGTTTGTCCATAATTTCAGGTTTTATATCGACTTGTAAATACGGCATGCACTTTTTCGTTCTATCGGATCTCGTACTTTTGGGTGTCGTTTATCGTTACCGATGGATTCTATATCGGTTTGCCCCTTTCCTCAGGCTTATTCGACCCGTGGACGAATGGCATTGCATAAGGTTTTTCAATTCATTTTTTAGCGCTTCGGGGTTTGCGCGGATATTTTTGACTAAATTTACCCTCACATCAGTACAAATATACAAACAAATGTGAGTATTTCAAAGAAATGTTAGTAAATAGATTTGAAATCAACGATAGAATTATTCAACTAATTGAATATCTGAGTATTTCCAGGAATAAATTCGCTGCGGAGATCGGCGTTTCAAGTGGCAGAATGTCCAATATTGCCACTCGGCGCAACAAGCCGGATTCAGAAATGTTGCAGCTGGTACTCGATCGGTTCACAAATGTTTGTGCCGAGTGGTTGATCCTCGGAAGGGGACCCATGCTCAAGCGTGCTGCCCCTACTGGGGAAAAGATCATTGTGGAAACGGTAGACACTTCGGGAAACAAGGTTATTCCCGTATCCAATGTATCCGCTGCGGCCGGTTTTGGACTTTACAACGATGCGTATGCGGAGACCAAAGATTTCATCTCACTCCCCGCCCGATTCTTACAATCGGGCGCTCACGTCACAATACGCCTCAAAGGCATGTCCATGGCCCCCACCTTTCAAGACGGTTCACTCCAAATCGTGCGCGTGCTGGAGAGAGCCGAATGGCGGGATATGCCCAAACAGTTTGTAGGCGTGGTGGTGGACACCGAAGGAAAGGGATATTTTAAAAGGATAAAAAACCAGATTCCAGAACGGGATTCGCTGATTTTGATGAGCGACCATATCGATAGGAGTACTTATCCCAACTTTGACATTGACACAAGAGATGTACAGACCATCTGCCATTGGGAAGTCGGTTTGCAATTCAAAGCACCCGATGCCAACGCCGACTTGACGGAAAAGTTGTCTGAACTGGAAACCGAGCTCGACGATCTGAGGGGCCAGGTCGATCGCTTCTCCCAACAGCGGTGAGGCAAAGGGATCATTTTCAAAATTTTGAAGCTGATTTGTTTACAATGGATAGGTTGTTTAAAATGCCATCTCCTCTTATGCGGTTTGGGTGTGGTTTTTGTCCATTTTTTCTCGTTCGCCCTCTGTTTTTATTTGCGGTTTCCCACGCACTTTTATCCCATTTTGAATCGGGTGCAGTTTCAAAACAAGGGGGGTATCACGGGGTGCAGTAGGGGAGACCGCTTTGCGGCGGTGGATTGATCGATGGGGCTGTTTTATTTCCGCTCAACCGCTTGGAAAGGTGGCGTTTTTATTTTCGGCTGACAGTTTAAAGGGCGGTTTTGTCTTTTGTGTTTGTCCCTGTGGGTTTGAATTTGAAGAGTCGGTTTTGTCCCTTGGTGTTTGATACTGAGAAGTCAGCCTGAAAAGCGGGGTCTTGCTCTTTGTTTTATCTTCTATTTTTGTTTTAGGCTTGTGGGGTCGAGGGGTTCTCGTTTTAGCTTTTGTCAGGGGCTAAAAATCTGGTTTTATTTTTTGTCTTTCTCCTGTAAGTCGCCTGAAAAGGCTGGTCTTACCCTTTTGTCCGCATCCTGTGGGAGGCGTTTTGAAAAGGCTGGTCTTACCCTTTTGTCCGCATCCTGTGGGGACGGTTTGAAAAGCGCTTCTCTACTTCTCTGTTTCGCTTTGGTGACTTAAAAAAGGGCTCTTGTTTTTTCATTTTTGTACCTGATTCGGTTCGTTTTTGCCCGCTGTGGCACGTCGGGTGTCTGAGTTCTATTTTTTTGCGCTTTTGGGTCGGTCTGAAAAGGGGAACTTATTTTTTTGACGCTTGTCTCTGAGGGAGTTGGTTTGAAAGAGGAAACTTATTTTTTATGCTCGCCTGGCAAATTGATTTTGGAAACTTCTCTTCGCCTATCCGCTGCCCTCATGGGTTGTAAGTTTTATGGGATATAGCTCTTCAGTCTGAAATGCACCCAATCCATTTGAAAAGCGATGGACAAAAACGAATTATTCCGGAACTTTTGACCCTAGGGCACTGGGATTTGGCTGGCTGAGGCCAGCGGGTGGAAACCCTTGATTTATAACAACTCGGTCGCCTTTGATTTGGCGGTCTGGACGGGACTCGAACCCGCGACCCCATGCGTGACAGGCATGTATTCTAACCGGCTGAACTACCAGACCTCGCTGCTCGCAGCCTGCAAATATACCATGAAATGGTGAAATCCGACTTACCGGCGTAGAAAATCAGGGCCTACAACTGGGCTTCGAGCTTATCGGCCAGGGCTTTCTTAGGTGCTACCCCCACCTGCTTGTCCACCACCTTTCCGCCCTTAAAAAACAAGAGGGTGGGAATGTTTCTCACCCCATGCTTCGCGGCTACTTCCGGGTTTTTATCCACATCTACCTTTCCGACTACCGCCTTGCCCTGGTAGTCGTCGGACAACTCGTCTACGATGGGGCCTACCGTGCGGCAGGGCCCGCACCAGGCTGCCCAGAAGTCCACCAATACGGGTTTATCGGCATGGCTTACCACTGCCTCAAAATTCTCGTCTGTTATTTCAATAGCCATCTCTATACATTTTAAAAATCGCTTACAAAGCTATCGATTCCAAATGCGCGCTGAGCATAAAATGGATTTATATAAATTATGGGTTTATCAGATTATTTGATTGTTTTTTCTCCTTTGGTTTGGGGATGGCAGTTGCGCTATCCTTGAAAATTTTGTCTTAGCCCAGGCTTGTTGGATGCGACTGATCGCACTTTACCCACCCGGATTTTATCTCGTATTGAGATTTGCGGTCATATCACTGCCTGAGATAGGTGACCCATGGTCCAGAAAGCATGGGGGTTCGGCTTATTTCTCGTACCCGGGATTTTGTTGGATATTTTTATTCGCGTTGAGTTCAAAACGTGGAATGGGCTCTATCGTTCTGTAATCCGTATATCTGATCTGCATTGGCACACCGAGCAAATGGTCATCCCCCGTTCGCTTAATATCCTCTTTGTTGCGTATGAGGTCGAAAAATGTCTGGCCTTCTCCTACGAATTCCTTGCGTTTTTCCAACAGGATTCGCTCTAATGTAATATCTCCAGCAGTCAA
>JANQLC010000004.1 GCA_028280815.1 Flavobacteriales bacterium | reverse complement strand
TTAAAGGCGATTCCTGCCAATCCCAATGAAGACCTGACCTACGAAATGTATGTAGATGATACAGGCTTAGTACTACGCCCCTGGCCGATGGGACATGGCGGACAGTTTGTCCTTTCAAGAGTAAAAACTTGGTGATTGTAAATTTGCTTTTTGTCTCCGCATCGGTAGCGCTTTAAGGATAAAAGCCAATGCCTATGAAGTCTACCCCCAGGATGCCAGGTTTGGTCGATCAGAGGGGTGAGCCCATCGAAGAACCGCCTCCCCAAAAACAAACCAAGGCTACGCCCTGTCAAACCACGGTGGCAGACTTGCAGCAAGTGTTTACGAGTGCGCGTTCGACCCAGCTACAACAAGTGGCCGATCTGGTTAACCAGTATGGCAAAGATTTTGGGATAGATAATGCAGCAAAACTACAGCATTTTCTAACACAGGCGGGTGGTTTGGGCATTCGAACTAACCGTAAAAATACCGGCGCTTGATCCGCGGTGAAAGGCTGGTTAAAATTTCGTACGGAATGGTGTCCAGCTTCTTGGCCAGGGTGCCGAGGCTCGGATCCGCGCCCAAGACGATCACCTCGTCGGCTTCTCCGCAGTCTATGCCTGTGACATCGACCATGGTCATATCCATACAGATGTTTCCAACGATTTGAGCTGGGCGGTCGCAAATGAGAAAATATCCCAAGCCGTTGCCGAGTTTTCGGTTTAAGCCGTCTGCATATCCGATGGGAACAGTCGCGATTCGGGTGGGGACTTCGGCTTTGAAACGCCTTCCATAGCCTACGGTGTCGCCCGGTTGTATCGTTCGGATTTGAGAGATGATCGATTTGAGCGTCATGACCAAGCCCAACTGCCTTTGGACGGCTCGGTCGGGTACGAAACCGTACATGCCGATGCCGATGCGCACCATATCAAATTGAAAATCGGGGTAGTTCAGTATGCCCGAGCTGTTTAAGATATGCCTTAAAAAGGGACGTGTAAGGGCTCGCCCCAGCTTTTGACTCATGTCTTGAAAGCGATCGATCTGCTTCAGTGTAAAGGCCTTCTCTGCGATTTCATCACTGGCGGCGAGGTGGGAAAACACAGAGGCTACCCTGAGCTGTGAATCCGATTTGAGCCTTTGGACCAGTTCGGGTAAATCGGCTTCATCGAAACCGAGTCGATTCATACCCGTATTGAGTTTGAGGTGGATTTCGGGCCAGTCGTCGTGCCCTTGCATCTCATCTTGAAAGCGCTGAAGCCCGCTATTGCTGTATATTTCGGGTTCTAAACGGTAACGGCGGCAGGCATCGTAGCTCGTCGGATGGGGGTTGAGTACCACGATCGGCATGGGTATGCCTTGCTTGCGCAAGGCGATGCCTTCGTCCACGTATGCTACGCCCAAATAATCGATCGCTTGACGCTGCAGTGCGTTGGCCATCTCAAAGCTGCCGCCCCCATAGGAAAAAGCCTTTACCATGGCCATGATCTGGGTTTGGGGGTGCAGCCTTTCTCGAAAGTGCCTTAGGTTTTCAGCTAAGGCCGAAAGATCGATTTCCAGCTCGGTTTCGTGTGTCTTCTCCTGAAGGAGCCGAGTGATTCTTTCAAAACCAAATACGCGCGCACCCTTGATTAAAACGGCCTCATCCTTGAAGTTCAAATTTTTTATCCCTTCGAGCAGTGCCGAAGTGGTGGGATAAAAGCGGGCGTCTAAGGGCGCGAAATAGGATTGGTTTTCACCCATTTTGGGGCCCACGCAAACCACGCGATTCAAACCGTATTTTCCCAATAAATCGGCAACGGCTCGATACAGCTCAGCATCTGATCTGCCACTTTGCAAGATATCCGAAAGGATGATGGACAATCGGGTTTTGTTCTGCTGCTTCAAATAATCCAAAGCGATTTGTAGGGATTGCAGGTCCGAGTTGTACGAGTCGTTGATCAAAACCGTGTCGTGCTCCCCTCGGACCAATTCCAAGCGCATATCGATGTGCGTTAATCGCCGGCCCTGGCGCCTGATCTCTTCGTCCTCCATACCCAGCGTTCGGGCGGCCGCATAGCTGGTGATGTAATTGGAAATATAAGCCGCACTGACAAAGGGGATCGCTATGTGAAAGGGGTTCCCATATCGCACCAAGCCGAGCTCGGTCTCCTTGCCTTTGACCCCCTGCTTTACCAGTTGGAAGTCGTCCGTCTGACGCCTGCCCCAAAAGCGCAGGTTGGACCTGGGAAGCGTTTTTTCAGCCTCAGACCGCAAAGCTGCATCAGAACCGGGGAGTACCAGGACATCCACATTTTTGAAGAGCTTCAGCTTTTCGCGTATGTGTTGTCGCCTCGTGCCAAAGTGCGCCGCATGCGCTTCGCCCATATGGGTTAACACACCCCAATCCGGCTGGATCATGGCCTCGAGCCGATCCATTTCACCCGGCTGGGAAATGCCCGCCTCAATCAGGGCGAGATCGCAGGAATCGGCTGCATATAGGATCGATAGGGCGACTCCGAGTTGGGAGTTGAAACTCTTGGGACTCCGATACACGCGATACCGGTCTTTTAATAGGGTGAAGAGCCATTCCTTTACAATGGTCTTACCATGGGTGCCCGTAATCCCCACAAAGGGGTAATGCAGCTTTTGGCGGTGTGAAACCGCCCAGCTTTGGAGGGCGTCTAAGGTGTTGTTCACGAGGAGAAAAACCGCATCTCGCCACTTTTTCTCGGGTGGCTGGCTCACCAAGAACAGGCGGATGCCCCGCCTGTAAGCGGCAGCTATGAAATCGTGACCGTCTCCGCACTCGGTTTCTAAGGCGATAAACATGCCGTCCGCATCGCAGATCTTTCGGGAATCGTAAAAGATATGAGAAAAAGCGGAGCGCGTTCCGGTACCGATGACTTTCGCCTGCACGACGGGCGCTATTTCACTGAGCCAAAACGTATTCACCACGTGACTTTTCCATGTGTTCTCCGTATGGGTCTGCTCCTTTCATCACTTTCCAAAATGCAGTGCGGCTGGGGGGGTCGACCGATCCCGCCCGGCGTTTTGACCTGTGGAATTTTCCGAAAACATCTGCGCGAATTGAGTCGGTGAAACGCGGACTGCGCAACTTCACACAAAACTACTAAATTTAGCCCAGTCGTGAACAAAGGTAAACTCTATGTCGTCCCTACGCCAATCGGGAATTTGGGAGATATGACATTTCGAGCGGTAGAAGTGCTGCGAGGCGTAGATGTGATCTTGGCGGAAGATACCCGCCATTCAGCCGTGTTGCTCGAGCATTTTTCCATCGAAACACCGATGCAGTCCTACCATATGCACAACGAACACCAATGCACAGCGCACTGGGTAGCACAGTTGAAAAAGGGTCGGTGTGCAGCCCTCATTTCAGATGCGGGCACCCCTGGCATATCCGACCCGGGATTTCTCCTGATTCGCACTGCAGTGGAAAATGATGTGGCCGTAGCATGCTTACCCGGCGCAACGGCTTTTGTACCGGCCCTAATCGCTTCAGGGCTGCCTTCGGATACATTTGCCTTTGCGGGATTCCTACCGACGAGAAAAGGCAGAAAGAAGCGTTTGGCGTGCTTGCGGGAAGCGCGGTGTACCGCTATCTTGTATGAATCGCCGCATAAAATTGAGAAAACCCTGTGCGATTTGGGCATTGCCCTGGGCTGGGAACGGCGGATATCGCTCTCGAGAGAGATTTCTAAAAAATTTGAGGAAACCCTACGCGGCACCATTGAAGCCGTTTTTCTACAGGTCAAAAATCAGCCGATCCGGGGTGAAATCACTTTGGTAATCGATGGAAAGCGAAATAAGTAGGCGCGTACAGCCAGCCGTGTGGCGCCTAAAAGCCCAACCGGAGAGCCAGCAGGTACAAGCGCTCAAAGCGGAGCTGGGCGGAAAGGTAGCCGATCTAATCATCCGGCTGCTCCTGCAGCGGGGGATTCACAACTTCGACGAGGCCCAAGCGTTTTTCAATCCCGCCTTAGGGGATCTGCACAACCCCTTTTTAATGAAGGGGATGCGCGCTGCGGTGGATCGGATTTTGCAAGCCTTGGATCGGGGTGAAGGCGTGCTGATTTACGGGGACTACGATGTGGATGGCACCACGGCGGTGGCCTTGGTTTACCGCTTTTTATCTCAGTATGGCAACCGGGTTTCCCACTATATTCCCGACCGCTATAAGGAAGGGTATGGACTCTCCAAAGCCGGAATCGATTTCGCTTGGGATAAAGGCTTTTCATTGCTCATCACCTTGGATTGCGGTATAAAAGCCGTCGACGAGGTGTGGTACGCCCGTGAAAAATCGGTTGATTTGATCATTTGCGACCACCATCGACCCGGCGAAGTGCTGCCAGCGGCGGTTGCTGTTTTGAATCCCAAGCAAGGTGGAGACGCCTATCCCTACAAAGAACTGTCCGGTTGTGGCATCGGCTTCAAGCTGGTACAAGCCCTGGCGAGTCGGTTGCACCATGCGGCGGAAGCTGTGCGCGACTATCTGGATTTGGTAGCTGTGAGCATCGCTGCAGACCTCGTCCCCATAACGGGCGAAAATCGCATCTTGATGCACTTTGGATTGCGACGGATAAACAGCCATCCCTGTTTAGGTCTTCAAGCCTTGATGCGCTTCTCGAAAAAAGAACGGCTTGCAGTAAGGGATTTGGCCTTTGTTTTGGCCCCTCGGATCAACGCGGCAGGGCGCATGAATCACGGCTCGCTCGCAGTGGGTTTACTCACGGAAACCCACCCTGAAAAAGCCCGTGATCTGGCATGCGAAATCGACCGCTACAACCGATATCGCAGAGACCTGGATCAGCGGACTCGAGCAGAGGCTCTCGCTCAGATTTTTCAGAGAAAAGAGGAAAACCGAATGAGCAACGTGGTCTTTTCACCCGATTGGCACAGAGGGGTGATCGGGATTGTCGCCTCAAGACTTGTCGAAGAACGCTATAAACCCACGGTGGTCTTTACCGAGAGCGATGGACAGTTGGTGGCTTCGGCGCGCTCGGTTCCCGGCTTTGACCTCTACAAAGCCTTAGCTGCCTGCTCGGATGAGGTGCTGCAATTTGGCGGACACAAATACGCGGCGGGATTGACCCTACACCCCTCCCGGTACAAGCGCTTTAAACAGCGCTTCGAATCGGTGGTAAGCACAACCATCACAGCGGATCAAAGGATTCCCATACGCTGGGTGGACGCTGAGATCAGACTGAAAGACATCCACCGGAAAGGGTATCGTACCTTGTCGCGTTTTGCGCCTTTCGGCCCCGGCAACGAGCGCCCCCTATTCTTGACGAGGGGGCTGAAGGCAGGGCCTCACACAAAACGCCTAGGCCAAGGGGGGGCACACCTGAAATTGCAGGTTTTTGAACCGGGTAACCCGACCCCTTATCCCGGCATCGCTTTTGACCAAGGCGATTGGTTTGAAAGGCTTAGAGATGGGCTCGATTTCGATCTGCTGTATAGTGTCGATTTAAATGTGTACCAGGGCGCGAGCTACTTGCAACTCCTGATTCGGGATATAAAACCAGCCGATGGCACAGCGGGTTAACCTCTTTTGGTTCCGAAGGGACCTACGCCTGACGGATAATGTGGGGCTCTACCACGCGCTCAAGGGGGCATGGCCTGTCATACCAATCTTCATATTCGACACGGAAATCCTCGAAGAATTGGATGCGGTCACAGATGCGCGCGTCACCTTCATCTACCGGGCGCTGCAAAGACTTCAGCGCGATTTAGAAGGGCGTGGGGGTAGCCTTTGGGTACACCGCGGCAAACCGCTGTCGGTCTTTAAACAAATCTGCAGCGCATACGATGTGAAACAGGTGTTTGCCAATCGCGATTACGAACCCTATGCCATCGAGCGAGATGCGCGCATATACCATTTTTTGAAGGCGCGACAAATCGCCTTTCTGACCTGTAAAGACCAGGTGATTTTCGAAAGGGACGAAATTGTAAAGGCAGATGGCAAGCCCTATACCGTCTATACCCCCTATTCGAGGAGCTGGAAGGCCAACTTGAAAATGAACAGCTTCAAAAGCCTGGACAGTGAGGGTTTACACAACTATGTGCAAACCCATTTTTCAATGCCTTCCTTGGAATCCATCGGTTTCCAAAGCGCTGCGATCGATTTCCCCGCCCTGGAGATTTCAGAGACGCGCATAGCGGACTACCACGAGACGCGCGATTATCCCTACCTCGATGAAGGGACCTCCCAGCTCGGGGTACAGCTGCGATTCGGTACGCACAGCATCCGAAAGTTGGCTGCAGTGGCGCAACGCCTGAGTGAAACCTTTTTAAATCAGTTGATTTGGCGCGAGTTTTTCATGCAAATCCTCTGCCACTATCCCAGGGTGGTCACCCACAACTTCTACGAGAAATACGACTCCGTAGCCTGGCGAAACGACGCGGAGGAATTCAAACGCTGGTGTGCGGGTCAAACCGGTTTTCCCATCGTGGATGCCGGCATGCGCCAATTGAATGAAACCGGCTATATGCACAACCGCGTCCGCATGATTGCGGCGAGCTTTTTGTGCAAAGACCTGCTGATCGATTGGCGCTGGGGCGAATCATATTTTGCCAAAAAGCTATTGGACTACGACTTGGCTTCCAACAATGGAAATTGGCAATGGGCTGCTGGAACGGGCGTGGATGCTGCACCTTACTTTCGGGTTTTCAACCCCGAGGCACAAGCGCGGAAATTTGATCCCGAAGGCACCTACCAGAAGCGCTGGATACGGGAGTTGGGCGGTACGCATTATCCGAAACCCATGGTCGACCACAAAGCAGCTCGGCTCCGCGCCTTGGAAGCCTATAAAAAAGCGCTGTATGGGAGCCGTGAAAAGCGCGATTAATCCCAAATACCGGCAGTGGGAAGCCGAGATTCACGATCGGATCAAAAACTTTGATCGCAAAGGGATTGAAATGGCGCGCGATCGAAATACCATCAAGTCCTTCGAGCTGGAGCCCATGTCGATTGCCATTAAGCGATTCAAGCGACCCAACTGGGTTAATCGGTTTGTTTATAACGGATTGCGACCTGGAAAAGCGAAGCGTTCCTACCGCTACGCACAGCGTTTGTTAAAGCGGGGTATCCCGACGCCAGAGCCCATAGCCTATTGGGAGCACTTTGGGATGGGCGGCCTGCGAGACAGCTACTACGTCTCCCAAAAAGTGGATTGCGACCTGACTTTCGGGACGCTCATCTCCGATCCAGATTACCCCGATAGGGCGGAAATACTGAGGCAATTCGCCGCCTTCACCTATGAGTTGCACGAAAAAGGGGTACACTTCTTAGACCATTCACCGGGCAATACGCTCATCGTGAAGAGACCGATGCACTATGTTTTTTATTTGATCGACCTGAATCGCATGCGATTTGAAGAGATGACTTGGGCTATGCGGATGAAGAACTTTGCCAGGCTCGCCCTCGCACCCGATATGATTGCGATCATCGGGGCGACCTATGCCCGCTTAAGCGGACAAGCCGTTGAAAAGACGATAGACCAAATCGCTCAGCTCAGCCGCCGGGCAGCCGCCCGAGGTGCGCGAAAGCAGACCTTGAAAAAGCGGGTTGGGCGCTGAATTGTGATACGAGGACTATGGGGCTTTTTATCGCTTAAAAGCTGAATTCACAGCGACTTCCGCTACGGTGATAATCCCTTACCCCGCGGCAAAAAAAGAATCCAAACCGAGCTGCTACTGTTATTTTCGAATCGCTTTTAAATCTGGATTCAGCTTGTGGCTTAAGACCATCTTTAGACCCCCTACCGCAGATAGTCGCGCCCTTATCCCTGGCATAAATCCCAAAACTGATAATTTAAATTGATATAAATCAGGTGCTTATACGCGGTTTGTCGCACGGGCACATTTTTTTGTTTCCCTTGTAAAATGCACGGGGAGCCGCGTTTTTCTAATTTTGTGGCAGATTTTTGAATTCGAGTGCGATAAACCCAAGTGGATGAGTTATGAATTGACGATAGTCGTTCCTGTTTACAATGAAGCGGATAACTTATTACGCGTCGAACGCGCATTGGCAGCTTATTTACCCACCGCAGAGATAAGGACAAAGGTGCTCTTCGTGAACGACGGCAGTTCCGATAACAGCTTGGCATTGATCGAGCAAATAACGGCGCGCCAACCTGATTTTGAATATATTTCCCTCGAGGAAAATCAGGGTCTCAGTACGGTTTTAAAGGTCGGTTTTGATCGCACCCATACCCGATGGGTGGGCTACATCGACAGCGATCTGCAGACCACACCGGAAGATTTTAACAAACTGTTGAAATATCGAGACGAATATGAGCTCGTCACCGGTATCCGGGCAGATCGAAAGGATTCTTTTGTCAAAAACGCGAGCGGCCGGATTGCCAAGCTGATACGCTGGGCTTTCACGCGCGATGGCGTGCAGGATACGGGATGCCCCCTGAAGGTCATCCGGACGGAATGCGCCAAAAAAATCCCGATGTTCAAGGGTTTGCACCGATTCCTTCCGGCTATGATTTTACTCCAGGGCGCTCGGGTCAAGCAGGTTCCTGTTCGGCATTTTCCGCGTATGGCGGGAAAAGGCAAATATCACTTGTGGAATCGGCTCCTGGGACCGCTCGTGGATTGCTTTGCCTACCTTTGGATGAAGCGCAGATACATTCGTTACGACATAGATCAAAAGGCTGGAGGCGATGTGTGATTCTCCGTGGGTTTGGGTTGTGGGCGCCATGGCTCAACTGCTCTTCTCCGGTCGAATTTTACTCCAATGGATTCAAACCGAACAGGCGAGAAAGGTGGTTTCGCCAACCGCGTTTTGGCAACTCAGCGTGGCCGCTTCTTTTCTGCTCTTCGTATATGGCTGGCTACGCGATGATTTCGCCATTGCGCTGGGGCAGATCACCACCTATTTTATCTATATCCGGAACTTACAATTAAAAGCGGCGTGGCATAAATTTCCGGCAGCCGTTCGGCTGCTCCTGCTCGCGCTGCCCGTCGCCATCCTGATTTATGTTTATAACAACGGCAGCCGAGATCTGGCCGCGTTCTTTCTCAGTAACGACATTCCGATTCAGCTATTGATTTGGGGGTTGATCGCCCAACTCATCTTTACCAGCCGGTTCATCTATCAATGGTGTCATTCCGAACGAATCGGGAAATCGGTTTTGCCCAAGGGTTTTTGGATGCTGAGCCTGGCAGGTGGCTCCATGCTCTTGGTCTATGCCTTTTTTCGGGCAGACCCGATTTATTTTATCGGACAACTCAGCGGCGTTGTCGTATATTCACGCAATTTGATGATTTACAAAAAGTATGGGGCGGCATAGGGTGAGACACTATTCGATACTGCTGCTCGTCGGTTGCATTACCCTGTTCAGCCACCTCGAGACCTTTTTCGTAAATATCATGGAAGCGCGCAACTTTACGACTGCTCGCGAGATGGTGCGTTTCGGAAATTGGCTGCTGCCGACCCTGAATTTGGCCCCCCGCTTGAAAAAGTTTCCACTTCCCACTTGGATCACGGCCCTAGACGGGGTTATCTTTGGATTTGACAACCTCACCGCCTTGCGCTTTCCGGCTGGAATCGCCACCTTACTATTGGCCTTCTTCACCTATCGCTTTGTCGAGAACGAGACCCGAAACGCGAGACTGGCACTCATTTCGGGTTTGGTGTTGTTGACCTCTTTTTACGTCGTCTACATGGGGCGCACCAATACCTGGGACATCTATTGTCACGTTTTTACGATGGCCGCGATTGTGCATATTTTCCCCCTTTTACGAGGCCGAGGGAGGCGTTGTAAAAACGCCTATGTGTCGGGCGTCTTTCTCGGGCTGAGCTTTTTATCCAAGGGACCGATTTCTTTCTATGCACTCTTGTTGCCGTTTTTACTGGCTTATGGTTTTTCATTTCAGTACAGCGGGTTGGGGAAAGGCTGGACGGCTGTCGCACGCATGCTGATCACGGCCCTCGTCATCGGCGCCTGGTGGCCGATATATGTGTATTTCGCTACATCGGGCCAGGCCTTATACATAGCGGGTAAAGAGGCGGCTAATTGGTTACACTACAATACGCGGCCGATTTGGTATTATTGGAGTTTTCCCGTACAGAGCGGAATTTGGACCTTCGTCTCGGTTTCGGCCGGATTGTACGCCTGTATAAAAAAGCGAGCTGAAAACCGCAATTATCATCGATTGATTCTGTTCTGGACGGTTTTTAGCGTGGTTTTGCTATCTGTGATTCCAGAGAAAAAACCCAGATACCTCTTGCCGGTGTTGATGCCCATGGCCATGCTGAGCGCGACCTACATCGAATACCTATTCAAGCATATTGGAAACTTGAAGGCGAAGTGGGACAAAACCTTGTTTAAAGCCAATGTGGTGATTTTTCTCATCCTTTGTTTCGGCATTCCGATTGCCGCAATGGTAATGATTTTTCAAGGCTTCTCGGCGCATCCGATTTATGTAAGCCTTTTCTCAGTCCTGATGGCGGCTACGGGAGTGCTTATCTCGGTCGGATGGAAACGGAAAAATATGAACTGGATTTTTGGCGGGATCCTTTTCATCATGCTCAACCTCTCGCTTTTCGGGTTGCCGATTTTGGGTATTTTTTATCAGCCCGAGCCCGGTACGGTTTCCTTTGCGGCCCTACAATCTGACCCCAAAGTAAAAGGGATTAACTTTTACGCTTCGCAACCGATTAGAATTGAAGCGGTTTGGGACAGTGGCCGCCCCATTGCTACTTGGCGCGTTTTGACGGAGGAGAAACCCGAGCCCGGAAAACCCATTTTACTCTTTACCCCACTTCGGGAAACGCATTCCTATCAGCGGCTTTTGCTCGCAGCCGGATATCGTACGGCTTATTACGGCCGATATGATTACAACCACTATCCCGCGCAAAGCCGAAGGTATCGACAAAAACTGGTTCGCGATGCACTTTGGGTCTTTCCGCTACAGAAATCCAGTTTGGAATGAGATATTCGATTTTAAAGCCAGCAAGGGGTCTTCGGCTGGGGTCAGCTGTCTTTATCGGCTTTCTCTTCCGATGGGATGCGACCACCTGAAGGGATTGTATCCCACATTTGCCGTTCCGCAAACAGCCAGGGGAAGCGGCGCGTAAACCGATTGGAAGCCCTGCGCAATCGTTGGCTCAATTTTGAGTTGTACGGCTCGATGGCTTGTCCCAGCATGGTGTATTCCGCAATGGTATTGGAAATGTCCGCTGCGATTGCGAACTGTAAGCGTTCGGAAAAACGACTGAAATAATCCAGCCTGCTGCCCAGGTCTTTTTCGTATCCGATGGCGATGGACTCGGCCTTTTGTCTTTTATCCAATTTGTAGTAATCTTCGATAATGGGAATGAGGAGGCTGTTGTTCTTGAATAGGGTCGGAGGCGTTTTTTCCATCGTCAAGTCGAGCACCGCTTCTGCCTTATCGGGTTGCGATTCTGCGATCAAGGCATTGGCCAGGCGTGTAAAATGCAAGCGAACCGTATAGGCCAAATTGCGGTTTACCTCTCCGTGGTAAATACTGGGATCTGCCATATTTCCAAATGCAAACCGCTTTGCTTTCTCATACATGGTGTCCGCCTCCACACGGCCAAAGCCAAAACGCGTGGCTTCAGTCCGGATGGGCACGACTTTGTAAGCCAAGCCTTCCAACTGGAAGTAATCCTGTAAAAACGCATAGGCTTGCGGATCGGTTCCACCGCCCGTCGTAAAGTACAAAGGACGCTTCCAGTGGCTATCGGCTAAGATATCGAAGACGACCAGCGTACTCTTGTAGATGGCAGAAGGGGGCAGTTTGATGTAAAGGGTATCCAACACTTGATCCATGTCTTTGGCTGCGACCACTTGATGCTTACTGATCTCCGATTTATCCACCGGCATGGCGATGTACCGACAAGGATAAGTAGCGAGCATTTTACCCGGCTTATTCGGGTCTGCTACCTGGGTTTGGGGGCTTTTCACCCAGTCGATAAAATCCTGGATGGCCAGCGTATCGGGGATATGGGGACGCGGCAAATGGTAAATCACATCTCGCTTGGGGCCGGCGTAATCCCGGTGTTTTAACCGCCCGGGAATCGCAGCCGCATCCCAGGTCTTTCGCTTCTGTTGGTCGATATACCAATCGGTGTTTAAAAGGCTCAGGTTGATCACCTTCACATCCGTCCGAAGGTGTTCGATCTCTTGTAAGTACCAAAGGGGAAACGTATCGTTGTCGCCGTGTGTGAGTAGAATCGCATTCGCATCCGTACTCTTCAGATAATTGGCCGACATATCGCGTGCGGTATAGCGGTTGGAACGGTCGTGATCATCCCAGTTTTGGCCGACCATCCATACTGGAGAGGCGAATAGGGGAAGAGCCGTAGCGAGTATCGCCGCTGTTTTTGCGCGGACCCGATCCCTCAAAAAACGGTATAGGGACAGCACGCTCAAGCCCACCCATATGGCAAATGCGTAAAAGGAGTTTACATAAGCATAATCGCGCTCGCGGGGTTCGTAGGGTTTGACATTCGTGTAAACCACCACCCCCAAGCCCGTAAAGAGGAAGAGGAGCGCCAGCGCATAGCAAGTCTTCGGATCTCTGGACGCTTGGTAGGCGATTCCCATGATCCCGAGTAACAGGGGCAAGAAGTAATAGGCGTTGGCCCCTTTGTTGCGGGCCATATCCTCGGGTAGATCCGTCTGGGGACCCAGGCGCCAAGCGTCGATAAAGTGAATGCCGCTCTTCCAGTTCCCGCTGAGCAAGTCGCCGCGCCCCTGGGTGTCGTTTTGTCGCCCCGCAAAATTCCACATCAGGTAGCGCAGGTACATATAGCCCAGCTGGAAATCCAAAAAGTAGTGAATGTTTTGCCAAAGACTGGGGCGGGTCCCCTTTGCAGGGCCTTCTAAGGCCTTGTAATTTTGAATGATACGGGGATCCTGGCTGTACATCCTGGGAAAGAAACCCACATAAGCGGGGTCGTAGTTTGGGGTATCGTGCTTTCCGTCATCGATCACTTCGTAGCGGCCGGTCTCATCGTCGCGTTCGTATTTGGCTGCACCATCCCGGTATGGCGCTTCGGGGTTGAGCTTTGTTCCGCCCTTATAAGCAGTGTACATGGGCCCGTAGAGCACCGGCCAATCTCCATATTGCTCCCGGTTGTAGTAGCGCAATAGGCCTACTGCTGAATCCGGGTTGTTTTCGTTGATCAGCGTGTCCGTATTGGCGCGAATGGCGAGCGCGATCCAAGAAGTCGTACCGATGAGCAAAAACAAGGTGAATAAGACAGCGGTATGCCAATGGGGCAAATACCGCTTTCGCGTGTAACGCAGCGCCACATAAAAAAATGCGATGTAGGTCAGCGCGGCGATCAGGGTGCCGGTGTGAAAGGGCAAACCCACTGAATTGACGAAAAACAATTCGCAGGTCCCAAAAAATCGCAAGGTGTAGGGAAATATCAGCTTGAAAACCAGGGCTAAAACGCCGATGGCCACCCCGGTTAAAATGATGAAGTCTTTGACTTTGGACAAGGGGAATCGCTTCGCGTAATAGATCGCTACGATGGCCGGAATGGCGAGGAGCACCAACAAGTGCACGCCAAAGGACAGCCCCAGCATAAAACCGATCAAAACCAACCAGCGTTCATTTCGCGGCTGATGTGCCCGAGCTTCCCATTTGAGTATCAGCCAAAAGACCAAGGCGTTGAAGAAGGAATTCATCGCGTATACCTCAGCTTCTACAGCTGAAAACCAAAAGGTATCGGAAAAGCTAAAGGTCAAAGCGCCGACCAGTCCGCTTCCCAAAACAGCCCATTGCGCAGCACGGCTGGACGCAGATTGATCGGTTGCGACCAACTTTTTGGCGATTGCGGTAATCGACCAAAACAAGAACAAAATGGCAAAAGCGCTGGCCAGGGCCGACATCAGGTTTACAGCCCTAGCCGTATGCTGCACATCACCGAAATTCAAAGCGGAAAACAGGGCGCCGATCATCTGAAAAGTGGCTGCACCCGGGGGATGTCCGACCTCCAGGTTACTCGCCGTAGCGATGTATTCCCCACAATCCCAGAAACTAACCGTAGGTTCGATGGTCGAGGCATAGGTAAACAGTGCCACAGCGAAGACAAACCAGCCCAAAATGTCGTTCGACCGCTCGTAAGAAAGACCTTTCATGAAATGGCGCAGGCTTAGCGCGACAAATCTAAGTCTTTTCCCGAAAGGGAAAAATGCTTGTGGGTGATACCTCAGACTGGGGCAAAAGATTTTGTCCCTTAGCTGGGAGGACGTAAATTTGCAGCGCTCTAGCCCGTAGAGACCCATGGTGTAACGGCAGCACTCCGGTTTTTGGTACCGTCAGTCAAGGTTCGAATCCTTGTGGGTCTACAAAGCCGGCATTCCCGCCCGCTTCGGATCCCTGAACGGAGATGTGCGCACCTCAGGTTTTTCTCTGTCACCCCCTTTTGTCGATCGGCGTTCGCCGACGCTTTTTGCCGCTCGTATAATCCCAAAGTCGAATCGATTGCGCCTAAAAAGGCACCGCCCATTTTGTCGGCTTTGATCGGCATAAGTCGGTTGCCTTTCGCCAGGGTTTTTTGGCGTTTTTCCATTCGACCTCGCTTATAATTGGGATATGAGGCTTTGTATTTCTCGTAAGCCTTCCCTATAAATTCATGGCCACAGGTATAATCTACGCCTGCCAGCAAGGCAGGGTGTAGCTGCCCACTCTCTTGGGTGGTGAGCGCCTCGATTTTACGCCGCATGCGCTATGTATCCGCGCTAGGGTTAGATCGCAATGCTTGGGCTCCAACTCCAATCCCAACCCGTTGCGGCCGTTTTTCACCGCTTCTATAAGCGTGGTGCCGCTGCCAAAAAAGGCTCGAAGATGGTATCCCCGAGAAAGGAAAACAGCTTGATACACCTTCTCGGCAACTCCCGCGGAAAAGGTGCTTCGTGCCCGATACGCCGAGCGCTTTCCCCATTGAAAGCCCACCGCCCGCCGACCCAGTCCTTAAACTCGTCTCCCTTTATATCGTTTCGGCCGGGAGCCTCACGCTTCCATTCGTCTTTGTACAATACGATAATCGTCTCCACCGGTGCGATGATATGGGGTGCGCTAGCCGACTTCCAACTCCCCAGGCTGTGCGCTTGGATAGGTTGCCCTCGTTCCATATAATCGTCGCATGGTACTTCCACCCCACTTGCATGGCTATTTGGGTCACATCGGAAGATAAAGGCTGTTTGCCATACTTGTTTTTGTCGAGGGGACACATTGGCGCACAGCCGGCCGGTCGATCGGGTCCAATAATGACAATTCTCGAGCCATTTTTTGGTGAACGAGAGATAGGATTCACAGTCTAAAGAGTCCGATTCTACAGTCCCATCGTAGGCCTTTCCCACGTTGTAGGGCGGTGAGGTAACGGTCAGGTCAACGCATGCTTCTCGAAGCGAAGACCGCTGGGTCGCATCGCCTTGAAAGACCGCCGAGCTGGGTTTGGCCCCCGGATTCGATACGGCTGGACTGGCTTTAAACAGGGTCAGTTCCTCGCAGTTGTATGGCATTTTTCTCGTCTTCCCACAAGGGACTATCGATGGTGAAGAACGGTGAAGAGATCGTACTTTCTCATGTCACCCTGCTGGGACAAAAGTACCAATTATTTAAACTAAAAAAACCATTTGTCTCATGTTTTTGATTCGCCGAATCATCCCGAGCACTCGATGCACACAGGTTATTTTATCGAAGGGATGCCCTGGCTTTAACTGCACAGCTTTTTCTCACTCCAATACATCTGCTCGAAGGCGAGATCGGTTGTAAATGGGGTCTGCAGATCGCTACGACCTATATCGTAGGCGGCTCAAGCGGTTTTTGGTTCACCGGATAATGGATTGTCTATCACTTTGCATTTTCTTCACAACGGCTGTAAAAAGGTAAGCCCGAGCCCATTTTTAATTTCGGCTCAGCCGCTAAGTAACCGTCCAGCCATCCGTTCCGCGCAACAAGTCATCCAGCTTACCCGTGCCCCGCTGCGCCATGACTTGGCGCCTTTGTTCTGCGATCAGCGCTTCATAAGTAGGCCGTTCTTCTTTGTACAGTACCCCAAAGACTTGTGGGAGCTCGCTTTCATCCTCGAAGTACTGCGCCAAGAGCTGCGCCTTTACCTTATCCCGGCTGTCGTGTATCCACAGTTCATCCGCTGTGCAGTCGGTGATTGAAACAACTTGGGGCCTCAGCCCTTCCAATCGAATGCCGCGTTCGGATTTTTCACCGAAGCGCAGGGGTTTTCCCATTTCTGCGTAAAGCGCGTGTGTCGCCTGGGTCTGCTTGTCGGTAAACGCTTTGAAAGCCCCATCGTTGAACACGGGGCAGTTCTGATAGATTTCGACGAACGAAGTCCCCGGGTGTCGGTGCGCCTGTCTCAATACCTCGCGCAGGTGTTTCGGATTGCGGTCGAGGGTGCGCGCCACGAAGCCAGCCCCTGCTCCCAGAGCCAGTCCCGCTGCGTTAAAAGGTTTGCTGACCGAGCCCAAAGGCGAGGATTGGGTGTGTAGGCCGGGTCTGGAAGTCGGTGAGAGCTGACCCTTGGTCAAGCCGTATATCTCGTTGTTGAAGAGTAACACATTTACGTCTGAGTTCCGCCGGAAGAGGTGAATCAAGTGATTGCCGCCGATTGAGAGCCCATCGCCATCTCCCGTGATAACCCAAACGCTGAGTTCGGGACGCGTGGTTTTTAAGCCTGTGGCTACCGCGGGTGCGCGCCCGTGAATGCTGTGCATGCCATAGGTGTTCATGTAGTAGGGAAAGCGGGATGAGCAGCCGATGCCGGATACGAATACGATTTCTTCGCGCCTTAGACCCAAGGTGGGCAAGACGGATTGCACCTGCTTCAAAACGGAATAGTCCCCGCAGCCCGGACACCACTTCACGGTTTGGTCCGAGGCGAAATCCTCAGCGGTTAAAGGGGTGGGCTCATCCATGCTGCGCCTTCTTTTCGGATGTCAAATGTATGAATTCCCCATCAAGATCCATGTGCAATGGCTGATGCGGTGAAGGACGGGTCGGCGAATGGGCACTTTGAATTATATTTGCGCCTACAAAGTGGAATGGAAAAGTGCATGCGCACCCTGTTGGTTACCGGTGCGGCCGGGCAAATCGGCTCGGAACTCACCACGGCCTTGGCCCATCGGTTTCCCGCTGCGAGCATACTCGCTACAGACATTCGCCATCCGCCCGAATTTCCAGAAAACGTAATCTTCGAGCACTTAGATGTCAGGGACGCCGACCGCATGTCGCTGCTCGTAGATGCGTACGGGATTTCCACCGTTTACCATATGGCAGCCCTGCTTTCAGCCGTGGCCGAGCAGCTGCCTGAAAAGGCCTGGGATTTGAATGTGAACAGCCTCTTAAACGTGTTGAATCTGTCTAAATCCGGGCGGGTGACACAGGTTTTTTGGCCCAGCTCCATAGCGGTTTTCGGCCCCCATACCCCTCGGCTCAAAACCCCCCAACACGGCGTGGCCGATCCGACCACCGTTTATGGAATCAGCAAATGGGCGGGTGAGCGTTGGTGTGCGTATTACTTCAACCGGTTTCATGTGGACGTGCGCAGCCTGCGCTACCCGGGGATTATCAGCTGGAAGACCGCCCCCGGCGGAGGCACTACGGACTACGCGGTCGAAATCTTTCACCAAGCCCTTGAAAACAAGCGCTACGATTGCTTTGTCGACGCGGATGTCACCCTGCCCATGCTCTATATGCCGGATGCCATTGCGGCTACCCTCGCGTTGATGGAGGTCCCTTCGCAAGCGATTACCGTGCGTTCTTCCTACAACCTCGGTGGGGTGAGTTGTAGTCCGTCACAGATCGCTGCGGAGATTAAAAAGCACTTGCCCGGCTTTGCATTGCACTGCAAACCCGACTTTCGAGATACCATTGCGCGCTCCTGGCCCGACAGCATTGACGATGCCGCTGCGCGGACCGACTGGGGCTGGAAACACCGCTATGGGTTATCGGATATAACAGCGGATATGCTCGAGCATCTAAGCTGATACCCGACTCTTTTTCAACTCGATTACCGTGATCTCTGGCCACTCCCCTACGCGGCCTGGGAAGGCCAAGTAACCGAATCCCCGGTTGACGTATAGGTACCGCCCGCCTGCTTCATACAAACCCGCCCATTTGGGATAGCGGTATTGGATAGGGCTCCATTTGATGCCCCAATTCGGAATCTCTATGCCAAACTGCATGCCGTGCGTATGTCCCGAGAAGGTGAGGTGAATCTTTTTGGGAAACGCCTTTACCTTTCGGTCGAAGTGTGTGGGATCATGGGAGAGCAACAGATTGAATTCACCGTCTGAGATGCCTTCGGTGGCCTGCTTCAGATCGCCGAATTGCTGAAAGGGCTTCTCTCCCCAGTTTTGCACGCCGATAATGTTTACCCTTTGCCCCTTCCGCTCGATTTGGCGGTTTTCATTGTCGAGCAGATCGAAACCCAATTGCGCATGTATGTCGCGCAGCTGTTTCGCGTTTTCTTCCTTGGCTTCTCGGCTGGGCCAGGCTACGTAATCCCCGTAATCGTGGTTGCCCAAAGTGGCGTAAATCCCGAGCGGTGCGCGCAATTTTTTGAATGTGGGTATCCATGGAAGCATTTCGGATGCGCGGTTGTTCACCAAGTCTCCGGTAAAAAAGATGAGGTCGGAGCCTTGGGCGTTAACCTGGTTTACAGCCTGTTCCACCTTTTCGCCGTCGGTAAAGCTGCCGCTGTGTATATCGGATAGCTGGGTGATGGTCAGGCCGTCGAAGGCTTCGGGTAAGTCGTCGAAGTGCAAGGTTTTTTTAATCACGCGGTAGCGGTATTTACCCCATATGATCCCGTGGATCACAGCGGCGAATGGGATGGCTGCTACAGCGATGAAGACCTGGCTGATAAACCGCCTGCGAGCGGGGAAAAAACCGGCGGTACTGTGCGTGGTCGCACTGTGATAGACACCGATAAAAAGGCGTGAAACATCTTCGATTAAGAGCCCGATTGTCAGGATGATTTTCGGAATGTAAAGCAAGGCGAAAAGCGCCACGGCGAGCTGGATGATCCCGTTGTCCTGTGCCCGATCGAATGCGAGGAAGACGTAAAGGGCAGCGGCGTAAAAGAGTACGGTGGCGCCCCAGTAGAGCCAGTAGGGCCCTTGTCGATGGCTCACTGCCCGCACCGACTGAAAGGCATAGCAATCGATCGCGATCAAAACCACCGATAGGAGTAAGAAACGCAGGCTCATAGCAGCTGCTAAGTAAAGCGGTAAACCATGGCGTTGACATGCATGCCGGCACCTACCGAGGTGAAGACGATGTGGTCTCCCGAATGGAATTCAGAAGGGGCCAGCTCGTGGTGTGCGATTAAGTCGTATAGCGTGGGTAGGGTCGCCACCGATGAATTTCCGAGCGTCTGAACGGTCATGGGCATAAAGCCTTCAGGCGCGCTGTGCAAGCCGAACAGCTTTATCAGACGCGCCAAAATAGCCCGATCCATCTTCGCATTGGCTTGGTGGATCAACACTTTTGAAATGTCCCCGATTCCCAGCCCTGCCGATTCGATGGCTTCCTTCACCACGGGGGGGACTCGCTTTAAGGCGTACTCATAAATCTTTCGTCCAGCCATGCTTACCAGGGTTTTTGATTCGTCGTAGGCCGGGTTTAGCGAGGGGCCGTTTTTGAGGTAACTCAGCGCTTCCCCATTGTCGCAGCTCGTCACACTGTGGATTACACCGGTCTTTTCCCTTCCTCCTCGTGCGCTCAAAACCACCGCCCCTGCACCGTCGGCAAAGATCATCCGATTCCGATCGTGCGGGTCTACCACCCGGCTCAGGGTTTCAGAACCGACCACCAAGATGTGCTGGGCGCGCTCAGATCGGATGAAATGATAGGCCAAAATCAAGCCTTCTAACCAGCCTGGACAGCCAAATATCACATCGTAAGGCACACAGCGATCATTTTTAATCCTTAGTTTGTGCTTCACCCTGGCCGATAGGGATGGCATGATATCGACGCGCTTCTCATCGGAACTGATGTCGCCAAAGTTGTGGGCTGCGATGACGTAATCGATTTGTTCCTTGTCGATCTCGGCATCCTGGACGGCACGGCAACCGGCTGCTGCGGCCATGTCTGAATTGCACATTTGATCGCCGACATATCGGCGCGCTCGAATCTCCGTGATCGCTTCGAATTGCCTTATGATCTGTTCGTTTTCAGCCGACATGGGCTGTCCCTCTTCATCGAAGAATCGGGCGCTTAGGAAATCCGCGTTGCGAACCACTTTTTCCGGTAAGAAGGAGCCGGAACCCGAGATCACAGCATTGACCATGGATACATCTTATGAGGTCACAAAACTACAAATGTTTTCGCGATGCCCAATCACAGAACTGCAGCCATCTCATCTCATGGGACCGACGGTTTGCCGTATAGTCGATACCTTTAGTCCGAATTTAAGTGCGATCGCTGCAGGGAGTTCGCATTTTGATCTGCCAACAGATTTTAAGCAGCCCTATGGGAAAAACCGGCACCGACGACAAAAGGTTGTTTCTTTTGGATGCTTATGCCTTGATTTTCAGGGGCTACTACGCATTTATTAAAACCCCCCGGATCAACTCCAAAGGCTTGAACACCTCGGCCATCATGGGTTTTACCAACACCTTGATCGACTTGCTCAAGCGCGAGAAGCCCACCCATATCGCTGCGGTTTTCGATGTGGGTGGCGAGACGATTCGCCATCGGGAATATCCCGAATACAAAGCCAATCGCGAGGAGACACCCGAAGCCATTCGCATAGCTGTCCCCCATATACAAGAGATTTTAAAGGCGTTTCGCATTCCCGCGCTATCCGCCCAGGGCTACGAAGCGGATGATGTCATCGGAACCCTCGCAAAGCAAGCGGAAAGACGGGGCTATACGGTTTATATGATGACGGCTGACAAGGACTTTGCACAGCTGATCTCCGACAAAATATTTATGTATCGCCCGGCGGGGCGCGGAAGCGATGTAGAAATCTGGGATATCCGAGAAGTGCAGCGGCGGTTCGGCGTGATACATCCGGCTCAGGTCGTCGATTTTTTGGGCATGATGGGCGATAGCGTGGACAACATCCCCGGCCTGCCCGGCGTGGGAGAAAAGACGGCCAAGCGATTCATGGCCGAATACGGGAGTATGGAAAACCTCTTTGCACACCTGGAAGCGCTCAGGGGAAAGATGCGGGAAAAGATCCGAGATCACCAGGCACAAGGCTTGTTGTCCAAGAGATTGGCCACCATCATAACCGATGTGCCCATATCGTTTGACGAAAAGCGCCTCAGGGCAGCGGAACCCGATTTAAAAAGCGTAGAAGCGATTTTTAAAGACTTGGAATTCCGCCGTGCGATGGAAATCGTCTCGAGAGAATTTGGAATCGCAGCTGACGAAGCCGAGGGGCAGGCTTCCCTCTTTGAATCCGCGCCTGAAACAGCAAGCGCAGCACCGCCCGCATCCGCCCAGCCAAACGGCCACCACAGCCTCCAAAGCCTCGACCATTGGTATCAAACCGTGACCGGCCAACAGGGGCGTAAACTCTTGATTCAAAACCTCTTGAAGCAATCGGTGGTCTGCTTGGATACGGAGACCACGAGCTTACATGCACTCGAAGCCGAACTGGTCGGCCTGGCTTTTAGCTATGCGCCGGGCAAGGGCTATTATGTCGTATTTCCGCCTTATTTTGACCAAACGCGTGAGATTCTAACCGAGTTTAAACCCTTCTTCGAAGCGTCAAACATGCTGAAGGTCGCACACAATTTTAAGTACGACCTAAAGGTGCTCCACAAGTACGACGTCCAAATTGCCGGACCCCTCTTCGATACCCTGGTGGCGCACTACTTGATCAATCCCGATATGCGACACAATATGGATGGGCTGGCTGAAACCTATTTGAACTACAAACCGATTGACATCGAGCGTTTGATCGGTAAGCGGGGCAGAGATCAGAAGACCATGCGCGAGGTGCCGGTGCCGCTGCAGGCCGAATACGCGGTGGAGGATGCCGATATCACCCTTCGCTTAAAAACCCTATTTGAACCCAAGCTAAAGGAAATCCGGTCTGAAAAGCTCTTTTACGAAGTGGAGATGCCCTTGGTCAACGCGTTGCAGGCCATGGAGGTCGAGGGCGTCAAAATCGATACCGCCGCTTTGCAGCGCCTCGCAGTGGGGCTGCACACCGATATGCAGCAAGCGGAGAAGCGGATTTACGAATACGCTGAATCACCGTTTAACATCGCTTCGCCCAAACAACTCGGCATCCTTTTGTTTGAAAAGTTGAAGCTGTCCGACAGACCCAAAAAGACCAAAACCGGGCAGTACGCCACATCGGAGGAGGTGTTGCGCGGGCTCAGCGGCAAACACCCCATAGTAGATGAAATCTTGGATTACCGCCAACTGCAGAAGCTCAAATCCACCTATGTCGATGCCCTGCCCAAAGAGGTGGACGAAAAAACGGGCCGTGTACATACCGTTTACAGCCAGACCACAGCGGCTACGGGGCGTCTCAGCTCTAACAAACCGAATTTGCAAAATATTCCGATTCGCAGCCCGCGCGGTCGGGAAATCCGCAAGGCCTTCGTGCCGCGGGACGAAAACCACGTTTTGTTGTCAGCCGATTACTCGCAGATCGAACTGCGCTTGATCGCCTCGATGAGTCGAGACCCGGTGATGACGGAATCCTTTGAGAAGGGGGAAGATATACACGCTTCCACGGCAGCCAAGGTTTTCGGTGTAGATTTACAGGCGGTGACGCCTGCGCAGCGAAGTCAGGCCAAAACGGTTAATTTTGGTATTGTATACGGTGTTTCCGCCTTTGGACTCAGCGCGCAGACCCAGCTTTCACGCGCCGAAGCCAAAGCGCTGATCGATGCTTATTACGAGACCTATCCAACCTTGAAAAGCTTCTTGGACAAGCAGGTGGCCTGGGCGCGTCAGCACGGCTACGTCGAAACCCTATTGGGGCGTCGGCGTTACCTCAAAGACATACATTCCAACAATTCCGTCGTGCGCAGCCATGCGGAGCGCAATGCCGTAAATGCCCCGGTTCAGGGCAGTGCGGCAGACGTCATCAAGATTGCGATGAACCGCATTTTTCAGCGGTTCAGCCAGGGTCAACTCCAGAGCAAGATGCTGCTCCAAGTGCATGACGAATTGGTCTTTGATGTACGAAGGGAAGAGCTGCAGGCGGTTAAAACCTTGGTACGGGATGAGATGGAACACGCCTTTCCGCTCGCTGTGCCACTGGTAGTCGATCTCGGTGTTGGGGACAATTGGCTCGAAGCGCATTAGGATACCCATTTACGCCCGATAGGCGGGTTGCTTTGATTTTTATGGTTGAAAAAGTTGTATATTTGCAAGCAGATTTTTTTCCGGGATTCAAGGGAGGAAGGAGCTTTTTAAGGCTCCTTTTTCGATTAGAGGTGAACGGCTCGAAGCAAAAAATGCCGGCACAAGCGTTTACCGCTTTTCTTTGACGCGGTCAAAGGGGGGCACTCGTCAGAAGCCGAGAAAAATTCAATCGCGATGAAGTTTGGTGAGTCATAGACATAGCAGATGGAGCAACAAGCGCTAATAGATTCTTTCATAGACTTTAAAGACGAAAAAAACATCGACCGCGTGACGCTTATGGCGATCTTGGAGGAAGCCATACGCCAGGTGATGAAAAAGAAGTACGGCACGGATGAAAACATCGATATCATCGTGAATCCGGATAAGGGCGATTTGGAAATTTGGCGAAACCGCAGGGTCGTCGAAGACGGTGAAGTGGAAAATCCCAATGCCCAGATCGCTTGGTCTGCAGCGCGTGAGATCGAGCCGGATTTCGAGGTGGGTGAAGAGGTTTCCGAAGAGATCGAGTTAGCCGCATTGGGGCGGCGATCCATCCTATCCCTACGCCAAAACCTGAGCGCAAAGATACAGGAACACGACAACGCGATGACCTACAAGAAGTTTAAGGACCGCCTGGGTGAGATCGCATTGGGCGAAGTCAATTACATCCATCGCCGATACGTAATCTTGATCAACGAGGATCAAAGTGAAATGGTTTTGCCCAGCGATCAACAGATACCGACGGATTTCTTTCGCAAAGGTGATACGATTCGCGCCGTTATCAAAAATGTCGAAATCAAGGGGAGTAAACCGGTTATCATCTTGTCGAGAACCGCCCCCCAGTTTTTGGAAAAACTCTTTGAACAAGAAATTCCAGAGGTTTTGGATGGGTTGATCACCGTTAAAGCCGTCGTGCGTTCACCCGGCGAAAAGGCAAAAGTAGCCGTGGAGTCCTACGACGATCGAATCGATCCAGTTGGGGCCTGCGTGGGGATGCGGGGCTCTCGGATACACGGAATCGTACGCGAGCTCAACAATGAGAATATCGACGTGATCAATTATACGAACAACAAACGGCTGTATATCCAGCGCAGCCTATCGCCTGCAAAGATCACATCCATCGACTTGGATGTGGAAAACCGAGTGGCCAACATTTATTTGGACGCTGGTGAGGTATCCAAAGCCATCGGTAAAAATGGGCACAACATTCGCTTGGCTTCTAGGCTGACGAATTGCGAATTAAACGTTTTCAGGGATCAAGAAGAGGAGGAAGACGTGGATTTGAATGAATTTTCCGATGAGATCGACCCGTGGATTATCGATGAGTTCAAAGCCATCGGTTGCGATACGGCTAAGAGCGTCCTGGACCTATCCGTCTCGGATTTGGTGAAGCGCACCGATTTGGAAGAGGGGACCATTGTGGAAGTTCGCACTATCTTAGCTTCGGAATTTGAGTGAGGTGATGGTGCGTCTATAATAAGCTGTAGAACGAAGCCCTATGGTAGCGGTAAAGCACATACGTTTGAACAAAGTACTCAAGGAGCTCAACATCTCCATGCAGACGGCAGCCGACTTTTTTGATAGCCGTGGATTGGCTATCGATGTGCGCCCCAATACCAAAGTGGATGGCGAGATATATCAGCTGTTACTCGACGCGTTTCAATCGGATAAGTCGCTTGCCGAGCAGTCAGAGGAGATCAGCAAAGCCAAACGACTCGAAAGGGAAGAGATGTTGGCCAGGCATGAGGCCGACTTGGAAAGGGCAGCTGAACATGCCAAGGTGCAAGCGGTGATTCGGGGTAAATCACAACCTCTACCCGGGCCCAAAACCCTTGGAAAGGTTGATTTGGACAGTTTAAAGGGGGATGAGCCTACCCGAGCGCAAAAGCCAAAAGCGGCCCCCCCCAAGTCCGAATCTCCACCCCCGGTGAAGAGCGAACCCGTTGCAAGGCCGCAACAGGAAAGAGATGGTGATCAAAGCGCTGCGGGAACGGTGATCCAGACCCAGTATCAAAAATTGAATGGTCCCCATTTTACCGGAGAAAAAATCGACCTGTCAAAGTTCGCCAAGAAGCCCGCTGAGAAGCTCGACCCCAAGTCTGCTGGATCGGACAAACCCAAGCGCAAGCGCATCCGAAAAGAGGTAATCCCCGATGGGCGAAAAAGACAGGGCCATGCCAGAGGCTCCAGCCGGAAGGGAAGGCTCATCAAGGCTGAGCCCACAGAAGAAGAGATTCAAAAGCAGGTCAAAGAAACCTTAGATAAGCTGACCAACAAGAAAGGGGGTAAATCCAGGGCCTATAGATTCAGGAGGGAGAAACGCGAAGCCCGTCGCGAACAGCGCAAGCGCGAAATACGGGATCAAGAGCAAGAGAGCAAGGTGCTCCGAGTCACTGAATTCGTTACGGTCGGTGAGCTGTCAACACTTATGGGAATCCCCATTGCGGAAGTGATCACCACTTGTATGTCGCTGGGGATTATGGTGACCATGAACCAGCGCCTGGATGCGGAAGCCCTCTCCGTCGTAGCCGATGAATTCGGTTTTGAAGTTCAATTCACGACGGCGGGTTTGGAGCTCGAAGACGAGTTTGAGTTAGATGACCCAGCGGATTTGAAACCCCGTGCACCCATCGTTACGGTAATGGGACATGTAGACCACGGGAAAACCGCTTTACTCGACCGCATTCGAAAGTCCAATGTAATCGCTGGCGAGGCCGGTGGAATCACACAGCATATCGCCGCGTACGGTGTACAGCTGCCAAATGGCCAGCGCATCACATTTTTAGATACCCCCGGTCACGAAGCCTTTACAGCTATGCGTGCGCGGGGCGCTCAGGTGACGGATGTCGCCATCATTGTGATCGCAGCCGATGACGATGTCATGCCACAGACCCGGGAGGCGATCAGTCACGCCCAGGCAGCCCGTGTACCGATCGTATTTGCGATTAATAAAATAGACAAGCCCGAGGCCAAGCCCGATAAAGTGAAGGAAACCTTGGCCAGCATGAACCTCTTGGTGGAAGATTGGGGGGGTAAAATTCAATCTCAAGCGGTTTCTGCCAAGACTGGACAGGGTGTGGAAGACTTGCTTGAAAAAGTTTTACTCGAGGCGGAGCTGTTGGATATCAAAGCCAATCCAAATAGAGCTGCGGTTGGAACCGCCATTGAGGCTTCCCTAGACAAAGGTCGGGGCTACATGGCTACCCTCTTGGTGCAGGCGGGTACGATCGAGGTGGGGGATTGCGTACTGGCGGGCTGCTGCGTGGGGAGGGTAAAGGCACTGCTCGATGAGCGCGGCAAAAATATCACAGCGGCCGGCCCTTCCACCCCCGTTGTGATGCTCGGTCTCAATGGGGCGCCGACAGCAGGCGATAAGTTTAAGGTGTATGCCGACGAGCGCGAAGCGAAAGATATAGCCAGCCAACGCGAACAGCTCCAGCGCGAACAAGCTGTGCGCACACAGAAGCACATCACCTTAGATGAAATCGGAAGGCGCATCGCCCTGGGTGGTTTTCAAGAGCTCAACATGATTATCAAAGGCGATGTGGGCGGTTCGGTAGAAGCGCTCGCCGATTCACTGCAAAAGCTCGCTATCGAATCGGTTCAAATTAAAATCATTCACAAAGGCGTCGGCCAAATTACGGAGTCCGATGTTTTGCTCGCCAGTGCTTCCGATGCCATCATCATTGGATTTCAGGTTCGACCTACTGGAAATGCGCGCGCTGTCGCCGAGCGCGAAGCGATCGACATCCGTACCTACGCGGTGATTTACGAGGCCATCGATGCCGTTCGCGCTGCGATGGAGGGCATGCGCGCACCCCAGACGAAAGAAAGGATTTTGGGCGATGCGGAAGTCAGGGGGCTCTTTACAATCTCAAAAGTGGGAACCGTAGCCGGGTGTATGGTGTTAAATGGAAGGCTCGGTAAAAATGCTAAGGTTAGGCTGATCCGCGAGGGCGTGGTCCTCTATAGCGGCGCGTTGGCTTCGCTAAAGCGATTTAAAGAAGACGTAAAAGAAGTGTCTAAAGGCTACGAATGCGGTTTGCATATCGAGAATTACAATGATATCCAGGTCGGTGACCGCATCGAGGCCTATGAGGAAGTAGCGCTTCGCAAAGCGCGCGACTGAAGCGGTGTCAACTCGCTTTTTGATACGTGATACAGATCACCTCAGCACGACAACAGCACCCCTTTGCCTACCTAAGCGGACTGATATTTCTACGCTGAAGCACCCACGCCGCCTGTAAAGAGAAGAGCGAAAACCGTGCGGATCAGTTGACAATCTAATCAACACAGCACCGAGCCACTCGACCGACGCAATCATGCACCCATGACAGGCAATTCGCCAATGCAGCAGTGCAAAAAAGCAAACCGAGCCACGCGGCAACGAAACAAAGCCAACCCAAACTGCGCAATCCAGCATCCAGCTAAACCAATCGCAGAAAAGACAAGTGCAAAATCCAGACAGCTGACAAGCTGATCTAAGCCACGCAATCCAAGCCGCCGACTCACGTGGCAGCTCACCGATCGATCGAGCAACCCAAAACGCGCCTACCCCAACCGTAGAAAGACAAACGCAAAAAATCCGATTCGGGAAAAGGGGGAAAAACGAGAAGTCCCAGCCCGCTCATGCCAAACGCAGAAAAGGCCTATGCAAAAAACCCGGTGAAGTAAAAGGGAAAACAACGCGTTCCAAAACCCAGCCCACGCAAACAACCCAAGCGCTAACCTGGGACCGTGCATCAACCCATAACCCAGTTAGCGCAAGGCAGAACAGCTGGCCAAAATGCCAGCGAAACAAAGCGAGCGCCCAGCAATTCGCCAATGCAGCAGTGCAAAGCAGCCAGCTCGCGCAATCCAATCCACTCAACCCGACCCGCAACAGCCGACGAAACAACCCTTGACCCAACTGAGCCAATTAGCGGAAAGACAAGCGCGAGAAAACCGATGCGAGACAAGGAGGAAAAAAGAGAAGTCCAAAACCCGTCCATGCCAATCACATAAAATGCCCATGCAAAAAGACGACAACTGACAACCCAATCAAACCACCCAGCCCGCGCAATCCAAACCCACCCACATCCATCGCAGAAAAGACGAGCAGTCCAAAACCCGCTTCCGCCTACATCGGCTATAGAAAAAGACCATGCCAAAGACGCTAGGGATCACTGGATAAGCCGCGCCCAAAGCCGGCTGGGAACATCAAGCCGAAAGCGTGCTTTCTCCCACCTGACAATCAGGGCCTCCTCCGCAAAGCGATATAGACTTGGTGAATACCTGCTAAAATAGTCGCTAAGCCTGCTGTCATGCCCTTCTAACCCGAAATTTTGCCATACTTAATTGACAATCCAATGCATACAAAAAACAGATTCCCCTTTGGGAAAAAGTCAGAGGCGTTGGATAGAGCCGAATGCTCGGCCTAAAAATCAATGAAGCCTTGAATAAATCGAGCCGATGATGTATCTTTGCCTCATTCCAAGCAAAGAACTTTAGGCATGCTATTTTCTGTTACTCATACCTTATTGAAAAAGCTGCGATACAAAGCTGATCGTTTGCAAATCCAAAAATTGGTTTATATCATTTTTGGTTTTCACGCTGCAAAGTACGATGCGTATCTATTTGAAAATAAGATTGAGGCGTGGCAATACGGCCCCGTCATTCCTGATCTTTATTGGGAAATGAAAAGTGGAGGTGAGATAATCTACGATACTAAGGGTATGGATGACAAGAATGCTATTGAAACTATTGATAGCGTTATAAATATTTACGGGAACGAAAAAGCGTTTTCTCTCGTCGATTATACGCATGCCGTAAACACCCCTTGGTCAAAGGTTTACGATGGCAACAAGAATAAGGAAATCCCAAAGCAGCTTATAAAAGAACACTATAAAGCATTGCTTCATGTGCGCAAAGTTTTGATGCCTTACAAATCAGTCTTTGAAGCCCTTGCAAAGACCTGAAGCTTTGGAGTCTTCAAAATATAAGTTTATTTATATCGCTGAATTTTTGGCTAAGTGTTTCTTCTCAGACGAGTATTTCCCAAAGCTGAGTGATGGACAAATGGAACGATTGGATGGCAAAATTGAATTTATCGTGAAGTCGGGTCATTATAAGGGTTTTGCGGCACAAGCATTTAACATATGGTACGATATAACCAAATTGCATATACTGCACAACGGCAATAAGCGAATGGCTTTTGCGTGCTTTATTCTATATTGCAATAAAAACGGCAAGAAACCGAAAGGAAGCATTAAAAACTTTAAAGAAATATCACTATACATCGCTGAGTCTAAGTCTGATGAGAAAGAACGGGTCATTCACGAGTTGAGGCAGCGTATTGCCTTTATCGATATTAAATGATCGCTATGGGCTCGGCTTGAAAACAATCCGCTTTATGCTGTCAGACCAGGTGTCATATGGGTCTCTCAGTATTCCATTGTTACAGGGGGTAAAACGAATTCCATCAAATTGAACAAGGGTGAAAATGGGCGGGAACGCCAGTAATTACAGTCGACATAGGCAAATCAGGATATCCCCCCAAACAAAGACGAAATCCGATAAAACCGTCATTTAATCGTAGGTTAATCGTCATTCTGAGACGGTACGCACGCGTCTTTTATCATTAACCGTCATAAACGGGCTATCTCTTATTAATAAAGGCTTTAAAGCGCATCAAAACC